>CAYYPX010000042.1:6051-12542 GCA_964473655.1 uncultured Micavibrio sp.
CGCACCAATGGCAGTCATCGAACTGGTTGACCGCGATGTAACGGCAAAAGGTCAAGACAGCGGCCCTCTCTTCGCAGACAGCGAGCACGAAGAAGAAGCAGCTGCAAAGCCAGTCAAAAAGGCTCCGGCGAAAAAAGCACCAGCTAAGAAAAAGGCAGCAGCTTAATTTTAGAATGAATTAAAAAACCCCGCTGCGAGAGCGGGGTTTTTTCTTTAGTGGCGTCTGGTGGCTCTAAGCACACTATTGAAAAACGGTGTTGCGGGTTTTTCTTCCGGCTCTATGACAGGTTCCTGTTCTTTAAGGGACTCTGAGCGTGGCTTTTCTTCAATCTTCAGGCTCGCAAAATCTTCGATGATTGCTGCCGCCAAAGAAGGTGCGGGTTGAGTCGCTGATTGGTAGAGATGATCCTTTTGCGGGAAGGCGCGGGCGCGTACCTGCGTCGCATATTCTGCCG
Organism: uncultured Micavibrio sp.; assembly: GCA_964473655.1. Lineage (GTDB taxonomy): Bacteria > Pseudomonadota > Alphaproteobacteria > Micavibrionales > Micavibrionaceae > Micavibrio_A. The sequence continues at coordinate 6,507 of CAYYPX010000042.1, forward strand.
CCGCCTTTTCGATGTCACCGAACAATTGCGCATATTCCTTAACGAATTTGGGTTTTTTGCCGGTTGTCATGCCGAGCATATCTTCAGCCACCAATATCTGCCCATCGCAAGATGCGCTCGCGCCGATACCGACCGTGGGGCAGGGAACAGTCTTTGTAATCTCTATTGCGAGTGCTTCTGCAACACCCTCCACGACGATACAAAACGCGCCGGCTTTATCGATCGCTTTGGCGTCTTCCAGAATTTTTTGTGCGCTAACTGCATCGCGCCCTTGGGCTTTGAATCCGCCCATCATGTTGACCGATTGAGGCTGTAATCCTATATGGCCGACAACGGGAACGCCGCGCTGGGCCAGATATGAAACCGTTTCCGCCATTTCGGAACCACCCTCGATCTTTACGCACGTCGCGCCCGTTTCTTTCATGATGCGGGCGGCATTGCGGAACGCCACTTCCTTGCTTTCTTGATAGCTGCCAAAAGGCATATCGACGATTACAAGTGCCTGCGTAGAACTATTCTGCACGGCGCGGCCATGGCGGATCATCATCTCCATATCGGCCTGCAGGGTTGATGGCTCGCCATACAAAACCATGGCAACGCTATCGCCCACCAGAAGGATATCACAATGGCTGTCCAGCGCCTTGGCCATAGGGGCCGTATAGGCGGTAAGGGCCACGATAGGGTCGGTCCCTTTACGGGCCTGAATGTCTTTGATTGTTTTTCGCATGGTTTGAGAATAATCATTCAAAGGGGCAAAATAAAGGGAATAAAGTCATAATGCTGCCTAAATCGAGATCTAAAAAATAGCCATGGGAATCAGAGCATTACAAATATTCGCGGCCGTGTGTGTGATGGTGGGGGCAACCGCCTTCGCGCAAGATCGCGTCGTGCCGGACTCCCGCGCTGAAATAACCATGTCCTTTTCACCGGTGGTAAAGAAAACGGCACCAGCCGTTGTGAACATTTATACCAAACGTGTCGTTCAACAACGTGTAAGCCCTTTCATGGGTGATCCCTTGTTCCAGCAATTTTTCGGTGATCTCGGCGCACGTGGTTTAACGAGAGAGCAAGTTCAAAGCTCGCTGGGTTCCGGTGTGATCGTGGAACCGAATGGTTTGATCATTACCAATGCTCACGTTGTCAAAGGCGCGCAGGAAATCATGGTTGTCTTGAATGACCGTCGCGAATTCGAAGCAAAAATTTCACTGCTCGATGAAAAATCGGATCTAGCAATTCTGCGTGTTGATGCAAAAGGTGAACTTCTTCCACACGCACCGCTCAAGCCATCCGAAAATCTGGAAGTCGGCGATATCGTCATTGCCATCGGCAATCCGTTCGGCGTGGGACAGACAGTAACGAGTGGAATAGTGTCCGCACTCGCGCGCTCTTCGCTCAACATCAATGATTTCAACTTCTTTATCCAGACGGATGCCGCAATCAATCCGGGCAATAGCGGCGGGCCTTTGGTGGCCATGGATGGCGGTGTTGTCGGTATCAATTCGGCCATTTATTCACGCTCCGGCGGCTCGCTAGGTATTGGTTTTGCTATCCCGTCCGAAATGGTGGCAACAGTTATCGCGGCGGAAAAAGGCGGCAATCATACTGAAAAATACATCGCTCGCACATGGCTTGGTATTGATGGTCAACCGGTCAGTTCCGACATCGCGGAATCACTGGGTATGAAAGTGCCGCATGGTGTTCTGGTCACGAAAATCCATTCCGCCAGCCCGCTTGTCAAAGAAGGCATGCAGGTAGGCGATGTTGTCGTGAAAGTAAACGGTCGCGCCATCAATGACGGTGCTGAATTGAAATTCCGTCTTGCCACATTACCTTTGGGCGAAGAAGTCACACTGGATGTTCTGCGCAAAGGCGAAGAAAAAACATTCACCGTTAGGTCCATCGCAGCACCGGACTCACCGCCGCGCAATCAGAAAAAACTGGAAGGTCGTCATCCTTTGAGTGGCGTCACCGTGGCCAATATCAATCCTGCCGTGTCCATTGAATTAAACATCCAGAAAGAAGAGGGCGTTGTGGTGATGGACAGCGCATCGCGTCTTGTTCAATCCGGTGATCTGATCCTTGCCATCAACAAGGATGAAGTAAAGGATGTGAAGTATCTCGAGGCCGCTATTGCGAAGGCCCTAAAGCAGAAGATTTTCGCCATTACCATCGAAAGAAACGGTCAGAAAACGCAGATCGTGATCCGTTAAAAGGCTGGTATTTAGGGCCCGTTCGCTCTATGTTCTGGCTATGCCATCCACCCTGTTTGACAGCCCCGAAACCGACCACAGCCAAGACGCGCCGCGCCCGCTGGCGGACCGTCTGCGCCCGCAAACTCTGGATGATATTGTAGGCCAAGATCATCTGGTCGGGCCTGATGGCACTCTGCGCCGGATGGTTGAAAGCGGCCATCTTTCATCGCTGATTTTATGGGGCCCGCCCGGATGCGGCAAAACTACGATGGCGCGTATTTTGGCCCATCATACTGATCTTCATTTCGAACAAATATCGGCGATTTTTTCCGGCGTTGCCGATTTAAAAAAAGTTTTTGAATCTGCAAAACTGCGCCGCCGTAATGGCAAGGGCACATTGTTGTTCGTCGATGAAATTCACCGCTTCAACAAATCGCAGCAGGATGCATTCCTGCCTGTGATGGAAGATGGAACGATCATCCTCATCGGCGCGACGACAGAAAATCCATCCTTTGAATTAAACGGCGCTGTTTTATCCCGCTCGCAAGTTTTGGTTCTGAAACGCCTCGATGAAGACGCGATCGAACAAATCATGCGACGTGCCGAAAAAGACGCGGGCAAGAAACTACCGCTGGATCCTAACGCCCGCGAAACATTGAAAGCTATGGCTGATGGCGATGGTCGTTATGCGCTCAACCTTACCGAACAGGTTCTGGCGCAGAAAGAAAAACTCGACACCGAAGGCCTGACCAAACTTCTGCAAAAACGCGCACCGCTCTACGATAAAAAAGACGACAGCCATTATAATCTGATCAGCGCGCTGCATAAATCCGTGCGTGGGTCCGATGTTGATGCCGCGCTCTATTGGCTTTCCCGTATGCTCACGGGCGGCGAAGACCCGCGCTATATAGCTCGCCGTGTCGCCCGCATGGCGGTGGAAGATATCGGTCTCGCCGATCCGCAAGCCGTGCAACAGGCGCTGGCCGCATGGGAAATGTATGAACGTGTTGGCTCGCCAGAAGGTGAATTGGCAATCGCGCAAGCCGTCATCTATATGGCTTCCGCACCGAAATCGAACGCAGCCTACACAGCGATCAAGGCGGCGAAACGCGCGGCGGAACAAACGGGTTCGCTCATGCCGCCCAAACATATTCTGAACGCACCGACCAAACTGATGAAAAATCTGGGCTACGGATCGGGGTATGAGTACGATCACGATGCCGAAGATAATTTTTCGGGGCAGAATTATTTTCCGGACGAGATGGAGCGCGAAGTCTTTTATAATCCCCCTGAACGCGGTTTCGAACGGGAGCTGCGCAAACGTCTGGATTATTGGGCCAAACTTCGGGACAAGAAAAATGCTTGATATCTTGCGCGCCTACAAACCCGTTGATGCCGAACAGCAGCATTATACTGATATTTTTGCTCTCATCGAAAACCATGGAGATGATTGCTATCACCGAACGCATTTCAATCCCGGCCATGTAACGGGATCCGGTTTGTTGATCAGCGCGGATGGAAAACGCGTATTGATGAATCACCACCGCGTTTTGAATAAATGGTTATGCTTTGGCGGCCATGCCGATGGCGATATGGATATTATGAATGTGGCAAAACGTGAAATCATCGAAGAATCCGGCATTAAAAATATAGAAGCTGTTATTCACGGTACATTCGATGTCGATGTGCACGCCATTCCTGCGAACCCGCACAAGCAAGAACCCGCGCATATGCATTTCGATATCCGCTATCTGTTTCGTGTTCAATCGGCCGCCGATGAATCCTTCACGATAAGCCATGAATCCAATGAACTTCGCTGGTGTTTACCGGATGAAGCCCGCCAATTAACCCTGAAAGGCGGCGGAATGGAACGCATGCTGGACAAATGGCAACTGGCCCTTTAAAACCTGAGCCATGAAAGACGTTCAACATATCACCATTCCTAAGGACGACGACGGCCAGCGATTGGATCGCTGGCTGAAAAAGAACGTCGAAGAAATGTCTTTTGTCATGGCGCAAAAACTCATCCGTACGGGACAAATCCGTGTTGATGGTAAACGGGCAAAGCCTGACACGCGCCTTGTCGCGGGACAGGAAATCCGTCTGCCGCCAATGGATGAACGCCCGACCCATGCCGATGGTTATCGTCTTCGCGAAGAAGATGCCGAAATGATGATCAAGGCTGTAATCTATGATGATGGTGATGTTCTTGCGATCAATAAACCTGCCGGTATCGCCACGCAAGGCGGTATGAATATTCAACGGCACATCGATGGAATGTTGGAAGCATTGACGACCAAGGACGGCGTGAAACCCCGCTTGGTGCACCGTCTGGATAAAGATACATCCGGCGTATTGCTGCTCGCGCGTTCCGCTGAAATGGCGCGTCGTCTGGGCCGTATGTTCCAGAGCCGCGATATGAAGAAAATTTACTGGGCCATCACATCGCCTGCGCCGCTCGATATGCAGGGCGAAATCAAAGCCCCGCTGATCAAAGGAACGGTCGGTCCTGACAAAGACAAAATGCTCGTCGATCAAAAAGAAGGTCAGAAGGCCTATACAAATTACGAGGTGATGGAAGTCGCCGGTAAGACGGCGGCGTTTGTTGCCTTCATGCCGAAGACAGGCCGTACCCACCAAATCCGCGTTCATGCCGCCCATATGGGCTTCCCATTGCTTGGAGATTCAAAATACGGGGTCAAGGCTGCCATCGAAGGGCCGGGTATCACACAAAGGCTCCATCTGCACGCTAGATCGCTCCAGTTCCGCCATCCGGTGACCAACAAGGTTTTGAAGTTGCAAGCGCCATTGCCGGAAGATCTAGCACGCAGCTGGGATGCGCTAGGTTTCCAGAAAAAACCGGATCACGAGCCTTTTGCGGATTATTAAGCTTTTGCCGTCATGTGCCCACTATTATACTCTCGCCAACGAATATAGGGCTGACTAGATATGACATCGCGCGACTACAGGAAATCACTGACATGGGGCAAACGCCTGATCATGGTCGTGCTTATTCTAGGCGGACTTTTCTACGGCACGTTGATTTTGGCGGCCAAGAATAAAGACACTGTACGTTTAGGATTCCAAGACTATCTGCAACAAATCACGGGCGAGCGTGCAGAGATTACCGATTTGGCCGATCTTCAGTTCGTTCCCGATCTTACATTCGCGCTTAAAGGAATTTTAATTCGCGATAAAATAGATCCACAAAAAACACTTATAACTGCAGAGCATGCTTATATCTCCATGCCGTTCTGGCGAATGATGTTCGGAATGAACACGTATTTGGGTTTTGAGATAAAGAAGTTGCAGATGGCGAGTGGTTTCTATCTGCCGGCAAAACTGGATGCAAATATCATCGGCATAACCGATACGCGCCCGCAACGTGCTTCGCCGATGTTTTTAATCGATGGGACATATAACAATCTTTCCTTGCTGATCACGGCTGAAATGATCCGCCGTAATAAGGGTGGAAAGGCACTTTATTCCTTTGAAAAAGAATTCCCCGTAACCTTTAAACTGGGCGCGTTGGAAGGCGGCGGAACATTGGTTCGTGGGAGCCACGCCGCAATCAAGGATATGGTTTTCACGAGGGGTGAGCAAAACGCCAGCTTTACGATCACGGATTTTGGCTCAAATCCCCTGTCCTTCGATGCCAAAGGCACAATCAACGGGGTCAATTTTAACGCTGAATTAACGAAATCGGGCGAAGATCGTCTGTTAAAAATTTCTCCGGAAAATCCATCACTGGAAAACATCAAAAAAATTGCAACATTCGTCGAAGCTGTAAAAAAAGATCTGGCAATCGATGATACAAAAACAAAATTGAAAATCACGCTGGATA
>CAYYPX010000043.1:0-12437 GCA_964473655.1 uncultured Micavibrio sp.
TTTATCCGGACAAGAAGCTTCGTTTTCAGTACACAACGTCTTCTTCCTCCTTGCAGGAAAAGCTTGGCGTAACCGACAAAGCTGCATAAACTAAGCCGCACATGGCCTCATTCGATACAATCTCCGCAGCCAAAAACGCCTACCGCGAAAGCTGGGCCGCGCGCGACTATCTTTTCCGTCTTATGTTGGTTCCGCTTGCGCTGAAATTATTCTGTTTCACGATGGGTGCTAGCTTTGCTAGCGGCGAAGATGGAAATTATTTGCGCTTTATGTTGATTATGGTGCCGGCCCTAATCGCCGAAGGCTGGATGCTGTCTCACTATGTGCGTTATCTGGTTCTAGGTCAGACTTGGCCGTTTCGCGCAACCGGTGATCTTGATGCAGACCTTGCGGTTCTAACCGTCCGCGCGCGTGGGATTTTGAGCGGCATGATCGTGTTCGTTCTGATCAATATGGCGCTTGGACTTCTAACCGCTGTCATTAGCCAACTTATGATGCCTTATATGCCAGCCGAGGGTGTGGAAACGCCGGAAGTTCCAGCGGGTATTGCTCTTCTTTCGGTGTTCTTGCTTATCGGTATTTTCTGGGGTTTCCGTTTGCTATGGGTCTACATTCCCTTCGCGCTCAACATCGATTTCATGACTTACATGAAAAAGCTGCGCGGGTTTCACACGTCCATCTTGTTGATCGCCACGTGGATTTTATGCTTCTTACCGTTCTTTTTGGCATTGCAAGTAATCGCTGGTGTGATCGGTGGATTGCTGAGCTCTCTCTTCGGTAGTGGCGTATCCTCTTTCATTGTCATCATCATTACAGTCATTGTCGATACGTTGAAATCGCTTGTGGCGACAGCCGGTATCACGATGGGTTTAAAAGAGATGTTTGCTGGACAAAAAAACAAATGAAAATCATTGTGACGGATCAGGATGGGGTGACTCACGATTGCGATGCCATCGAAGGATGGCGCGTGATGGAACTTATCCGCGATGCGGGGCTTCCCATCAAGGCGGAATGCGGTGGCTGCGCGTCTTGTGCAACCTGTCATGTATATGTCGATGAGAACTGGATTTCAAAGCTTCATCCGATGAGGGAGGACGAGCAGGATTTGCTCGATACCGCGCCGGATGTTCGCGACAATTCACGCTTGTCTTGTCAGATATTGATGTCCGAAGAGCTGGATGGGCTCAAAGTCACGCTCGCGCCCGGATCCGAGCCTTAAGCCGCTTTTTGTGCGTCTCTTTTTTCTTTCGAGAATTTGAACCCATGCAGGCCCATGCGCCATTGAATGGCGATGATTGCCCCTTTGACCGGTTGTAACATCACGAGCGCCAGCACGATTGTCAGAGGAATGGTTGTGGCAATATGTACCCACATTGGCGGCGCAAACAAATCTTCAAGCAACAACGCATATGTCACCATCACGTGTCCCAAAATCAGGATTACAACATAGGCCGGAAAATCATCGGCGCGGTGATGGTGGAATTCTTCGCCGCAGACATCGCAATGCTCTTTGGTTTTAAGGAATTTATAAAACAGTTTTCCTTCGCCGCAGTTGGGACAACGGCAGGCAATGCCACGGGAAAGATCTTCTAATAAGGAACGTTCGCTCATGGAGAGATTATACAATTCGGCTTACTGGATTGTCACGTCGAAATCAAAGAAGCCAGCGTCATTTGGCGTGATGATTTTCTGGTGGGCTACGTAAACGGAATGAAGCTTTCCTTCTATTTCGCGCACCCAATAACCAAGGAAGTTTTTCAATTGTGGAAAGGCGGGGGGATGATCGTAATCTTGCCAGATGAATTCTTGCAAGAATTTCGGGTAATCGGGCAGATGATAGAAAATCTGCGCCGTGGTCAGCCGGTAATCACCGTTAAATTGCTTTTCGAAATCGGCCAACCATAAACCTCCTTTTAATCCATGTGGAGCTTATCGCTCTCTTTCTTCTTCTTCATTATACCATGGGCGGAATGCCAATTTCATTAATTACAGGTCACGAAAATCTTGCCATTTATAAGCTTTGCCCCTATATCTCCTAGCACTCCCTTGAGGGGAGTGCTAATAAGTCCATGGTGGGTATTAGCAAGTTGTTGAAAAACAATAGAATTTAGGAGAACAAACCTATGAAATTTCGTCCTTTGCATGACCGCGTACTGCTAAAACGCGTTGAGTCAGAAGGCAAAACTGCCGGCGGCATCATCATTCCAGACACGGCCAAGGAAAAACCGATGGAAGCTGAAGTCATTGCTGTTGGTCCTGGTGCTTTTAACGAAGCCGGTACACGCATGGCCCTCGATGTTAAAGAAGGCAACCGCGTTCTTATTTCTAAATGGGGCGGCACAGACATCACCGTCGATGGCCAAGAACTTCTGGTTGTCAAAGAATCCGACATCATGGGCATTATCGAAGGCGCAAGTGCTTCGAAAAAAGCCGCTTAATTTAATTCAAGAGGAGAAAAACAATGGCTTCTAAAAATGTATCGTTCCAACGCGAAGCGCGCGAAAAAGTATTGGAAGGCGTTAACATCGCGGCGGACGCCGTAAAAGTAACGCTCGGCCCGAAAGGTCGTAACGTTCTGATCCAGAAATCTTTCGGCTCCCCACGCTCGACGAAAGACGGCGTGACGGTTGCGAAAGAAATCGATCTGAAAGATGCACAACGCAATCTCGGCGCGCAGCTGATCCGCGAAGTGGCTTCCAAACAAAACGACCACTCCGGTGATGGCACGACGACCGCGACCGTTCTGGCGCAATCGATCGTCAACCAAGGTAACAAAGTTATCACGGCTGGCGCGAACCCAATGGACGTCAAGCGTGGTATCGATAAAGCCGTTGCGGCCGTTGTGGAAGAACTGAAGAAAAACGCAAAACCTGTAAAATCGAACAACGAAATCGCACAAATCGGTACGATCTCCGCGAACGGTGAAAAAGAAATCGGCGACTTCATTGCGCAAGCAATGGAAAAAGTCGGTAAAGAGGGCGTCATTACGGTTGAAGAAGCGAAATCCCTCGAGAGCGAACTCGAAGTCGTTGAAGGTATGCAGTTCGACCGCGGTTACCTCTCCCCTTACTTCATCACAGATGCAGACAAGATGCAGGCGGTTCTCGAAAACCCATACATTCTGTTGTTTGAGAAAAAACTTTCGAACCTGCAATCTATGCTGCCAATCTTGGAAGCTGTTGTTCAATCCGGTCGCCCGCTTCTAATTATCGCGGAAGATGTTGAAGGTGAAGCTTTGGCAACGCTGGTTGTTAATAAACTCCGCGGCGGTTTGAAAATCGCGGCTGTTAAGGCTCCGGGTTTCGGCGATCGTCGTAAAGCAATGCTCGAGGACATCGCGCTTTTGACAGGTGGTCAGGTTGTTTCCGAAGATCTCGGTATCAAACTGGAAAACGTAACGATCGATATGCTTGGCAAAGCCAAGAAAGTACAGATCACCAAGGAAAACACGACGATTGTCGATGGTTCTGGTGAAAAAGGCGAAATCGATGCACGCTGTGCCCAGATCCGCGCCCAGATTGAAGAAACATCTTCCGATTACGACAAGGAAAAACTGCAGGAACGTCTGGCGAAACTCGCTGGTGGTGTTGCCGTTCTCCGTGTTGGCGGTGCGACGGAAGTCGAAGTGAAAGAGCGCAAAGACCGCGTTGACGATGCGATGCACGCAACACGTGCTGCCGTTGAAGAAGGTATTGTTGCCGGCGGCGGTTCCGCTCTGTTGTTTGCGGCTAAAGTTCTTGAGAAGCTGAAAGGCGATAACGATGACCAGCAATTCGGTATCGAAATCATCCGCAAGGCTTGTCAGGCTCCTGTTCGTCAGATCGCTGAAAACGCCGGTAAGGAAGGCTCCATTGTTGTGGGCAAGCTGACCGAAAAGCCGGAAGTGGCTCAAGGTTACGATGCGCAGAACGATAATTACTGCGATATGTTGAAGGCCGGTATTATCGACCCAGTGAAGGTTGTTCGTACAGCTTTGCAAGATGCGGCTTCTGTAGCTGGCTTGCTCCTGACGACCGAAGCAACCATTACGGACGCGCCTGAAGAAGGTAAAGCTGCGGGTGGTATGCCTGCCGGTGGTATGGGCGGCATGGGCGGAATGGATTTCTAAAAGCTTTCATTGTTTGGTCCGGAGTTCGTTGCTTCGTCGCTCATGTAGTTTACTACAATTCGCTTCTAGCGCCTGCTCCGGCCACAAACACTGTTCGCTTTGACTTATCGCAAAATATAAAAGAAAGGCCGGATTATTTCCGGCCTTTTTTCTTTGATGTCTCGGGCTTTGAGTCTTTCAAGCTGTCCCACATATAGGAAAAGATTTTCTTGTATGTTTCCGCTATTCGGGAATTTGTGATTATGAGCGTGGAAGGTTCTTGGCCGTTCTCTGCTGCTGTATAAAGCGCAACTTTATCAGCAAAGACAAAAAACGCTCCCTTATCATCCGAATATTTGTGTTCGATAATTCTGGTATCAAATTCATTGTAAAAAATATCGGATTTATTGCTGACAATTCTTTTCAAAGATATTCCTTTTTTAAGCATTTCTTGATGAAGGCTGGTTTCTTCATCGCTGGTAAGAATATCTTCGGCATTCATGGCCAAAAATTCTCTTTCCTTAGGAGGCTTGCCATCAAGTGTACGAATTGCGTCAGAGAGAAGGTTTTTGAATTTACCTTCGCCGACCAATGAAAAAATTTCATCCTTATCGAATTCGACGCCATTGCTCGTAAAACGAATTCCACCGATGCTAAACGCATCGATAATTTTCTCGATCGTGTTTTTACCCGGAATTTGTTTGCCTAGTTCGATATTGGCAATTGTGGGAACTGCTAATCCTGTACGCTCAGCCAAATCTGTTTGGCTCCAGTTTTTCAACGCGCGCGCGGCGCGGATTTGATCGGCTGTGATAAGCATGTAAGTCCCCACAAACATTAAAATTTTTAGAGATATGATATATAAAACTTATTTTTATCTTGACAAGCAAAACCTTTAATAATATTAATTATATTGAATAAGCTATATTAATAATTATTTATTTATTTATTATAGGAAACAAGCTTATGCCTCGATCTGCCAAGAAAAAAGACGAGCCTATCTCCCAACGCCATGAGGCGTTTTTGGAAAATTTGGAAAGTATCATCCGTTTGGCGGACGTCGATGAAGGTTTTATGAGGGGCTCGTTAAGCAATGAAAGCTGGAAGATATTTTTGCAATCGACGAGAAGTGAAATCTTAACGCGCTTGAAGGAATATGGGGCGGAAAAGATGAGCGGAGCGGGGTTTGTGGCTTCCAATTTGAGTTCGTATCATGAGGAAAAGCAAAAGCTACAACGCGTTCATTTGCGCAATCTCGTCATGCTCTATAACCGTGCACACAAAACTTATAAGTCTCTGTGCGGTTGATATAGAGTCTTAATCTTCCAAACACAAACTAGAGCCACCTTCGGGTGGCTTCCTTTTATAGTTTTGAAGCGAACTTGCCCAAATTCCCTCTCTGATCCATAATCCAGTTATGAATGAAGTGCCTCGTCCTGAACGTCCTGCCTCAACCGGAAAGCCTTCCGGCCAACGGTTACGCCGCGCGCCGATCTCGCATGAGTCCCGCTTTATCGGATATCTGGTGCTTGGGTTCGGCGTTTTGGCGGTACTGACGGTTGTTGTTCTAGCCATGTCAGGCCGATCGGGTCTTAAAACAGAAACACCGAATTCCGCGGCCGTTAAAGAAATTTCCGGCGGTTTGAGCGCGGTTCTGATGCCGGATCCAGTGAAACCGGCTACTCCAAAGAAAGAGCTTTATTTCAAACGCCAACCGGATATTGCTGCTGCGAGCATGGAAGGCGATTGGCAATCCATGATTGGGAAATACACGGCTGTTCTTCAACTCAAGGGCGGTGTGTACCAGATCATTTTGGCGAATGCCGATCCGGCGGCCGCGCGCCTTTATTCGCAAGGCACATACAAGGTGCAAGAAGATGTCCTTCTTTTAACCCCCCGTCTTGACTGGCCAAAACCCGCAACGACACAGAAAACATCCGTGGAATATCAGCCAATTACAAGGGCGCCTTTTCCTATCATAGCCGCGATACAAAGCGGTAAGATGCTTTGGCAAAATCCCCCGCAGAGTGAGAGAAGAGTTCTTGTTCCTTATAAGAGTCCTCTTCTTTTGAATGGCGAAGCGGACTATATCGTCTGGCAGAAACTCTAAGAGATCAAGGAATGCCCGAACTTCCCGAAGTGGAAACCGTCAAGCGCGGTTTAGAGCCCGTTATGACGGGCCAGATTTTAGGCCGCGTTGAATTGCGGCGAGCAGATTTGCGCATTCCGTTTCCTGCCAATTTGCCAAAGCTTTTGGAAGGACACAAAATATTGCGTCTTTCGCGGCGAGCCAAATATCTTTTTGTTCATTTATCGAATGACAAAATCCTCATCATTCATCTGGGTATGTCTGGCAAGATGACCATTATAAAGAATATGCAGGGTTATGAGCCGTTAAAGCACGATCATATGATCCTTCATATGGATAAGGGGGCGGGCGTAGTATTCAACGATCCGCGCAGGTTCGGTATGGTTATGTTGATGGATGAGGCCGAGATGACGGCGCATTCCTCTTTCGCGCCGCTGGGGCCGGAACCTTTGGCAGATGAATTCACGGGTGAGGTTTTGCGCGAGCGGTTGGCTAGAAAATCGATGCCGATCAAACTGGCATTGCTCGATCAACATATCGTGGCTGGTGTAGGAAATATCTATGCTAGCGAGGCTTTGTCTATCGCCGGTATATCACCACTTAGAAAATCATCTGACATAAGTACGGCCAAAGCAGAGAAGCTGGTTAACGCTATCAAGGATGTTTTGTTGCGTGCCATAGAGGCGGGCGGCAGCAGTTTAAAGGATCATCGGCAAGCCGATGGTAATCTGGGCTATTTCCAGCACAGCTTCTCGGTGTATGACCGTGCGGGCGAGCCTTGCCCTCGCTGCAAGGGTGGTGCTAGAAAGAAGTCCGTCATCCAGAAAATAATGCAATCAGGGCGTGCAACCTATTATTGCCCGTCTTGCCAGAAGTGATGCAACCAAGGTCTTAGCCATGAAACAATTGCTGACATTTTGTCTTCTTGCTTTGATGGTTGTGCCAGCGTTTGCGGCGGAGCAGGTGGCATCGGGACCCGCTTTTTTCGAAGCCCTTTACGATGTGCCTGTTATGCCCGGATTGAAGGAAATACCGGGGCAGGCCATGCTGTTCGACAAGCCCGATGGGCGGATAGCATCGGTGACCGCAGCCACGGCCCAGTATGACAATGCGGCTATTTCCCGTTTCTATGATGAAACGCTGCCGCAGTTGGGATGGAAGAAAATAGCGCAAAATCAATATGTTCGTGGTGAGGACCGGTTGGAGTTCGAATTAACGAAAAAGCCCCCGTTGACCGTGGTCCATTTTACGCTCTCGCCGAACCATTAACGTGGCCCAAAGGTTAATATCTTTAACTTGACAATAGGCGGAAAAGGCGCGTAAAACAGCCACCTTAAGGGGTTACGAGACGTATCCCTCGTCTTTAAAAAAAGACGCTAGAACAATCATTTGAGATAGAGACAAAACGATGGCAAACCACGCTTCGGCAAAGAAAAGAATTCGTACTAACGCTCGCCGCAATGAGATCAACACGTCGCGCACAAGCCGTATCCGCAGCTTCTTGAAAAAAGTTGAAGCAGCGATTGCAGGCGGCGATGCAAAGGCAGCAGCAGACGCCTACAAGGCGGTTCAACCAGAATTGATGCGCGGCGTAGCGAAAAACATCGTCAACAAAAATACAGCGTCACGCAAAATGTCACGTTTGTCTGCACGCATTAAAGCGCTCGGCAAATCTGCTTAATATAGCTTCGGGCTTTATTTCAAAGCACTTTAGAACATTGCGAATATAAAAATTACTTGGCCCTTGGAAACTATATCCAAGGGCCAAAATTTTATCTGTCATCTGTCAATGATTAATTTATTTCTTTTTTAAGTGTTCCCTATTTTTTCCCATTGCAAGGTTAAAAAAATCGTTTTAGGGTCACTGAATAATCAATCAAAAAACACCACGTGATCAACACGAGGTAATTGCAAAAGCAGCAACGTGTATACCAATACGCACCACTGTTTTCGGCAGTATCAGAGGACTTAATTACTACCCGCTAGGGCAAAGAGTTGGAGTTAAAAAGGGGCGTTAAAAACCAAAGCATGTGTTCTGCATGTTCACGGGTTTAAAACCAAAACCTTAATTTCGCTGTTTTGACGATGGAGATCTGTGAAGAATTATATTCTTTGCAGAAGGGCTTTTTGCGCGCTTTATGGCGTGTTCTCTTTCGCTGAACGGTTTTTATGAAACAATTTTGTAACGGTTAAGTGGAGAATACGAAAACATGTCAGATTTTAACGTCAAACCATTCAAGACGGAGTCCTTTGCCCCTACGCCAGAAGTTTTGGCCGCATGGGCAGCAGTATATAAGGAATTGCGTGATGAATTTGGTGAAGCGGTTTACCGTAGCTGGCTGAAGCCTCTGACATTGCAAGCCTATTATCACGGCACGCTGGAAGTATCTGTTCCTACACGTTTTATGCGCGACTGGATTCAAACGCACTATTCCAAACGTATTCTAGAAATGTCGACCACCCGTTATGACGACATCAAGCGTCTTGAGATCGTGGTCGTTCAAACTGCCCAAGCCGCCGAAAATGCTGAAGAAGAGAAAAAGGCGAAAGGCAACGACAACAAGACGGTCGCCGTCACAATGGAAGACCCATTTGAATTGGCTTCTCCGCTGGATGCTCGCTACACATTCGATAGCTTCGTTGTCGGTAAGCCAAATGCGCTTGCACACGCTGCGGCCCGCCGTGTGGTTGAAAGTGGCTCCGTTCCGTTCAACCCGCTCTTCATCTATGGCGGTGTTGGCCTTGGTAAAACCCACCTGATGCATGCCATCGCTTGGGCTATGAAAGAAAATCACCCAAACAAGCGCGTGATGTATCTTTCGGCTGAAAAATTCATGTATCAGTTCGTTCGCGCGATCCGCTCCAACGACACGATGGCTTTCAAGGAATTCTTCCGTTCCGTCGATGTTCTGATGATCGATGACATCCAGTTCATTTCGGGCAAAGAAAGCACACAGGAAGAGTTCTTCCATACATTCAACGCCCTCGTTGACCAAAACAAACAAATCATCATCTCCGCCGATAAGGCTCCGTCCGACCTCACAGGTATCGACGAGCGTCTGCGCTCTCGCCTTGCATGGGGCTTGGTTGCCGATATCCAGCCTTCCACATATGAGCTACGTCTTGGCATTCTTGAAGCCAAGCGCAAGCAACTGAACGCCAATGTACCAAGCCCAGTTCTTGAATTCCTCGCTTTGAAAGTGACGAGCAATATCCGTGAACTCGAAGGCGCCTTGAACCGTATCGTCGCTCACGCCGATGTCGCCAAACAAGCGATTACGCTGGAAAGCACGCAAGAGGTTCTGCAAGACCTGCTCCGTTCCCACGACCGCCGCATCACGATCGATGAGATCCAGCGTAAAGTGGCCGAGCACTACAATATCCGCCTTGCGGATATGCATTCTGCCCGCCGTTCCCGTAACGTGGCGCGCCCACGTCAGGTTGCGATGTTCTTGGCGAAACAATTGACCGCCCGTTCTTTACCGGAAATCGGCCGCAAATTCGGTGGCCGCGACCACACGACCGTTATGCACGCGGTACGCAAAGTCGAAGAGCTGGTCGGTGAAGATGTCTCCTTCGCGCAAGACGTAGAAGTCATCAAGCGTGCTTTGACAGGCTGATAAGCAAATAGAATTAAGAAAGAGTGGCCGCGGGGGCGGCCATTTTTTTTGCCTCGAGCAAGCCGCATCCGATTAGGAAATGCTTCATAGCGCAGCCGTCCAGTTGAGCGGCAATACCATCGAGGCGCGTTCTTTCGGATGGGGAAATCATGCGTGCATCGGCCCATCTGCCGATATTATTGCCGGTTATTTCAGGATGGTGTGAGCAAAGGAACACATTGCCTTGGCCAAATTTCAGGCGCAAGGACATCGGTGTTCCGGAGCCTTGCAACGTAGAGATGATTTTCACCGAATCGGTATCCGCGCTTGAAAAAGGCAGGCTATCGGGGCCGCCCCAATAAACGCTTTTATGACTGCTGCCATCCTTGATGTTGTGCAGTGTCACAAGCGCAAGATCTTCAGATCCACCCACAAAAGGACTTTTAGTAATTGCGCGGTGAGGGCCGATTGCAAGACCGTTGAAAAAACCAAGCCCAGTGTTGCTGATCCATTTTCCTTTGGAAGGGGAGACAGGGTTTTGCATGAGATAATAAATCTCTTCGCTGGCAAATGCTTTGCCTGCACAAATGCCCATATAGTCGAACGCACCTTCAGCCACCATGCCTTTAATGTTTTGCAAGGACTTTAGCGTTAACGCCGCCTTGAACCCCGTCACCGACTTTCCGGCAAAAACCAAAAGAGCGGTTTCTTTTTTCCATTGATCGGAATGATTGATCTCATCTTGCGTGATACCGGCAACATCGGCGTTAAGATGGCGTGCAAGCTCTTCCATCAAAAGCGGCGTACCATAGCTGCTGGAGCCGCCACCTGTGTAAACGCGCACGATCATTCGATTGCGCCTTTCAAAAGGCCAGAAAGAAGAGCCTGCGGGTTTAATGGATTGCTTTCTATCTTCTTGATGATCGGCTCCATCCATTTTCTTTCTTCATCGGATGTCATGGGAAAGTCCAAAAGGTCTTGAGCTATCATCTCCAGATGAACGCCCAGCAATATGGTGCGGCCATCGCCGACATAGGTTTCAATGATGGCGGGTGGTTTTCCTTGAATGTCCTCATAACGGGCGATGATGTTCGCGCTGTCGTCCTTTAAATTGAATTTGGGGCCGCCATGGTAAAAACCGGTGAGGATGCTGTCATCAGGAAGGCGGATATTGGCCGCCGCGGCGCTTTTGACTGTGAGGTCGTAATAGGGGGCCAATTCAGGCAGAGAGCCTACGGCAACGGCGTTGGCGAAATCCAGCTCACGCTTGCCGGTGATCTCGTCCTCGCGGCCCTCGTGGAATTTTAGGGTATTGCAGGCGTAATAGGCTCCGGCGCAAATGCCCAGATAGGTGCCGCCATCTTCGACATAGGCGCGGATATTGTCGTTGCCCTCGCCATTCAGTTTCTTGCAATAGGGAAGGTCCGCCCCGCCCGGTATCACGAAAATATCGGCCATATGCAGAACGCGGCCATCGATGATGGCTTCGGCATTTGCCAGCCAGACGTCATCGTTTTTGAAGAATTTCTGCAGGCATTTTACCCCGAATTCTCCTACACCCTCGTCTTGATATATGACAATATTTTGCGCCATTGCGGGGGGACTTTATGCGATCAAAGAAGGGGGTGCAAGTTTCCAAAAATCATAGCGGAAAAGTGGCTGAAAACCGCTTGGCAGCAAGGTTTCCTATGCTATAGTCGATTCACACCACACATTAGATATGTAATTACTGGAACGAACAGCTGAAAGGCGTCTTATGAAGATTACCATCGATCGCGCGGCCCTGATGAGAGCCCTCAACCACGTTCAGAGTGCTGTCGAGCGCCGAACCACTATTCCAATTTTATCGAACGTGCTTTTGAAGGCCGAAGATGGTGTTTTGAATCTTGCTACAACGGACATGGATCTGGAGATCAACGAAGCCGTTGCAGCCAATGTTGATAAGGCTGGATCGACGACTGCGCCTGCCGCAACTTTGTTTGATATCGTCAAGAAACTTCCCGAAGATGCTGCTGTCGTGCTGGAGCTTGATGCTTCCGGCAATCAAATGACGGTTAAAGCAGGGCGCTCTAACTTCCGTCTCGCCTGTTTGCCGGTTGCTGATTTTCCTGAAATCGGAACTGGTAGCTTGCCTGCAAATTTCTCCATTCCTGCGAACGAGCTTCGTGCCTTGATCGACCGCACGAAGTTTGCGATGTCAACGGAAGAAACACGTTACTATTTGAACGGCATTTATTTGCACGCCGCCGACAATGACGGTGTGGACGTGCTTCGTGCCGTGGCAACGGACGGTCACCGTCTAGCACGCTTTGAAATGCCATTGCCAGAAGGTGCTGCCGGTATGCCCGGGATCATCATTCCGCGTAAAACGATCGGTGAGTTGCGCAAGCTGGTAGAAGAAGCCGGAGATGCTATTCAGGTATCACTTTCCGAAAACAAGATCCGTTTCAATTTTGACCATATCGTTCTGACATCGAAACTGATCGACGGAACATTCCCTGACTACCAACGCGTCATTCCAAAGGGCAATGACAAGATCGTGGAAGTGAACCCGAAAGCGTTTTCACGCGCGATCGATCGCGTATCGACAATTTCCGATGGTAAATCACGTGCTGTAAAAATCTCGTTGAACGGCAAGACGATGACGCTCTCGGCCAATTCG
>CAYYPX010000044.1:0-11668 GCA_964473655.1 uncultured Micavibrio sp.
CCATTCTTCTTTAGCTTCGTCAAAAATATCTTGAATCTTATCTTTCAATTCGGTTTCGGTATCACCATAATTTCTGAATTCCAAATGACGCCCTTTGTCGCGTCCTGATTTCAATTCATCATAGAGTTTGGCAAAAATCAGTTTGAACATTTCCTCAAACACATCAACACCAGCATTCGCCAGAACCTCATCCTCCATCTCGAGAATAAGTCCTTTGAGGGATTTGCGCTCGGTCACCAATTTATCTTTTTCAATCAAGGTGTCGATTGTCCAACGTTCCTCGATAATATCGGACAGTTTTTGTTTTGCCGTCGGAATGTGGGAAATATCTTCGAAATAATTAGGATCTTTGCGGTGGTAATAAGAAATCTGATCGCCGTTTGACCAAACACCAATTGGTGCACCCGTAGCATTGCAATAGGATTTAAGCTGTTCTTTTCCATCTTTCAGCTTTGGTTTTTTCAGCTCGACGATAATATAAGGGTTTTGCGTCTTAACAGGGTCGGAGACAATAATATCCGCCCGTTTTTCTCGCGCCCGAATGTAACTTCGGCTTCAACTTCCATCCTATCGAACGGATAACCCAAATCCTCATTTAAAACCATAATATATAACTGCCTGACAGCTTCCTCAGGCGTTAATTTAATTTCTTTTTTGCGTACAAAGCATTGCGTATAAAGGACAGGTTTTCCCTTGCCGGCTTTGGTAAAAATACGCTCTTCAAAGGCATCAATCTGGCTTTGTTTAAATTGGGTTAGCTTATAATCCGTGTCTTTTAACAAAAGAGGGAGATTTTTAATACTTTCTCCCGCGTCTAGTTTTAATGATTCGCTCATTTTTATTCCTCTTCTGCTAGAACCCAAGTTTTTCTCAACGGTAAGTCCGCTTGAATTTCTTTGGGCAAATCTTCATAAACTTCTTGTATTTCTTCTACTAATTTTTGGTCATTCCAAAGTCTAATTTGGAAGAAATTTCTTCGCGCCTCTTCAATCACAGTGGATTTAAACCCGCCCCAAGAAACCAAGATTCCATACTCAGCTTTAAATTTAGGCATGATGCCTTGAAGCTGGTCTAAAACTTCTCTGCCTAACGGAGTATCTCCAGACTTAACTTGAACGCAGAGGCGTGGATTATCAAATCCCATAGCCCCTTTACCAGCTAGTATATCTACGCCTCCATCGGCACCTTCACGACAAAGATTGGTTTCATATCCTTTCGCTTTTAAAATGGCTTCAACAAGGAGCTCCATTTTACGGCCTTTGAAATGCCGTCCTATATAATCACTAATTTGCTCGGCGGCGGTGCTCAACAAATCTGGAGCAGGCTCAGCATCATCCTCTGTGGGCGTAGGTACTTTATCTTGGATATTAGGCTGAGAAATAACTTTCCGAATACGCTCTTCAGCATTGTTTCGATGAACAGAAAAAACTGTCATCGCTCCGCCAAACGAATATTTCAGATCTTCATCGAATCTGGATCGTAAAATTGGGTTCCCTAGCCACTTAACGGGCCTAGCATGCTTTGCAGAATCTGGGTTTTGGGGTTTGTATTGATATTCCCCGGTTACTTCACCAAAGGCGATTGCAGGCTGACCTTTTAAAGGGATGGCAATGATGTCTCCCTTTTGTATGCCCTGATAGAAAGTCCAGAGCTGTCCAGCATGATTTAGGGTTCTTTTAGGCTTATTATCAGGATAAATTTCTTGCAGTGTTTGTCTGAGTTCTTCTTTGCTTTTAAACTTAGAAAGATCTGGAACATCGCTCCAACCTACGAAACTGAAACCTTGCTCTAAAGCCAGATTCTCACCCTCGCCATAACGTCCAGCATGAACGACCCATATTGTCACGATCTACCCCTTGATATGCTGATTAAGCTCTAAACATTGATATTACTAAGCATTCTTAATCACAAGCACGCTGAGCGATTTCTCCTAAGAGTTTTAAGGATTTGGATGTTTTGAGAATCGTCTTGGAGAAGTTATTGGCGTCCCGTACGGGAGTCGAACCCGTGTCGCCTCCGTGAAAGGGAGGTGTCCTAGGCCTCTAGACGAACGGGACGCAATGAAAGCCGTTCAAGGCAAGACAGGGGTCTTTCTAAGGAATGACAAACCAAAAAGCAAGCACTAAATAAGCTTCTGTTTGAATTGAATAAAAGTTGCTCTAAGGAGCATTGGGTGACGCGTTTTCAGGTGTTTTTCCCTTAGGCGAAGGCGAGGGTGGAAACCCGGCATCTTCTATAAGACAATCATCCCGGCGCAGATTATGGGGCGTTAGGCCAAAGCGCCCATTTATGGCCCTTTTAAAAGTTTTATCAGCCTGTAATCATACCGCTTGACTTACCCACTTACTTACCCATATATTCCCTCAATAAGAAATTACGCCGTTTTATCAATTGGTTGGGTTATGTTCGTGTCGGCTCATAACCTGAAGGTCAGAGGTTCAAATCCTCTTCCCGCAACCAATTTTTTACCGCATTGCCTTCTATGGGCGGTTAGCTCAGCGGTAGAGCACTTGCTCGACACGCAAGGGGTCACAGGTTCAATCCCTGTACCGCCCACCATTTTCTCCCAGATTCTCACGCGTTTTCCGCAAATCAACATAGTTTGATTGAGCGTTAACCTTTCTCATGTCACAATTAGGGATGTTGAAAAAATGCCACGAACATCTTCACTCCGTGCATGAAAGTTATTTTCGGCATTTGGGGTTCGCCGCTTGTTTCGGTTTCAGAATGATCGGTGCTGGAATTGCGGCCATCCTTCATGGCCTTTGTCCGGCCATCTTTCAATATACAGGCAGCAAAACTATTTTCGCGTTGAATGACGAGTTGAAAAGTCGTTTGCAGAATCAAGATCATGGCTGATACGGAATTGGCGATCATAGGCGGTGGCGCATCGGCGGTATTGCTTTTGTCGGCGTTGGCGAAATCCCCTGCTGCTGCCGGTATGCGGATTGATCTTTATGAGCGTGATAAATCAAGGCTTGGGCGCGGCATCGCATATTCCACACAGCACAAGGTTCATTTGCTCAATGTTCGCGCGGCGAATATGAGTGCCTACGCTGATGATAAAGATGATTTCGCCAATTGGGCGGCGGCACGCAATTATAATCCGCTCTCTTTTGTTCCGCGGCGCACATACGGCGAATATCTGAATGAAAAGCTGGAAGAGGCGAAACAAAAGCTAAGCATCAACATTATCGAATCTGATGTAGAAGCCGTTCGCAAAATAGATCGCGAGCATTTTGAAATCACCTATAACAATCGAAAGCGCGAATATAAAAACGTTGTTCTTGCTACAGGGAATGTTCGTCCGATCATCCCCAAGATCGATAAGGACGTTCAAAATTACTATGTCGATCCTTGGAGTGCTGATTTTGCCGCGCTCGTAAGAGCAAATCATGTTGGGCTGATAGGTAGCGGACTTACGGCCATTGATATGGTTCTTGCCCTCTTTGCAAAAGGATTCGCTGGTAAAATTTCTGTTTTCTCACGGCACGCACTACCGCCTGCGCCGCACGCAGATCCGGAAACATTACCGCCGTTTATCCAAGAAAATGAGTTGCCGTTATCGCCCTATCAGGTTTTTCGCCGCCTGCGTGTCAGTGTAAAAAAAGCAGGTGATGCGGAGTCTTGGCAGGCCGCAGTGGACTCATTGCGCTCTTCCACGAATGCTATATGGGATAAATGGAGCAAGCGCGAGCGTGAAAAATTCATGAAACGCTTGTTCACTTTTTGGAACGTTCATCGTCACCGTATGGCACCGGAAATTCACAAGACTGTGCAGGCTTTGGTGTTTGCAGGCCGTGTGGAGTTTATCGCCACGCCAGTGAATAAAGTAGGGGTGGGGCCTGTTATTTCAGGCAACGTGGATTACAAAGTGGATGCAGTGATCAATTGCCTTGGCTATCGCTATCGTGAAGAGGGCCGCAACTATGATCCGACCTATAAAATCGGCCCTGCCAATTTCGGTGATTTGTTCGAAACAACAGCCATTCCTGAAATAAGGATGCAGGCAGCCGAAATCGCCGCTCGCATCCTTAAAAATTATTAGAAGCTCTCATCGTCTTCGGGGTTGTGGGCGCGTGCCTTTCTCTCGCACGGTGCGATTTCATCGCCGTGAGCGCGTATGGGATCTTTGCGTCCCGTCAGTTTGACCTCAAGCGTTCTGAGCATCACATAGAACATCGGCGTAAAGATAAGACCGAAGAACGTTACACCCAACATTCCCGAAAACACCGAAATACCGATTGCATGACGCATCTCCGCACCTGCTCCATGGGAGAAGACGAGGGGCACCACACCCATGATAAACGCGAAGGATGTCATCAGGATCGGGCGAAGACGAAGGTGACAAGCTTCACGGGCTGCTTCGATAATGCCTTTTCCTTGGTGTTCCAGTTCACGTGCGAATTCCACGATCAGAATGGCGTTCTTGCACGCTAACCCTGCAAGCACGAAGAGCGATATCTGCGTAAAGATATTGTTATCGCCCCCCGAAAGCCAGACGCCGAAGATGGCCGAGAGCATACACATCGGCACAATGAGAATCACAGCAAGCGGCAACGTCAAAGATTCATACATGGCCGCTAGAACGAGGAAGACCAACAAAATACAGAGCGGGAAGATATAGATGGTTGTGTTTCCTGCGAGGATTTGCTGATAGGTCAGGTCTGTCCATTCGAAATCCATGCCTTTGGGTAAGGTCTCTTTCAGGATTTGCGAAATTGCGGCTTGTGCTTCGCCCGAAGAATATCCGGGGCCTGTATCACCGTTCAAATCTGCCGTACGGAACGCGTTGTAACGCATCGCCGTTGCAGGACCGAAAGTTTCGGTGACGTTGACGACAGAGCCTAGCGGCACCATTTCGCCTTTGTCATTGCGAACGCGAAGATTTGCAATGTCATCCGGCATAGCGCGGAATTCTTTGTCCGCTTGCGCGACCACTTGATAGGTGCGGCCGAATTGGTTGAAGTCATTGATGTAGATTGACCCTAAATAGACCTGCATCGCATCGAACACATCGGAAACATTGATCCCGAGCTGCTGTGCCTTGGTACGGTCTACGTCTGCAAAAAGCTGCGGCGTGTCAATGTTAAAGCTGGAGAATACGCCGGCTAGTGCTGGGTTTTGATAGGCTTTCCCCGTTACTTCCTTCACCGCTTGGTTCAAGGCTTCAAAGCCGAGATCTGCTTTGTCTTCGATCTGAAGCTTGAAACCGCCGATGGCGCCCATACCGCTTACTGCTGGAGGCGGGAAGACGGCGACGAAAGCTTCATCGATACCGAAAAACTGTTGCTGCAAAGCTCCGGCGATTGCCATACCACCAAGCTCCGGCGTTCCGCGTTCTTCAAACGGTTTCAATGTTCCGAATGCGATACCGGCGGAGGAAGAGCTGGTAAAGCCATTGATGGAAAGGCCGGGGAACGACACGACATTCTGAATTCCGGGATGTTGCATCATGATCTTGTCCATCTGGTCGATCACGGCACGTGTACGCTCCAACGTCGCGCCTTGTGGCAATTGTGCAAAGGCGATCACGTAACCTTTATCTTGTGCCGGAACGAAGCCCGCAGGAACCATCTTGAAAACGAAGGCCGCGCCTACGATTAAGGCGATATAGACCATCGTCATCAAGAATTTATGACGTACGATATGGCCGACACCTCCTTCATATTTGCGAGAGCTCTTTTTAAAGACCTTGTTGAATCCACGGAAGAACCATCCAAGAGAGCCATCCATAAAGCGTGTCAGTGCGTCTTTGGGGGCATCATGACCGCGCAAAAGTAGGGCCGCCATGGCGGGCGAAAGTGTCAGGGAGTTGATGGTAGAAATAACGGTCGCAATCGCAATGGTTGCCGCGAACTGTTTGTAAAATTGTCCTGTAAGCCCCGATACGAAGGCAATCGGCACGAACACGGACGTTAAAACCAGCAAGGTCGCGATAATCGGGCCTGTCACTTCTTTCATCGCTTGAATGGTTGCATCACGCGGCGATAAACCTTCTTCGATGTTTCGTTCAACGTTTTCAACGACAACGATGGCGTCATCCACCACGATACCGATGGCGAGGATCAGGCCGAACAGCGAAAGCACGTTGATGGAAAAACCCAAAAGCAGAAGGGCTGCGAAAGTACCTACGATGGATACGGGCACTGCCAGAAGCGGAATGACCGACGCGCGCCATGTCTGCAAGAAGACGATAACTACGAGAACGACGAGCACAACGGCCTCGAGCAATGTATGAATAACAGCTTCGATGGAATCGTTGACGAATTTTGTTGGATCATAGGCGATGGCATAATCTACGCCTTCGGGGAAGTTTGTCTTAAGCTCTTCCATCGCTTTTCGGACATTTTTTGAAATCTCGAGCGCGTTAGATCCCGGCATTGCGAAGATACCAATACCGGCGGCTTCTTTATTGTCCAGCATAGAGCCCATGGCATATTGCTGTGCGGCCAGTTCAATACGTGCGACATCTGCAAGGCGCGTCACCACGCCGTTTTCATCACGTTTAATGATGATGTTTTCGAATTCTTCTGGGGAATTCAGACGGCCTTTGGCGTTGATCGGCAATTGCACCGTCGCGCCATCGGTGTATGGGGGGCCGCCGATCGTACCGGTGGAGACCTGTATGTTCTGTCCGCGAATGGCGTTGATGACATCGCTGCCGTTCAAGCCGCGCTCGTTGATCTTGTCTGGGTTGAGCCAGATACGCATGGCGTAATCGCCCGCGCCAAATACCTGCACCTGACCGATACCCGGAATGCGGATCAGCTTGTCTTTGACGTTCAGCGTGGCGTAATTGCTTAAGTATAGTGCATCATAACGCTCGTCCGGCGATGTCACGTGCACAACCATCGTGATGTCAGGCGATGATTTCACCGTCGTTACCCCGATCTGGCGGACAATTTCAGGAAGACGTGGCGTTGCTTGGGAAACGCGGTTTTGCACCATTTGCTGTGCAAGGTCGGCATCGGTGCCGATTTTGAACGTTACCGTCAATTGCATATTGCCGTCGGTGGTGGCGAGCGAGGACATATAGAGCATGCCTTCGACGCCGTTGATTTGCTCCTCCAGTGGCGTTGCCACTGTCTCGGCGATCACGGCTGGCGATGCGCCCGGGAAGTTTGCGGAAACCACAACCGATGGCGGGGCCACTTCGGGGTATTCGGAAACGGGAAGGCGGAACATCGAAACCAGACCCGCCATAAAAATGAGGATCGAGATAACGGCCGCAAAAATCGGACGGTCGATAAAGAAGCGGGAAAAATTCATGGCGCGTTATTCCTTCGCCGGTTTTGTTTCTTCGGTTGCGGCTGGTTCTTCGAACGGAATTTCTTTGGTTTCTTCTTTTGGTTTTTCAGCCGCTGGTTTTTCTTCGGCTTTCGGTGCTGCGTCTGCTGCCGGTGCCGCGCCTCCTTGGGCTTGTTGTGCCATTTGCGCTTTCATTGCGGCCAATTCTTGCGGGGTCATTGGCTGTACTTTTGCGCCGGGGCGGATTTTCATCAGATTGTCGATGATGACTTTGTCACCGGTCTTGAGGCCGGAGAGCACGATGCGCTCGCTGTTGTTCACTGCATCGCCCAGTTTGATTTCGCGATACGTGGCCGCGTTATCGGCAACGATGTAAACAAATTTACGGCTTTGATCGGTCAGAACAGCGGCTTCAGGTACGGTAATCACATTTTCTTTACCGCTTGATCCGATACGCACATTCGCGAACATGCCGGGCAGCAAAGCGCCATCCGTATTTTCGAAGATTGCGCGGACGCGGATTGTACCGCTGGATGGGTTGATCTTGTTATCAAAGCTCTTGATCTGGCCGTTATACATCTTGTCGTCGTTATTCAGAAAAAGCTCGACGGGGATGGATTGTTCTTCTTCTACATTCGCCCCGGTCTTCTGGCGGACGAAGGTAAGATAGGTTTGATCGTCTACTTCGAAATCCGCGTAAATTCCGATATCGGATACAATGCTGGTGAGCAAAGGTGCGGCAGCGGCCGTGACCAAATTTCCTTCTGTGATTTCAGGACGGCTGATGCGGCCATCAATCGGTGACTTAATCGTTGCGTTGTCAAGATCGACAAGAGCTGCTTTTAGTCGCGCGTTTGCACCTGCGCTGGCGCTCTTGTTCGTTTTTTGTGAATTGACGCGTTGATCATAGCCTTGTTTGGAGATCGCGCCGGTTTTTAAAAGCTCTTCCGCGCGTGCTAGTTCTTTTTGCGCGTAGACGGCATCTTCTTGTGCTGCGGCAACTTCGGCGCGTGCGGCGGCAACGGCGGCTTCATAGGGGCGCGGATCGATGCTGATCAGGACGTCACCTTTCTTGACGATCTGGCCATCCTTGAAATGAATTTTTTCGATGATACCGGAAACTTGCGGACGGACTTCGACATAGTCTATGGCCATTAAGCGCGCGGAGAATTTCTTCCAGATCTGGACTGGCTTTTCTTCAATATTCAAAACCGGCACAGGCATCGGTGGCATTTCGCCGCCCATCTGCGCCTTGGCATCGAATGAATATGTCTGGACCGCGAATACGCCGCCTGCGATCAAGGCTATCGTTAGCGCGCTGAGGTACAGGCTTTTGTTGGTAAGGCGTGGCATAAGATCTCTCCTGAAATGCTCTTATTTATAATTTTTTAAAATCGGTCTTGTAGTTTCAATACCTAGAATACGCATCATCCCCGGCTTCAGATCACGCTCCAGCCCATCGAGGCTGTTGTGAATGCGTGACATCATCATAAGGCCAGTGATGAAATCATGAATTTCGCGGGTCTTTTCGTTTAGATCACTGCGTGGAATAGCGCCATCTTCCATGGCAGCTTTGATCGCTGTCTGTAAATACTGGCGACACTCTCCAAACATTTCCTCAACCTTGGCAAGGATCACTTGTTCGTCTTCGCCGATCATTTCCGATCCGAGGGCCGCCATAGGGCAACCGCAGACGCGGCCATATTTTTTAAGGCTGTTTCGTTTGTTTTCCAAAATGGAATCAACGAAGGCTTCTATTTGTTCATGGAAGGGAAGATTAGAGGCGAAGGCGGCAATCATGCCGGGTTCTACATCGGCGCGAAAATGTTCTTCCAGCGCGGTAACCGCCAAATCTTGTTTGGACGGAAAGAAATGATAGAAGCTGCCTTTTTTAACGCCAGCATATTTGCAGATATCGTCGACACTGACTGCCCCATAGCTGGAGGTCCAGATCAGGTCCATGGCCGTATCAATCAGTTTTTCGCGTGTTCCGTTACTCGGCCTTGCCATGCGTTTCTTGCGTCCTTTTCAGCATGACAATTAGAGTTTTTTACCGAATAGTCAACTTAGATGATTGTTGTTATATTTCAATAACTTATAAATTACCCGCGAAGAAGTGCAGTTTATATCTTAACTTTATTGAGGAACACTATATGTATGAGTTCGAAAGTCATGATTTTATTTTTTCCGCAATATCAGGCAGGCGCAGTGCCAAGCAATATTCCCGTTGGAACGCCGGCGTTACGTGCCTTGTGGCAAAATGCACCGGGTTTTGTCGAAGTGCCATTGCAACCCACTGATCCTAATTCTCCAGATGTCGATCGTGGTGTGCGTTTTAGAAAGATCCTCAACAAGCAATTGTTAGACGCAATGGCTATTGTCGATCGCGAAAATCCCGATTTTATCGTGACAACGGGCGGCGATTGCGGCGCGTCTTTCGTGCCAATCGCTTACATGAATGAGCAATATAACGGCAAGATCGGCGTGATATGGGTGGATGCTCATGCCGATATCCACGTGCCATCGACATCTCCATCGGGAAATTTTCACGGTATGGTGCTGCGGCATTTGATGGGCGATGTGGAATTCGATATCCAGCCTCGATTGCCATTAAAGGCTCAACAAATAGCTTATTTAGGATTGCGTGATACCGAACCAGCCGAAGATGAAGTCATCGCGGAAAATGGTATTCCGCGTTTTGCCGCTACGGAAATCATGAAGGATAACGAGCCTCTCAATGCTGTTATCGCGCATTTCAAAAAGAATGGAATTACGCATCTTCATCTTCATGTTGATTGCGATGTGATGGATGAAAAAGTGTTTCCCCATGTCCATGTGCCGGAATCAGGTGGGCTTACGCTCGAGCGTCTATTGGAAATTCTTCAATATCTACGAAGCAAAATGCCGATGTCCGGCTGCTGTCTGACGGAATATGCGCCTGAAACGCCGGCCGCTGGTCTTGATATCGTCAAACGCGTCTACACCGAAGGGCTCGGGTTAAAGCTGCCCGACTAGGTTTTCTTTTTCTTCTTTGCGGGTTTTGCGGTTCGATCTTGCGAAAAGAAATGTTTCTTTTGACCTTTTTCGGTCAGGAATTCCGCATTCAGATCGACGCTCGGACGATTTCCGAGATTATCATAGTGCTGTTCCAGCCATGTCTTCATACCTTCGCGGCCGGCATCGCGTAGTTTCAGCAAAAAATCCCAATCCGTTTCGAATTTGCTGGCGACCGAAAATTCTTTCATCATGTCGTCCGCGCGAACGGGGTGAACCAAAAGATCCTTATACATATGTTTGTACTCATCGCGGATCATATCGTGTTCGATCAATTTTTTGACGAAAGCGATGGCGCGCAGCTCTTTAAGCAATGAATCATTGAAAGAAATTTCATTGATCCTGTTCATGATGGCGGGTGCTGTGGTGGGCACTTCTTCGCGATAAAGCGGGTTGAGGTGGATCAGGATGATATCGTTGCTATCCGTTTGGTAAAATAGAGGATAGAGCGATGGATTGCCGGTATAGCCGCCATCCCAATAATGTTCCCCTTTTATTTCCACGGCCTTGAATAAAAACGGTAGGCAAGCGGATGCAAGGGCGACATCGATTGAAATATCCTCGTTCTTGAAAACCTTCACCTTACCGGTGCGCACGTTTGTTGCGCTGAAGAAGAGCTTTAATTTATCGCAAGCATTAATCTTGTCAAAATCGATCACGCGTTCGATGACGTCTTTCAATGGATTGAAATCAAGTGGATTGAATTGGTACGGCGAAAACATCCGTGTCATCGTGTCGAACATAAAGTATGAGAATGGATTTTCGCCAGATCCAATGCCTAAAAACCGTTCGACCGGATTGCCATGAACGGGGGAGAAGATAACTCCGGCCTTAGATACTTCCCACCAGAACTCTTCCAGCTTTTTACGAGCTCCCTCGCGGCCGCCTTCATGTATGCCTTGTGCGAAGGCGAGGGCGTTCATCGTGCCCGCGCTGGTGGCGGTAAAGCCTTCAACGTCTATTCGATCATCTTCCAAAAGAGCGTCGAGAATGCCCCATGCCAACGCGCCATGCGCTCCGCCGCCTTGAAGGGCGATGTTGACTGTTTTGCGCTCGGCTTTTTTTGCCATGGATTATGCGGCCGTCCAGCCACCATCGATCGGGATGATCGCGCCGGTGATGTTTTGCGCAGCTTCTGTGCATAGAAACACACATAAAGCACCGACATCTTCGACAGTCGTGAATTTTTTGGTTGGCTGTGCACCCAGAATGACGGTTTTGACAACATCCTCTTCGGAAATGCCGCGTGCCTTGGCTTGATCACCGATTTGTTTGTCAACCAAAGGTGTTTTGACGTAGCCGGGGCAGATCGCGTTGCAAGTAATGTTCTGCTGCGCAACTTCGAGTGCGACTGTTTTCGTCA
>CAYYPX010000045.1:0-2528 GCA_964473655.1 uncultured Micavibrio sp.
ATGGAATTTCACCCATAAAATAAGGGTGTTCGGGCCAAAAAACAATATTGGATGGGGTCTTATTCCGGCTTTTCTTCGGTATCGGGGCGAAGATTCAGGTAAAGCAGAATCGCAGAAGCCACATAAACCGATGAATAGGTTCCAACGATAAAGCCGAACAAGAGAGCCTCGGTAAATCCACGGATAACCTCACCGCCAAAAACAGCCAGAGCGATCAAAGAGAGCAATGTTACCAAAGACGTCATAACCGTGCGCGACAATGTTTCGTTGATCGCAAGGTTGGCGATTTCCGCCATAGACTTCTTACGATACTTCCTCATCATCTCACGGATACGGTCGAAAATAACAACCGTATCGTTGATCGAAAAACCGGCAACCATCAAAAGCGCGGCCAGCGAGGACAAATCAAAGTTACGCCCCAAAAGAGCCATGAAACCAAGCACGGCGAAAACATCGTGCGCGAGCGTGATAACGGCAGCCACACCGAATTGCCATTCAAAACGAAACCAGACATAGGCCATGATACCGATCATCGCGGCAAGAACGGCGATAATACCTTTGGTTTTCAATTCTTCGCCCACTTGCGGGCCAACGAATTCTACGCGTCGATAATCGACGTCCGCATGGGCTTTTGTTATTTCGGCTTTCACTTTATCGACCGCGCCTTTTTGAACGGCCGGATCTGGGTCTGCCTGACTAGGAACCCGGATCAAAAGATTGTTCGGGCTGCCAAATTCTTGAATCGAAATATCACCAAGTTCCAGATTGTTGAGGTCTTCACGCAATTGAGCCAGATCAGGTGCTTCTTTCGTTGCAATTTCAACCAGCGTACCGCCGGTAAAATCGATACCGTAATTGAGGCCCTTGGTAGCCAGCAGGAAGATCGCACCGATGATCATAAACGCCGTTACGGCAAAGCCGATATACCGTGAACCGATAAAATCGATCTTCGTATGGTCGGGTATAAGTTTAATGCCTGTCCACATAATCAAATTCCTTTACACCGGCAACACAGCGTTTTTACGCTTGCCGAGCCAGTAGATAATCATCAAACGAACCACAGAGATCGATGTAAAGAACGATGCCGCTGTGCCGATGATGGTTGTAATAGCAAAACCCTTGATCGGGCCAGAGCCGAGCGAGAACAGAATAATTGCCGCGAAAATATGAGTTAAGTTCGAATCCATGATCGTTGCAAACGCCATACGGAAACCGTTGTCGATGGCGGAGATTGCGGAACGCCCTTCGCGCAATTCTTCACGGATACGCTCATAGATCAGAACGTTGGCGTCAACCGACATACAAACGGTGAGCACAAGACCCGCGATACCCGGCATGGTCAGTGTGGCTTGTAGAATAGAGAGCAGCGCAAAGACGATGGCCAAGTTGACGATCATACCGATGCACGAAAAGATACCGAACAGGCTGTAGCTTCCAACCATAAGGATAAAGACAAGCGCAAGACCGAGAAGCGCGGCTTTCTTACCAGCCTCGATGGAGTCAGCACCCAGCGATGGGCCCACCGTGCGTTCTTCAATAATATTAAGCGGCGCAGGAAGCGCACCGGCGCGAAGCAAGATCGCAAGATCGTTCGCTTCCTTCAAAGAAAAGCTGCCGGAGATTTGGCCGGAACCGCCACAGATCGGCTCACGAATGACCGGCGCGGAAATAATTTCATTATCCAGCACGATGGCGAACAGGCGGTTTACGTTTGTCTTGGAAAGCTCGCAGAATTTTTTCGTGCCGATAGGATTGAAACGGAAAGAAACTGCCGGTTGTCCGTTTTGGTCTTGTGCATACGCGGCAGCCACCAACATATCACCCGTCAGCATCGCACGGCGTTCAACCGCCAGCGTCTGACCCGGTTGTTCGGTCATCGGCAGAATCATATCACCACCGGTGGCTTTGATATCGCTTCCCGCCACGTTCATATTCACCATGTGGAAGGAAAGTTTTGCAGTTTTACCTAGAAGCTGCTTCACACGCTCCGGATCATCGAGGCCCGGAAGCTGCACGACGATACGATCATCACCTTGACGGTTGATGATTGGCTCGTTCGTTCCCGTCTCATCAATACGGCGACGAACGATCTCCAAAGATTGGTTGATGACTTCGTCCTTGATCTGCTTGATCGCTACTTCAGAGAAAGTTGCATCGATGACATCGGCATTCACAGAAAGGCTGAGCGTATTATCTAGTGAAGCGATTTCTTTGCGCACGACAGCGGCATCCCCTGCTTCACGCAATTGAACGCGAATACCATTCGGTGTCGCAGAAAGACGTTTATAGCCGATTTTCTTATCTCGCAAGACAGGACGCAAAGAAGAAATCAGATCTTCCGTACGTTGCTTTGTGACCGAAGCAAGATCAACCTGCAAAAGAATGTGCGATCCGCCCTGCAAATCCAGACCCAGATTGACCGTCTTGTGCGGCAACCATGACGGCAACGCACCCAAGATTTGTTCTTGCTTGTCTTTGGGCACCAAATTCGGCGCACTGTAAACAAACGCGAGAACAACCGCGCCAAT
>CAYYPX010000045.1:2628-11589 GCA_964473655.1 uncultured Micavibrio sp.
CTTTGGGCACCAAATTCGGCGCACTGTAAACAAACGCGAGAACAACCGCGCCAATCATCAACCGTCAAGGTGATGATTGGCTCGTTCGTTCCCGTCTCATCAATACGGCGACGAACGATCTCCAAAGATTGGTTGATGACTTCGTCCTTGATCTGCTTGATCGCTACTTCAGAGAAAGTTGCATCGATGACATCGGCATTCACAGAAAGGCTGAGCGTATTATCTAGTGAAGCGATTTCTTTGCGCACGACAGCGGCATCCCCTGCTTCACGCAATTGAACGCGAATACCATTCGGTGTCGCAGAAAGACGTTTATAGCCGATTTTCTTATCTCGCAAGACAGGACGCAAAGAAGAAATCAGATCTTCCGTACGTTGCTTTGTGACCGAAGCAAGATCAACCTGCAAAAGAATGTGCGATCCGCCCTGCAAATCCAGACCCAGATTGACCGTCTTGTGCGGCAACCATGACGGCAACGCACCCAAGATTTGTTCTTGCTTGTCTTTGGGCACCAAATTCGGCGCACTGTAAACAAACGCGAGAACAACCGCGCCAATAATCAGGATACGTTTCCAGAAGGGGATCTGAATCATAGACGCCTTACTTCTTTACAGTGTCGTTGGCGGGCTTGTCGGCTTTGCTTTGAATAGTGGAGCGAAGCGCGGTAACTTTCACGCCGTTACCAAGATCAACGATCACTTCAGAATCATCGACGATTTTGTCGAGCTTGCCGATCAAGCCGCCAGCAGTGACAACCTTGTCACCCACTTTCAGAGCGTCGATCATGTCCTTGTGCTCTTTAAAACGTTTTTGCTGCGGACGGATCAAAAGGAAATAGAACATCACGACCAACAAAACGATCATGCCGACATTTTGAAGCAGGATGCTAGTTGTATCTGGTGTGCCTGCAAGGGCGGGATCGCCAGCAGGTACGGCAGTTTCAGCCGTTGTTCCGGCAATCGGGGCTTCCTGAGCATGTGCAGGGGAAATCAGCATATTTTTGTCCTTATATATAAGCGTAATTTTGTTATCGAGGGACTATAACGCCCCGAAACACAAAGGCAAGAGCCAATCAAGGGCCATCAACAGCCCTGAAACCCGCGAAAAACGGCCAAAAATTGTTAAATAAACTGATCCGGATTGATCGCTTGCGTGCCCTTGCGCACTTCGAAGTGAAGCTGCGGTGAGTCCACCTTGCCCGTAGAGCCTACCGTGCCGATCGATTGGCCGACCTTTACCGTGTCGCCCTTCTTCACGAGAATTTTATCCATGTGCGCGTAGGCCGTCATATATTTGTCGGCATGGCGGATCAAAACCAGATTCCCGTAGCCCGCAAGTTCATCACCAGTATAAGCAACAACACCGTTTTCGGCAGCACGCACCGCCGTGCCGCGCGCGGCCTTGATATTGATCCCGTCATTGTGCATGCCGCCCTCTTTCGGGCCGTATTTTGAAATCACCTGCCCATCGACAGGTTGCATGAAACGCCCCGTACGGGTTGGAATTTTCGGCGCGATGGTTGCGGCGACTTTTTGAACTTCGGCTTGCGGCACTGCCGGTTTTGCGGCCGGCGAAGGCGGATATCCCGCCGTGGCTTGCGATGTTACAACGGCGGGAGTAACTGACGCGCTTTGTCCCATGCCTGTTGGCGGTGGAAGCACTTCCATTTCAACCGCGCCCACTTTTACCGGCGCAGTGTTGAACACAGGCATCGGCGCATTACCAGAGAGTTCCTGTTCCAGTTTTGGTTGCGGCGCAGGCAAACGGATGATTTGCCCTTTTTCAATTGTGTATGGTTCGGAAAGATTATTCATCTTCGCCATTTCACTAACACTCACACCGAACAAACGTGAAATACCATTCAACGTGTCGCCGGGCTTTGCGTTATATTCATTCGGCGGAGGAAGCTTTAGACGAAAACCGGTTTGGAGAGAATAAGGCGCGATCAATTGATTGACCGAAATGATTTCACGAAGTGGTAAATTATATTCCTGCGAGACAGTATAAACCGTATCCCCCGTCTGCACCGTATGCATTCCCGTCGTGCCCGCACCACCATGAATGCCATATGTAACAATCTCCGCAGGCTTTTGCGTGCCGGTCGGGGTAAGGCAGGATGTTAAGGACAATGCCGTCATTGCGAGGAGCATATGCGACGAAGCAATCCATCTTACGGACGCACGACAACCGCCGCAGGATGGATTGCTTCGCTTCGCTCGCAATGACAGGATTGTAAAATTCATCAGGCCGCTTCGACGTTCGCCGCCTCCTTTTTCGTTGCAACATCGGGAAGCAGCGGCACAAAGCGCACTTCCATGATGTTGCGGAAAGACCAAGTATCATCGCTTTCTTTCTGATAGCGACGGAGCATTTGCTCACCCGGGGGACCAACGGGAATAATCATGATACCACCGACAGCGAGTTGATCGATCAGCGCAGCAGGTGGTTTTTCACGTGCAGCGCAAGTAACGATGATACGATCGAACGGATGTTGATCTAGTCCATGAATACGCGGCCAGCCACGCATTCCATCGGCACAAATCGTCGTGACGTTATTCAGCTTCAATTCCTTGAACATCGCCTCCGCACTTTCCAGCAGCGGCTTGTGACGTTCGATCGTGTAAACGCGTCTACAAAGCTTGGACAGGATCGCCGCCTGATAACCTGAGCCCGTTCCGATTTCCAAAACCTTATGACGGTCCGTCAATTCCAACGCCTGCGTCATCGTCGCAACGACGGTTGGTTGGGAAATGGTTTGCCCCTCTTCGATCGGTAGCGCGATATCATCCCACGCCTCAAGTTCGGATCCTTTCAACACGAACTTCTCACGCGGAATAGATTCAATAGCCGACAGAACGCGCTCATCCGTGATGCCGGAATTGCTACGCAGATGATCGATCAGTTGTTTTTTGCGACGGGTAAAAGGCAAAGGACGCCGCCTTTCGGGAATGGGTTTACGACGCGTTTTTCAACGCACCCCCATTGTGATTCATCGGGAGAATCTTGTCCAGTCCGCCCATATACGGTTTGAGAACCGCAGGGACGAAAACACCGCCATCGGCAGGGTCATAATAATTTTCCAGAACTGCGATCAAGGCGCGCCCCACGGCAAGACCAGAGCCATTAAGCGTATGAACAAATCTCGTGTTTTTCTCACCTTTCGGGCGGCAGCGCGCATTCATCCGGCGTGCTTGGAAATCCCAGCAGTTCGAACAGCTGGAGATTTCGCGGTAGCGGTTCTGCCCCGGCAACCAGACTTCGATGTCATAGGTTTTGTACGATCCAAAACCGGCATCGCCCGTGCAGAGCACGATCGTGCGGAACGGTAATTCGAGTTTCTTCAAAATATTTTCTGCGCATTGCGTCATGCGTTGATGCTCTGCTTCGGATTCTTCCGGCTTTGTGATGGACACCATTTCGACTTTGTAGAATTGGTGCTGGCGGATCATCCCCCGCGTGTCTTTACCCGCCGCTCCCGCTTCCTGACGGAAACATGGCGTGAAGGCCGTGTAGCGACGCGGCAATGTTTCTTCATCAACAATTTCATCGGCGACAATGTTGGTCAGCGGCACTTCGGCCGTCGGCACGAGCCAGTCGCCACGCGTGGTGCGGAACTGGTCGTCTTCGAATTTCGGCAATTGTCCCGTGCCGAACATGGTTTTGTCATTCACGAGGATCGGCGGAGAAACCTCGGTGTAGCCGTGCTCGGATGTGTGCGTATCCAGCATGAATTGCGCCAGCGCGCGCTCTAAACGTGCAAGGCCCGCTTGCATGATCACGAAGCGGCTACCGGAAATTTTCGCAGCCGTTTCAAAATCCATCATGCCAAGGTCTTGGCCGATTTCGTCATGCTCTTTGGCGGAATTAATGCGCTTTGGTTCGCCATGTTTGCGCACTTCGACATTCTGTTCTTCGCCATCACCATCAGGAATGTCCAACGCCTGCACGTTTGGCAAACCGGCGAGATGTTGGTTGAGACTCTCAGCCAACGTTGCTTCGCGTTGCTCCAGTTCCGTCATACGGTTTTTCAGCGCATTAACTTCG
This sequence comes from uncultured Micavibrio sp., assembly GCA_964473655.1. Lineage (GTDB taxonomy): Bacteria > Pseudomonadota > Alphaproteobacteria > Micavibrionales > Micavibrionaceae > Micavibrio_A. The sequence goes on from CAYYPX010000045.1 coordinate 6,673, forward strand.
TCCATCAAAGCGGTGGCGTCGCCGCCTTTGCCCTTGATGGCACCAATCTCTTTGGATTTTGTGTTGCGGGTATTTTGTAATTCCTGCAATTCCGTTTGCACGGCACGGCGTTCTTCATCCAGTTTCAGGAGAGCCGGGCTTTGCGGCAGCAACTTGCGGCGGGCCATAGCCTTATCAAAGGCGGCGGGGTCCTGACGAATGGCCTTAATATCGTGCATTTTTTGTTCTTTTTAAATTTGGCAGTTTAAATTGCGGGAACATACTTTTTCAGCATTATGCTTTGCCACACCACACCATCCCCTGTCATCCCCCATTTTCCTTCACGCGTCCCAATAAGACCTTCCATATGAGCAAGTTTAAAAATCCCTTTTAATGTATCCGGTGTACAAGAATACAAACCTGTTCCAAAAATCCTGTTAGATTCTTGCTCCATCCTTTTTAAAATCACATCGTCTCGATCAGGCCCCTCATCAATAAATCCCTGCTCAAAAGCCGCTAAAAGCACGTATATTTGCTTTATTTCCTTAACCTGCTCTTCTTCCATGAAACCACCCTAATAAACATAACATAGGGTATTAATAACAACTTGGAAACGAATATGCAAATAGATTGGTAAGAAAATATCTCAACTTTTCAGTAATTTAAACTATGTTAGTCTGTAGATAGGAAGACTATATAAAGGACGCCCTGTTTTGCAAAAGGAATCTGTTCACGGCATCTATACCCTGACTCGCGCGGATCAGCCCTTACCGCTGATTTTCGATTCCCCCCATAGCGGCATCCAGTACCCCACCGATTTCGGCTATGCCTGCGATATCGCCCACCTTGAAAAGGCCGAAGACAAGTATGTCGATGAATTGTTCGCCAATGTGCCGGACTATGGGGCGGTTCTGCTCTGCGCCGATTTCCCCCGCTCTTATATTGATGTGAACCGCTGCGAGCGCGATATCGATGTCGACCTCTTGGCCGAAGACTGGCCGGACGACATCAACCCGACCGCGCGGAGCCATGCCGGTATCGGGCTGATCCGCCGCCTTGTCCGTCCCGGTATGCCGCTCTATAACCGCTCGCTCACCGTCGCCGAAATCAAAAACCGGATCGAAACGTGCTATCGCCCCTATCACGTTGAGCTCGAGAAACTGATCGAGGAAGCACATTATGTCCATGGGCAGGTCTGGCATGTGAATTGTCACTCCATGCCGAGCACTGACGGAAATTCCTTCCGCGCCGCGCCGTTAAAATCCGCCGACTTTGTTTTGGGTGATCGTGACGGCACGACCTGCGATATCGATTTCACCCATGCTATCCGCGATTACTTGCGACAATTGGGATACAAGGTTTCTATCAATGACCCGTATAAGGGCGTTGAATTGGTGCGCCGCTATTCGAATCCGGCAACGGGTCGTCATTCGATTCAGATCGAAGTCGCCCGCAATTTATATATCGACGAAAACACTTACAAAAAATCAAAAAATTTCAATGCATTGAAAGCCGACATTGATAAATTGATTTCATTCTGTGCGAACTATGTTCAGGCGCAAGCCGTGCCCATGGCGGCAGATTGATCGCCGCCGAATACATTTTCGAATTCCGCTTTTAGAACTTCATCCAACTGCTTCATATCAATCATTTTTCCAAGATCATGCAGCGATGTCACGCCGTATTCTTTTATCCCGCATGGCACGATCCCATCAAAATGCGATAAATCTGGATTCACATTGATGGCCACGCCGTGATACGTGACCCAATGGCGGATGCGCACGCCGATTGCCGCGATTTTCTTCTCGCCCATAGGAGTCACTACCCACAATCCGATGCGCCCTTCACGGCGCTCCGCCTTGACATCAAAATGCGCCAGAGAACGGATCACCCACTCTTCTAAGGCGCAAACATATTTTTTAATATCAGGTGATTGCAGACGATTTTTAAGATCAAGCATCACATAGGCGACGCGCTGGTTCGGGCCGTGATAGGTGAATTGCCCTCCGCGCCCCGTCTCAAAAACCGGAAAACGATTGTCCAAAAGGTCGGATGGATTGGCACTGGTCCCCGCCGTGTACAGCGGTGGGTGTTCCAATAACCAGACCAACTCATCAGCATCACCGGAACGGATCTTCGCCACGCGGTCTTCCATGACCGATATGGCGGTTTCGTAATCGACGGGGATCTGGGATGTCCGGAATTCCATGGCTATTTCTTAACAAGATGGAGGCGATCTGGGTAGGAATCTCTTAATTGTCATATTTATTGACGGTATCGCCATAATTCTATAAAAGCCTCATTCGAGGAAATGTATGATGCGTTTACAAGAACAGCCTAGCCTATCCAGAGTCTTTGACAGCAGCCCCATCGTTGAATGGGGTCCTTACAAAGTTTCCAAAGCACCGTGGCAGTCATGGAAGCAAGCAAACCTGTATGTTGCCGGCAAAAATATTACAGTAGGCCCCAGCGCAAAACAAATGATGGCCCTACTGATTGCACATCAAGGCAGCCCTGTCACAAGCGAAGCCGTGACCCAAGAAATAAGGGAGCGCGGATATATGCCACAATCGCAAAAGAAAGGCGACACACAGACGCGCCTTGTAACCCGCATCAAAGTGCATATTTGCCGTTTACGAAGTGCTTTTAAAAAAGCAGATATGCAGCCTTATGCCGAAGCGATCGAGGCCGCAGAAAAGGCCGGCAGTTATTTGTTAAGAATACCGACACAAAAATTTCAAGGATGAACAATATGGCCCGCTCTCGTAATAAAAAACCTCCTTCCATTCTCGCCCGCGCATTTGAGAAATCAGATTCCGTCTCTGCAGGGCCTTTTGCCATCAAAAAGATGGTAGGTGCGAACTGGGAGGAAGCTCATTTTTTTGTACAAGGTCAGGAAGTAAATTTAAGCGCACAACAGAAAAAGATCATGGCTGTCATGATCAGCCAGATTGATTCTGGAGTGAAACAAGCGGATGTTTCCGACAAGAAAAATATGTTCAGCAATTCGTTGAAGGTGCAAATCCACAAAATCAGAAGAACAATCCGCGCCAACCCGAACTTAGCCCCTTATGCCGATCAGATTGTCTCGGCAAACCCCTGCCGATCCAAAGGTGATAAAGGTAAATGGCTGCCTGACGCGCGCGAGCGTTACGTACTGAAGGAACAAACCCCTACTCTTAGGCTTTAAATCAAAATAGTTAGTTTACATATTTGTTGACATCTAGGAATTCAGCCTGTAAGAAACGGCCAAGTTCGTTAAAAAATAGAGTGTGAACAAGTATAATCATGAGAGATAAATCCGACATAGTCAGAAGCCTTTTTCAACCCGGTGAGAAAATCTTTCCGCTGCAGTCCCTTACCAAAGCTTTCGAGAGCGCTGACACATTGAGCTACGGCCCGATTGCGATCCGTAAAGCAGCAAACGATGACTGGACGAAGGCACTGGTTTCCATCAATGGCCACGAATTGAAACTCGGCCCACAGCAAAAAGTCATTCTGGCATTGATGATGAGCCATCCCGGCGAAAGAATAAAACCGATAAATGTCCAGTATGAAACGGGCCAAAAAGCCACAGGTATGAAAGTGCATATTTGCAATCTCAAAAAGACCATAAGAGATGCTGGATATCCGGAATATGCGGGCCTTATTGTATCTGCAAATACTAACATCAAGGCTGGACAAAAAGCCAAATGGGATAAGAACGCACTCGAAGCTTATAAAATCATCACCCCAGAATCATTAAACCAACACATGGCATTTGTCTGGGATCCCAAGGCAGATGAGCACAAGACAGAAGGACTTATTTTAGTACACCGCCATGAAAGCGGTGTTGCGTCTACCAACTACACTTTCTGCAAACCTGTACCTAAGCAATTTAATGACTCCGCAGCGTGCGCTGCCGTTTCATTAAATCCCAATTCTATTTTGCGATGGAGGGGGCCTTTGAGCGAAGTTGCCTATTACGGCAAAAACAACCCGCAACACGTGTTCCCAGCAATCAAGCTGTTTTCCCGCGCGCCATAATTGAATAACGATTGACGCACCCAACCTCTTTCTTTAGATATCTTGCATTGCAGCGAGGCTGGTGCTTGCTACCGCCCCGCCGTTTTGATAGGAAACCTCTGTCTTAACAGACAAAATCCGCGGCCATGGCGGAATTGGTAGACGCGCAGCGTTGAGGTCGCTGTGGGAGAAATCCCGTGGAAGTTCGAGTCTTCTTGGCCGCACCATCTTTCTTTACGCCAGAGGTCTATCACCCATGTCCGACAACGACGATCTTCACAACGCCGCGCTCGATTATCACCGCTTGCCGACACCCGGCAAGATTTCGGTAAAACCCACGACCGCGCTCGCGACACAACGTGACCTCTCGCTTGCCTACTCTCCCGGCGTGGCCATTCCATGCCTCGAAATTGAAAAAGATCCAAGCAAGGCACTCGATTACACCAGTCGCGGAAATATCGTCGCGGTTATTTCAAACGGTACGGCCGTTCTTGGCCTTGGCAATATCGGTGCGTTGGCGTCGAAACCGGTGATGGAAGGAAAATCCGTCCTTTTCAAAAAATTCGCCAACATCGACTCCTTCGATATCGAAATCGATGAAACGGAAATCGATGCGTTCGTCGAAACGGTTGCGCGTCTGGAACCATCCTTCGGCGGAATCAACCTTGAGGACATCAAGGCACCGGAATGTTTCGAAATTGAAAAACGCCTGCGCGAGCGCATGAAAATTCCGGTCTTCCATGACGACCAACACGGAACCGCGATCATCGTCTCCGCCGCTCTTTTGAACTGGCTTGAATTGAAGGGCAAAAAAATTACCGATGTGAAACTCGTCGCCAACGGCGCGGGTGCATCGGCATTGGCGTGCTTGCATCTTTTGCACAGTCTGGGCCTGCCCAAAGACAACATCATAGTTTGCGACAGAAAAGGCGT
>CAYYPX010000046.1:0-11504 GCA_964473655.1 uncultured Micavibrio sp.
TGCCGCTTGGAAGCAAGGCATCTAATTCATCTTCTCTTAGACCAAGATTATTGGCGATGATTGATAAGCAGTCAGAAATGCGCCGAGGTTCTCCATCTTCCAAAACCTTTAATAAAGGTAACATAAGGCTTTGGTAATCAGGTACAGACATTACGCAGCCTTGTCCGTGTCTTTCGGTGCAAGAGACTGAAGTAGCTCCGCCGTTTCAGCGGCAGAATCAACACTGCACATACCGACCGTGTGATAACCGGAATCGACATGGAGCACTTCGCCCGTCACGCCGGAACCAAGATCGGAGAGGAGGAACAATCCCGAGCGGCCCACATCTTCGATGGTGACGTTGCGACGAAGCGGAGAATTTAATTCGTTCCATTTCAGGATGTAACGGAAATCGCCGATACCGGACGCCGCCAATGTTTTGATCGGACCAGCGGAGATTGCGTTGACGCGAATATTGCGAGGGCCGAGATCAGCAGCGAGATAACGAACCGATGCCTCCAGCGCGGCCTTAGCCACGCCCATTACGTTATAGTGCGGCATCACGCGCTCGGCACCATAATAGGTAAGCGTCACGAGGCTTCCACCATCATTCATCAAAGGCGCAGCTTTTTGCGCAACAGCCGTGAAGGAATAAACCGAGATATCCATAGTTTTGAGGAAATTATCGCGGGTAGTGTCTAGGTACAATCCATCCAATTCGTTCTTGTCGGAAAAAGCGATGGCATGGACAACAAAGTCGATTTTGCCCCATTTTTTGCCGATCGTCTCAAAAGCCTGAGTAATGGAGTCCATATTGGTGACATCGCAAGGAAGCACGATGTCCGAGCCGATGCTATCCGCCAGCGGTCTGACGCGCTTTTCCAGCGCATCTCCTTGATATGTAAATGCTAATTGGGCGCCGGCTTCGTGTGCGGCCTTGGAAATCCCCCAAGCGATGGAACGGTCGTTCGCGACCCCCATGATTACGCCCTTTTTGCCAGCCAGCCAGTTTTTCGGAGTTTCCGTCATTTTTTCCTCTTATTAGATGCCTTGCATCCTACACATTTCCGCCAAACCGTCCAGCCAAAACCGTTAAGGAATCCGCCCGTTTCGGCCCCCAATATAGGTTTTGTTAACCCAAAAAGCCTATGATTTCAGGGTAATTACGGGGCATGGACGAAAACAAATGACCATTAAGAACGGAAGCTTGCAAGAAATTTGCGATCTCGCCGCCGCGCAGATTCAGGATCTATATCCGGAACTGCAAGTGATGTTTCTCACCCATGGCCATGGCCAATTCCAAGACATCATCGCAACGAACGAGCACGAGGTTTTGAAACACCCCGCCGGTCTGACCGCCCAATCCATTTTGGAAAAAAACAGCAAGCGTGAAGCAACGGGCCTTCTAGGTATGGCCATCCAATTCGTTCTTGTCGGAAAAAGCGATGGCATGGACAACAAAGTCGATTTTGCCCCATTTTTTGCCGATCGTCTCAAAAGCCTGAGTAATGGAGTCCATATTGGTGACATCGCAAGGAAGCACGATGTCCGAGCCGATGCTATCCGCCAGCGGTCTGACGCGCTTTTCCAGCGCATCTCCTTGATATGTAAATGCTAATTGGGCGCCGGCTTCGTGTGCGGCCTTGGAAATCCCCCAAGCGATGGAACGGTCGTTCGCGACCCCCATGATTACGCCCTTTTTGCCAGCCAGCCAGTTTTTCGGAGTTTCCGTCATTTTTTCCTCTTATTAGATGCCTTGCATCCTACACATTTCCGCCAAACCGTCCAGCCAAAACCGTTAAGGAATCCGCCCGTTTCGGCCCCCAATATAGGTTTTGTTAACCCAAAAAGCCTATGATTTCAGGGTAATTACGGGGCATGGACGAAAACAAATGACCATTAAGAACGGAAGCTTGCAAGAAATTTGCGATCTCGCCGCCGCGCAGATTCAGGATCTATATCCGGAACTGCAAGTGATGTTTCTCACCCATGGCCATGGCCAATTCCAAGACATCATCGCAACGAACGAGCACGAGGTTTTGAAACACCCCGCCGGTCTGACCGCCCAATCCATTTTGGAAAAAAACAGCAAGCGTGAAGCAACGGGCCTTCTAGGTATGGCCATCCATCAAGAACGCAAATGGTTCGGCCTATCGAACAAGGATCATGTACTCGCACTTATCAACGTCAACATGGATGAATTCGAAACCGAGAATGACGCGCGCCGCACGATCTATCATTATCTCTGGCACGCCATCGATTTGATGGAAGTACGTCAACGCCCCGAATATCGTGAAAAATTTAAATCCGGCCCGATGATTCCAAAAAGATCGCCGATGAATTTCGCGCGCCTTAATTTGCTGGCGGATATTTTCTCCTCTACCATGTCGGGCCTTCAAGGGGATGAACAATCACTTTCGGTTCTGGCTTCAGAGCGCGCCTTAAATTCTCTTTCTCCCGTTCACCAAAAACGCGCCGAAGATTACCCTTACGTTATCGCTATGGATGCAGCTCAATATGCCTATCAAGAGCTGATTTCATTGAACCCGACCAAGACAAAATATATGTCTTATGCAAGACAATTGACCATTCAAGTTGGACAAGAATTTGATGATAAGAACATTCTGGATTGGTGGAAATTTTCCGAACCCGGACAGAACATGGCGTGGCGCGATTATCCCGCCGATATCATTCTGGCTTGCGCTATTTATACAAGTGACGATCCACTCGTGCGCGCAACAGGGCACCTAGTATCCGAAATCACAGAAATTTCTCCGGCGCCTGAATCCGCGCTGGAAAATATCTATAACGCGTATGCCACCAGCGAGCAAAACCAAATGCTCCATCGTCAGATCATGGAAAAAACATTTGAAGAGGCCGTCGCGCGCGGCGTTCGCGAAGAAAGCGGCCGTCCTCTTCTATCTGCTGCCAACGAGCAAAACGAAAACCTTGCCGATGGTATCATTATGGGATGGTGCGCGAATGCCTTGCAATCGGCTGCGCGCGCATTCGACAACGCACTTTCAACGGGAGCATCTCCGTCACAAGCCGCCCGTATGCAATTCGAAGGCACAAAGGATGAACCCCAGTGGGAAGACCTGAAAGCGCTTGGAGATACAGCCGTCGAACAAAAACGCAAAGGCGGTAGCGGCGCATTGGGCAGCATCGCGGAGATTTGTGCGAACAATCCAGCAATTGCTTGCGTCCTGCAATCCGTGCAAACAACGATGAACGATCCAAATTACATTCAAAAACTTGCAGCCGCCAACGACCTTGGCATTCAACCAAAATCAATACCCGGTCGACTCACGCCGAAAATGCCGACACCATCGGCACCGGTTCCGGTCACACCGGCCTTCGCACCTTCCGCACCCGGGATGGGGCTTGGAAGCGGTGGCGGTGGCATAATCCGCCAACAGCCTGCGAGACAAAGCCATCAAGGCGGCGACGACAAAAAATCGCGATAAAAAAGGCCGCTCATTCAAGCGGCCTTTTCAAATTATATATCAACTATGATTAGTTGACGACTTTCCAAGAACCATCCGATTGCTGGCACGCCGTGCCGTAACCGGATTGTGATTTACCACCGACATAAATTGTCTGGCTGTATTCGCGACAAACACGTCCGCCATTGTCTGTACCCGAACGAGTTGGCGTAATGGTACCGTAGTTACCGGAGTCTGGGTTGTTCCAGCGGATTGTCTGGCCGATAGGAGCATTGTAAGCAGATTGTTGTGCCTGCATAGCCGCCGCACGGTCAGCATTGTCCAGTGAGCTACCGATTTCAGAACCGACCAGAGCACCGAGCAGAACGCCCGCACCCGTTGCCCAAAGGCGACCAGAACCGCCGCCGATTTGCGAACCGGTCAAACCGCCGAGAACGGCACCGCCGCCCGTACCAATCAATTGCTTGTTGCCCATGCCGCTGGTGGTATTACAACCTGCCAGAGCTGCCGTGGACACCAATAATAATGTTAAAACTGTCTTCTTCATGATCGCTATAATCCTTCTGTAAATAATGCGATTCCAAACTAATGGTCTTACGTTAAGTTCCAATTTCGTTTAAAACAAGTCCCTGTTTATCACAAAATCGACACAAACATGAACGCACCACTTGATATTGATACGTACGACCCGTTTAAAACCTTCGCCGACTGGCTGGAGCTAGCGAAAACGGCGGAAATCAACGACCCCAACGCCATGAACCTTGCCACGGCGGACAAAAACGGCCGCCCGTCCAACCGGATGGTGCTACTCAACGGGCTGGATCAACGCGGCTTTGTTTTCTACACGAATGCTCAGAGCCGCAAAGGCGAACAATTATCGGAAAATCCTTTTGCCGCGCTTTGCTTCCACTGGAAGACCTTGCGCAAACAAGTGCGCATTGAAGGCCGCGTCGAAATCGTAAGCGAGGAAGAATCCGACGACTATTATAATTCCCGCCCGCGCGGCAGCCGCATCGGTGCATGGGCTTCGCAACAATCACGCACGCTAGAACAATTTTCCGATCTGGAAAAATCCGTTGAAAATTTTGAGAAAAAATTTGAAGGGATCGAAGATATTCCCCGCCCGAACTATTGGAAAGGTTTTCGCGTAATTCCGGACCGTATCGAGTTCTGGATCAACGGGGAATTCAGGCTGCATAAAAGATATGTTTTTGAACGCGATGGCAATGGCTGGAAAAGCCATATGATTAATCCGTAATCAAAACATCCCTTGATGATGTCTTGCCGCCATTTCTTCAATCTCGTCTTCGGAGAAATCGAAATTCTGTCCAAGCTCCCCAATCATCACTTCGCGGATAATATTTGTGATGTCGTCCTGTGTCTCACACCACAAATCCAAAATAGGTCGGCGGAATAAAATCAAAAGGTCATCATCATTGGCAACTTTACGCTGAACGCCGCGCGAAATCTCCTTACCGCTGCGGTACAGCGCAACCAATTCGTAAGGATCTTCGGCTTCCATTTCCGCCTGCGTGGCGTCATCGGCGAAATCTTCGACCTGTAACGCCAGCGATTCACAGTATTCTAAAATTTCTTCCGGAAGGTTGGCCAAAATGTCCTTGGCAATTGTTTCGATATCTTCCACGCTCGGCGGCACAGAAAAATTCATGATGATCTTATGTTGTTCCATAGCGCGATCCCCTTGCTACACCCTTTGAACCCATCTGCTTCTTGATTCTTTTTAAACTACGCCCAAACAATCCATTTGCCAACGGCTTATACGGAAATAACAACAGGGTCATTTTCCAAAGGATCAGAGGTTGTCATGGCGTTCAAAAAATGAGATTCTGGCCGGGTCTTATTTTTATAGAAATTTTTTAATGGCTTATGATCTTTCACACGTAAAAATCCTGATTGTCGAGGATATGCAGCCTATGCTCGCCCTCACGATTTCGCTGCTCAAGGCGTTTGGATTCAAAAATCTTCACGGCGCAAAAGACGCCGAAGAAGGTTTCAGGCTTTATTGCAGCATAAATCCAGATCTGGTGATCACTGATTGGTTAATGGAACCTTATGACGGCATGGAGCTGATCAGCAGAATACGCCGTCATCCCGCCTCACCCAATAAATTCGTGCCGATTATTCTGATGAGCGGTTACAGCGACCGCGCCCGCGTGGAAAAAGCGCGCGACAAGGGTGTTACAGAATTCCTGATGAAACCATACAGCGCGAAAGATCTTTACGCGCGCATCGTCCAGATTGTTGAAAAACCGCGCCAGTTCGTTGATACCGGGGAATTTTTCGGGCCCGATCGCCGCAGGAAAAAAGACTTTGAATTCTACGGCAAAGACAAACGCGGAAACTCGGATAAAAACGCCCCCGCCGATGGCGAAATCAGCGCCGAGATAGAACTCATTTTACAAACGTTGCAAGACGATACGAAAAAAACTTAAAATAAAAAGATAGCATGACCAGAAAGCCCACCTATACAAAACCACCCAACACCCTGAAAGAAAAAATGGGAAATGGCGGCATTCCGGAATACATCCTGAAACGCGCACAAGCGCATCTGGAAAGCAATCCGGTGGACTTCACCCCCCACGCCCTCAAATATCTGGACGAATTGGCCGAAATAAAAACGGCTATCGAAAATGAACAGGGTGGCGCGCAGTTACCGATGACCCCCTTGGTGAATATCGTCATGCAATTGAAATCGAACGGAAGCATGTTCCATTATCAATTAGTTTCAATGGTTTCAGATGTGTTCCTGAAGTTTCTTGAGAAGACACCAAAACCGGATAAAGATTTTCTACAGATTTTAGGCACTTACATCAAAGTGCTCGGTGTTGTGCTTAACAAAAGATTAACGGGAAATGGCGGAAGCGCGGGATATGCCTTAACGCAAGAGCTGTACGATGCCTGCCAGCGTTATTACACCAAGCACAATATGACCTTGTGATTTTTTATCCAAAAACCCGAAAAAACTGATATACTATTCGGATGGAAATGCTTCCTGCAGCAATCGCCATGAATATGGCCATGGTTCAACAGAATGTCGCTTTATCGATGATAAAGCAGACGGCGCAGGTGCAACAGCAAATCGGCGATATGCTGATGGCCACGGTTTCCAACCGCGGCGCGAACGTCAATCTTTACGCTTAAATCCTAAAAATCAAATCGCTTGGGCTGGCGGGAATTTCGCGAGCAACTCATCGACCTCCCCGATATAGGGATACGAATCCTGTGCACCCTTTTCCTTACAGGAAAGACCCGATGCAATGCTGGCGCGGCGAAGGGCGGTGGGCAAATCTGATTTATTATGAAGGGCCGCGGCAAAGGTTCCGCAAAAACAATCCCCTGCTCCGGTCGTATCGACAACCTCATCCAGTTTAAGGGCTGGAACACGCAAACCTGTCCCATTCGGCGCCATGCAGATCGAGCCGTGTTCACCAAGCGTCACGATGCAATGAAGTTTGCCCTGCACAGCCAAGGCTTTTGCAATTGCAACCAGATCCTGCCCTGCGGGCAACGACAATCCTTCGGCCAGCGTGCGTGCCTCATGCTCATTGACGATAAGATAATCCAAAAGGTCCAGCACCTGTTGTGGCACAGCCGCCGCCGGCGCGACGTTCAAAATGGTCGTGGCGCCATGTTTCTTGGCCCGCATCATAACCTTCTGGCTTTCGGCGGGTGCAACTTCCATCTGGAATAATACGATGTTGCCAGTTTTCAGAATTTCATCCGGCACCTGCTCGTTCGACACATCCATATTCGCACCCGAAGCCACGATGATCTGGTTTTCACCGCGCGAATTCAAAGTCACCACCGCCATGCCGGTCGGCATAAAATCGGATGTGGCCACGCCGGATGTCATCACCTCGTTACGGCGAAGGTTGGTCAGGATACGGTGCCCCATTCCATCATCACCCACCTTGCCGATCAAAGCCGTCTTGGCATCGCCGCGCGCGCAAGCCATGGCTTGGTTCGCACCCTTACCGCCCGGCGACATTTCATAGCTGGGCGATAGAATAGTCTCTCCTTCGCGGGGAAAATCCTTCACCCGCATGATCATGTCCATATTGATCGATCCGAAAACGACAATCATTCTCAACTACCTATTCGCGAATATTTCCAAGATAATGCTATCCAACCATCATGGTGCGGGATATAAAAAAGCATGGATTACGACCATATATTCGCAGGCAAAATCGAAGAACTCAAGGCCGAAGGCCGCTATCGCACTTTTGCGCCGCTTGAACGCCAAAACGGTCAGTTCCCAAAAGCTCTCTACACCGCGCCAGACGGCACTCAAAAACCTGTGACCATCTGGTGCTCAAACGATTATCTTGGCATGGGACAAAATCCTGTGGTTCTGGATGCCATGCGTAACGCGCTCGATAAATACGGTGCTGGCGCTGGCGGTACCAGAAATATTTCCGGCACACACAAATTACACATCGATCTAGAATCCTCCCTCGCCGATTTGCATCACAAAGAATCCGCCCTTGTTTTTTCCTCCGGCTACGTCGCCAATGAGGGTTCGCTCAGCACGATTTTAAAACTGCTCGACAATGCGATTGTTTTTTCGGATGAAATGAACCATGCCTCTATGATCCACGGTATGCGATCCGCAAAATGCGACAAGGCTGTGTTCAAGCATAACGACCTCGAGCATCTGGAAGAATTGCTAAAGGCCGCAGATCCATCGCGCCCGAAATTGATCGCGTTTGAATCCGTCTACTCGATGGAAGGCGACATCGCACCCATTAAAGAGATTTGTGATCTTGCCGATAAATATAACTGCATGACCTATCTCGATGAAGTTCACGCTGTCGGCCTGTACGGCCCGCGCGGCGGCGGCGTCGCCGAAGAGCGCGGATTACTCGATCGTATCGATGTCATCGAAGGCACGTTCGGCAAAGCCTATGGGTTGATGGGCGGTTTCATCACCGGACATAAATCCACGATCGACGCCATTCGCTCCTACGCGCCCGGCTTTATCTTCACGACATCCCTTCCACCTGCCGTTTTGGCTGGTGCACTGGCAAGCGTTGAATATCTGAAAACATCACAAATTGAACGACTGCGTGCGCACCGCAACGCCGCCACTTTGAAATCGCTGCTGGATAAAAGCGGGTTGAGTTACCTAAAGGGCGACAGCCATATCGTGCCGCTTATCATCGGCGATGCCGTTTGCTGCAAAATGGTCACCGATGTTTTAATGGATCATTACGATATATACGTCCAGCCTATCAATTATCCCACTGTTCCGCGCGGCACCGAACGTATGCGCCTAACCGCAACGGCCGCACACACGCAAGGCGATATAGAACATTTCGTATCTGTGTTGCTTGATCTATACGCGCAAAACCACGTTTATAATTTCAAACGCGCCTAAAGCATAAAGGTGTTCGCGCATTGCTCGGCGCGAAGAAGATTTTTATCGAGCGCCGCCATGGTCTTGGACAAATCCGCACTATCGTCTTTCATCCAAACCCGCACGACATTCAAATAAATTACGGTGAGGCCGAATACGCGTACCGCACCCTTGATACCCGATGTTTCAATACCGGCGGCCTCCAGCATCCATGTCATCGACCGGCCCAGATGCGGAAGGCTGATCACCGCCTGCTTGGGGTCCAGAGTAAAGGATTTCAAAACGGAAATGATTGCATCGCGATCATTGTTCAAAAGATCGAAACGTTCCATCAATATTTCGAAAAGACGGTCTTTTTCGCCTGCGGAAAAATCGGGCGCGGAATAAATCTCCAGAACCTTTTTATCGAGCGCACGGCCATAGCAAACCAGAATGTCGGTCTTGTCATCGAATACTTCGGATAGTTCGGCCAGCGTGCAATGTGCTTTATCGGCGATATCCGCCATGGTGATCATGTCCCAACCCATGCGCGACGACAGATCAAGCGCGGCGGCAACGGCCCGTTCTTTAAGGGGCTTTTGAACCATTTTCGGCTTTTTCGCTGTGGATTTTGCGGCCATATTTTGATCTTTCTATAATCTTCCTAAGGCGTATCATGCAGCCATTTTAGGGTCAACATCGCCAAAACGATGTAACGCCCTGCCTTGGCCACCGATACAAACGCCAAGAACACCAGAAATCGTTCCCTCATCACGCCCGATATAATGGTGATGGGATCGCCGATAATGGGAACCCAGCTAAGCAACAACGACCAACGGCCGTATTTTTTATACTGTGCCTGTGCCTTTTCTAACGACGCTTCTTTGATAGGAAACCATTTTTTATGCTTGAACGTTTCGATACAGCGGCCCAAGACCCAATTGACGCAAGCGCCCAGAACATTCCCTGCACTTGCCGCCGCGATCAAAATCCAGACCGGAATATTGTCTTTCAAAATTAGCATGATCAGCACCGCTTCCGATTGCGCAGGGAAAAACGTGGCCGCTATAAACGCCGCTGAAAATAAACCACCTAAGGCCGCAAGATTACTCATTTAAATTTGCGGAAAAGACGATTTTACAGGCTTTGCTTTTAACCAACTTCGTTCAAATTGTTTTTTATAAGATTTTGCCAAAAGGCTATTGTTTATTATGAAGAGATTCATTTCATTTTTTTCAAAGGGGATTAAAACAAGATTATCATCAAAAATATAATAAGGCACCTCATCAAACTCGTTTTCTGGAACACATCTATATTCAGCAAATTTAGATGCCGTCAGATAATCATCATTTTCTTTTATAATAATTTTAAAATGGACAGTTCCTATTTTTGCCATTTCTTTTCTA
Source organism: uncultured Micavibrio sp. (assembly GCA_964473655.1). Lineage (GTDB taxonomy): Bacteria > Pseudomonadota > Alphaproteobacteria > Micavibrionales > Micavibrionaceae > Micavibrio_A. The sequence goes on from CAYYPX010000046.1 coordinate 10,188, forward strand.
TAGGCATTGTTCATATCCTCTCCGCCCCATTTAGAAAAATGACGCTCATCAACGTTACTTACAAAAACGTTAAGCGGAGCTTTTTTTGCTCTGTCTAAAATTAGTTTCCTAAATTGTGTAAAGCCTTCATGCCCTCTAAAAATGGTTACGTGGTTTGAAATTCGAGGATTTACACCACCTTCTTGAGTGAACAAAACGCCAAAATTCTCAAAAGTCTGCTTGATAAGTGTTAATGTCTTTTTTGTAGGCGATCCATTTTCAAGCTCAAACTTGCTAATAGTCTGAACATGAACATCACATCGATTCGCTAAGTCGGGTTGGCTCCAATTTAATAAGCCACGCGCTGCCCTACATTGTGCTGGGGTTATAAAATCCATTTTTTCTCAATAATCTAAAAGCCAATTATATATAATTGCTTTAGTCGCTAAAACTTATTATAGACATACTTGCAGCATAACGTAATTACAATTTGAAAGATTAAAAATGACCAAAACGACCTACGGCCTTGTCACCATCGGAAACGCCCTTGTGGATGTTCTTTCCCACACTAGCGAACATTATCTTTCCGAACAGTACAAATCACACGGCATGGAAAAAGGGTCGATGAATTTGGTCAACGCCGAACGCGCAATGGAATTATACAACGCGATGGAAGGCCGCACGGAAATGTCGGGCGGCTCCGCAGGCAACACGATGGCGTGTTTCGCCTCTTTCGGTGGTAAGGGCGCTTATATCGGTAAAGTTGGAAACGACAAGCTGGGCGAAACTTTCCGGAGCGATATGCAAGCGATGGGCGCGACACACACGACCAAAGCCGCGATGGAAAGCGGCACACACACTGGCCGCTGCATGATCTTGATCACGGATGACGGTCAACGCACGATGAACACATTCCTTGGCGCCGCCGTCGAACTCGGTCCCAACGACATTGACGAAGAAATTATTCGCAATTCCGCCGTGACGTATCTGGAGGGCTATTTGTTCGATCCACCATTGGCGATGGAAGCATTCTACAAGGCTGCAAAAATCGCACACGAAGCAGGACGTAAAGTATCACTCACGCTTTCTGATTCCTTCTGCGTGGCGCGCCACCGCGAAGCCTTCAAGGAATTGGTCGAAGGACATGTCGATATCTTGTTCGCCAACGAACATGAAATTCAATCACTCTACGAAGTGAATAGCTTTGAAGAAGTCATCCCTTTTCTTAACTGTGAAATCTCTGCAATTACACGTAGCGAAAAAGGTTCCGTCATCGTCCGCAACGGCGAAATCACGGAAATATCCGCCGCCCCTGTTGCCAAAGTGGTCGATACCACG
>CAYYPX010000047.1:0-11112 GCA_964473655.1 uncultured Micavibrio sp.
CATTTTACCCCCGTTCCGCCCTTCTCCCCCAACGACGGAACGCTTACCGGGACCGGACGTCCCCGCCGGTCCCGGATTTTTCAACTCTATCAAAAGGAGAAAATCCATGACGTTCTATGATCGCCTGAACAAAGAAACCGAAACTGCACGAAAAGAATTATATTCCGTTCCACAATTGGTGGACGCGCTTCACGGCAATATCAGCCGCGAAACCTATATCGCCTATCTGACGCAAGCGTACCATCATGTGCGTCATACGGTACGGTTCATGATGGCGATGGGTGTAAATCTCTCTGAAAGCAAGAAATGGCTGCACGATGCGATTGCCGAATATATCGAAGAAGAAAAGGGCCATGAAGAATGGATTCTCAACGATGTAGCAGCAGCAGGTGGCGATAAAGAGGCCGCACGGAGCGTTACGCCCAATCTCGAAACGCAAGTGCTGGTAGCGTATAATTACGATTATATCGCGCGCAAAAATCCCATTGGGTTTCTCGGCATGGTGTTTATGCTGGAAAGCACGTCTATCCAGATCGCCAATAACGGGGCGGATGCTGTTAAATCAAAGCTAGGTTTGCCGCAAACCGCGTTCACTTATCTTTATTCTCACGGTGCCTTGGATATCGAACATTTGAAATTCTATGAAAATCTGGTCAATCAGGTTACCGATCCTGCTGACCAAGCTGCAATTATTGAAGTTGCGCAAAATACTTTCAGGCTTTTTGCCAACGTATTGCGCTCTCTTCCTCACACACAGGCAATGAAATATGCAGCTTAAAGGGAAAACAGTTTATATCACAGGCGGCAATGGCGGTATTGGGTCACCACTCGTAGACCGCTTGCGCAGTGTGGGTGCACACGTAACGGTTCACGATATAAACCGCGATGGTGATTTAGTGCAAACCATCGACCAAATCTGCGCCTATCTTGCGGCTAATACGCCAGACATTCTTATAAATATGGCCGGATATAATGTGTTCGATTATTGCGAGAACCAAAACCTTACTGCAATAGTAAATTTGAATATGATGGTTCCGATGCGTCTTTCACAGGCGGTCTTGCCTAACATGAAAAAACGCGGTTCGGGGCATATCGTCAATATAGGCTCGATGACGGCCTTAATTCCTCTGCCCCATCTCACTGGTTATGTTTCGGCCAAAGCAGGATTGAAGGGCTTTTCGGATAGTCTTCGCCGGGAGCTTAGCGGTACCGATATTGCGGTAACTTATATTGTTCCCCGCGCCGTGAAGACGGGCATGAACACAGGTGTGCGTGCAGAAATCAATGACCGCACGAAAGTCACGTATGACGACCCACGCCGCGTTGCCATGCGTATATTCCGCGCCATTGAACGCCGCGAAAAAGAAGTCCGTATCGGATGGCCGGAACGATTATTCGCCCTCATCAATGCGATCTTTCCTCGTGTCATCGATAACGGCCTACAGAAGAACCGGATTATCGGGGAAGAAATTTTAAACCAAAACTTATCCAAGGAACCTTATCATGAAAAAACTATATCTTTTATCCGCACTTCTCATTAGTACCTCTATTCCGGCTTTGGCACAGACCGAACCTATGCTTATGGCACCTGCTACAGCAAAAACGACCGAAGCTGCTGTAACCGATCCTGTCATGGAACAGATCAAACCGCTGCAAGACGAATGGGCGCGTATCAAATATCAGCTTGCCGACAAAGAGGCTCAGCTTGCCGCCATCGAAAAACTAGAAGCGCAAGCCGCACAAGTAACGGAAGCCAACCAAAATCGTGCCGAACCAAAAATTTGGGAAGCAATTATACTTTCCACAGACGCCGGAATTACCAAGGGCATATCCGCGTTGCCGAAGGTGGAACGCGCCAAAACGCTCCTCGAAATGTCTGAAAAGATCGACCCAAACGCCCTTAACGGCTCGGCACATACATCGCTCGGTTCGCTGTATTATCAGGTTCCGGGCTGGCCTGTTGGCTTTGGCGACGACAAAAAAGCCGAAGAGCATTTGAAGATGGGCTTGCAAATCAACCCAAACGGGATTGATCCAAACTATTTTTATGGTGATTTTTTATTGCAGAATGACCGCGTGGAAGAAGCCAAAACCTATCTAAACCGCGCTTTACAGGCCCCTGACCGCGAGGGGCGTGAACTGGCGGACGCTGGTCGCCGTCAGGAAGTCAAAGCGGCCCTTGCCAAAGCTGATGAAACCCTGAAAAGTAAGAAGAAGGATTTTAACTAAGGTATTTCATGCGCCTTCTTCTGGTTGAAGACGACCGTAACCTCGGAAAAGCCACAGCCGAAGGATTGAAAGAATCCTTTGCTGTGGATTGGGTGCGTTCTGCCGAAGAAGCAGAAGATGCTCTTTCGACCGTGAAATATGATCTGGCCGTATTTGATATCAATTTGCCGGAAAAATCTGGCCTAGATCTTTTGAAAGATTTACGCCGAGAAAAGAACAATATTCCCGTGCTTCTACTAACGGCTCGTGATGCGATTTATCATCGCGTAGAAGGATTGAACAGTGGCGCGGATGATTATCTTGTAAAGCCTTTCGATTTGGATGAACTCTTAGCCCGTTGTGCAGCATTGGTGCGACGCGCACAAGGCGATGGCCAGCCTATTATTACGATTGGCGATTTATCTTATGAGCCAGCCTCCGGAAAACTGGAAAAAAATGAAAAAAGTATCAGCCTCTCTGGCCGTGAACGGGCGGTGTTCGATGTTCTGGCACACAATATCAATCGCCCTGTCAGCAAAGCCATGATCGAAGAGCGCATATATGATTGGGGCTCAGCGGATATAGAAAGCAATACCATAGAAGTCCATATCGCCGCGCTACGCCGAAAAATAGGCCGTGAAACCATTAAAACGATCCGCAATATCGGATATATGATCTGCACATGACTCCTCAAAATTACTCCCTTAAAAAACGGCTGTTACAATGGATCAGTTTTCCGATCTTAATCATATCGGCTCTTATATTGTTCATAGGCGCATGGTGCACATGGTACGAGATCGAAGAAGTGTATGATGCGCAACTGGTCCATTCCGCGAAAACGCTTTTGCAGATTACGGAACACGAAATCACCGAAGAACAAAGCATTTATCTAGGGCTTGAAAACCCCAATCTTCAGCACCGCTACGAAAATAAAATGGCTTTCCGTATATGGAAGGGCGATAAACTAGTTCTGCAATCTGCCACCGCGGCAAAGTTCACAGACATTGAGGCACCCCCCGGATTTTCCCAACAAATGGTCAATGAAAAGCCGTGGCGTTTTTTTGTTTTTATAGACGCCGCCAATGATATCAAGATCGAAACGGCGGAGCGTTATGCCATCCGTTACGAATTGATAGGGCAATTGATGACCAGCCTCGCAATTCCTATGGCAATTCTTATTCCTCTTTTGTTGCTTATCGTATGGATAGGCGTTCGCCAGAGCATCACACCGCTGATCGCCCTATCTAATGAAGTGGATTCTCGCAAGATCGATGATCTTACTCCTATCAGAAACGCGGATATTCCACACGAAGTCACTCCCTTGGTGGACGCTATGAATAGATTGTTCGTTCGTATTAATGATAGTTTCCGGCGCGAGCGTGAGTTTACCGATCATGCCGCCCACGAATTAAGAACGCCTTTGGCCGCCATGAAAACACAAACACAAGTTCTTCTTAAAAAGGTATCCGGCATGCCCGATTGTAAGGATGGTCTTGATAATTTGAATGCCACAATTGACCGCACAACACATTTGGTTGAACAGCTTCTATCGTTCGCGCGGTTACAGAATGACACGCCTCCAATGGAAACTATTAATCTTTCCGATCTGTTGGAGGAAGCGGTCGCCCAGATAAAGAATTTAGCAGAACATAAACAGCAAGCCGTTAGTGCAAACATAGCCCCCAACGTGGAAATAGAAGGTCATTCCGATTCCATCTATATGCTCTTTCACAATCTTTTGGACAACGCCGTTAAATACACGCCTGATAGTGGAAAGATCACTGTCACGCTAAATTCAGATAAAACCGTTGTTATTTCCGATACTGGGGTTGGCATCTCAGAAGCGGATAAGAAGCGTGTATTCAACCGTTTTGTACGGGTTGATAAAACAGGCCAGACAGGAAGCGGGATTGGTTTGTCTATTGCCCAGTGGGTTGTGGATACGCACAATGCCAAACTTTCCTTAAGCGATAACGTACCTAATGGCTTGTCAGTGAAAATATCTTTTCAGTAAGGACGCGCGCATGAAAACTATAGTGATCACAGGTGCAATTCTTGGCCTAACATCTGTTCTTATGGGTGCGGCCAGCGACCATTTGTTTTCAACGTTCATTACGGCCGATAACGCCGAGCGGCTCGATGTCGCGTTAAGATACCACCAGCTATACGCTATACTGATTTTCTGCTTGGGGCTTTACGGGCTTAATACGCAGCTTCATCCAGCACTGAAATGGGCGGGATATACATTCTGCGCAGGGACAATCCTGTTTTGTGGAAGCTTATATATCAGTCTTTTGCCTGATCTTGATAAAGCTGCATATCTGACACCCATAGGTGGCCTTGCGCTCATGCTGGGTTGGCTATTATCTCTCACGAGTGCCGGAAAAATATCGTAAATGGCAGGGGCAGCAGGGCTCGAACCTGCGGCCTGCGGTTTTGGAGACCTAGGATAGTAAGTCTCTACAATTAATTACAAGTAACCATAGCAAGCTGGGACTAGTATTTCAATGATGGGCTTACTGCTTAGGTTTGTCGGTTGTGGTTCTTTATTGTGAAGTTTTGCACCAAATTTGCACCAAAACGCGTGCTGCTCAATAGTCAAGAAATCTCGTTTTCATAAGATATAAAAATTAATCTTTTTTCTTTCTGTAATAAGAAGGCACCTTTTCTCCATCCGTCCGATATTCATCTTTTGAAATAACGCCATCAGCATTCAGATCAAAATTGGCTTGATGATTGCTCATGTAGGATTCGTATTCATATTTCGATAAGTTGCCGTCTTTGTTGCTGTCTGCATTCTTGTAACGGTTATTAATTCTATTTGCTTCGTTACCGGCCAAAGCTTTGTTGTAGGATTTCGTTGTGTCGGCTCTAAACTGACCCAGGAAGGCCGAACGCTCTTCTTCAGATAAAATGCCGTCTTTGTTTAGATCACTAGAATTAAATTTGGTCTCAGCGCTTAAAGATAGTTCTTTCGATTGGAGAATGCCGTCTCCATTCGTGTCGAATCTTTTCATGTCTTCTACACGGCGGTCATATTTCTCCTGTAAATTTTTGGGAATCTTCTTTTCTTTTGCAAAAGCCGAAAAACCAATGCAGGACATAAAAAGGATATTAAATACTAGGATAAATTTTTTCATATAATCTCCTTAGCGTGGTTGGAATTTCTTTTTTCTTTTGAAAGTAATTTGTAAAGGGCTGGCAAAATCACCAGCGTTAAAAGCGTCGCCGTGATAAGGCCGCCAATAACGACAGTAGCAATAGGTTTCTGCACTTCCGCCCCCGTACCTGTCGCCAAGGCCATAGGCACAAAACCGAGCGAAGCGACTAACGCTGTCATCAGAACCGGACGCAAGCGTGTAAGCGCCCCTTCCGTGATAGCGCCCATAACATCCATCCCTTTTTGGCGAAGCTGGTTGATGTAGGTGATCATCACTAGCCCGTTCAGCACCGCTATACCGGACAGGGCTATAAAGCCTACCGCTGCTGAAATAGAAAATGGCATATCACGCAGGAACAAAGTCAGGATGCCGCCTGAAATCGCCAACGGTACACCGCTGAACACCAGCATCGCTTGTTTGGCAGATCCCAACGCCGTGAACAGCATCATGAATATGATGAAGAAACAGGCAGGAACGACAATCATTAAGCGCTTGGTCGCGGCTTGCAGATTTTCAAACTGCCCACCCCATTCCAGCCAGTAGCCAGTTGGAACCTTCACCTGCGCGGATATTGCTTCCTGCGCGTCTGCAACAAAGGATCCGATGTCGCGGCCACGTACGTTTGCCTGCACCACAACACGGCGTTTGCCGTTTTCGCGGCTTATTTGGTTTGGCCCTTCGGACAGTTTGAATGTAGCAACCTGTTTCAACGGAATATAGGACTGTGCTTCCCCATCCTCATGCATCACCGGCACAGGTAGGTTTTCCAGCGCGTTCAAATCCTGACGGACATTTTCGGGCAGACGTACAACAATCGGGAAACGTTTATCGCCTTCAAACACCAGACCGGCTTCACGTCCACCAACAGAAGCGGCTACCAAATCAAGAATATCCTGAACATTTAGACCGTATCGAGCGATGGCCGTTTTGTTCAATTCAATATCCAGCATGGGAAGGCCTGTTGTTTGTTCTACTTTTACATCTGCAGCTCCATCGACTTTCCGAAGAACTCCAGCTAACTTGTCCGCCGTGCCATTCATGACATCGAAATCATCACCGTAAATCTTGATGGCCACGTCACTTCGTACGCCGGAAATCAGTTCGTTGAAACGCATCTGGATAGGCTGCGTAAATTCGTAATTGTTGCCGGGGACTTGCGAAACAGCATTGTTCAGCTTCTCCATGAAATCGGTCTTATCCATGGATTGATCCGGCCATTCTTCCTTTGGTTTTAGAACGATGAAAGTGTCGGATACGTTCGGGGGCATGGGGTCTGCCGCCATCTCTGCCGTTCCAGTTTTAGAATAAACAAAAGCAACTTCAGGCAGAGCGCTGACTGCCTTTTCCACGAGCAGTTGCATTTCCGTTGATTGCGTGATGGAGGTGGATGGAATACGCATCGCGTGCATGGCGATGTCTTTTTCATCCAGTGTCGGCGTAAATTCCTGCCCCAATCTTGTTGAAAGAAGCAGTGTAAATACAAAGAATCCGACCGCCGCAAGAATGACAATGCGCGGGTTCGCCAAAGACCAGTTCAGCACAGGTGCATAGCTGCGTTTAGAGGCCAACATGAATTTATTTTCTTTTTCTTCTACCTTGTTCTTGATCAGAAGCGCGATCATCGCAGGCACAAAGGTCAGCGAAAGAATGAAGGCAATAACCAGTGCAATGATGACTGTCAAAGCCATTGGTTCAAACATCTTGCCTTCCACACCTGTAAAGGTCAGTAATGGCAGATAAACCGTAATGATAATGGCCTGACCAAACACGGCGGGTTGAATCATCTGGCGACTGGCTTCCATCACTTCCTGCATACGTTCCTGCAAAGTCAGCAAGCGACCTTCATGGTGTTGGCGCTCAGCCAAACGACGAAGGCAGTTTTCAGTCACGATAACCGCGCCATCGACAATTAAACCAAAATCAAGTGCACCCAAACTCATCAGGTTTGCGCTGATCCCCATTTTCAACATACCGCTGGCCGTGACCAGCATTGTTACGGGGATAACCAACGCCGCGATAACCGCAGCCCTGAAATTTCCTAGAAGCAAAAATAAGACAGCGACAACAAGGATTGCCCCTTCACTTAAATTCTTTTGAACCGTATGGATAGTCGCATCGACAAGTTTGGTACGGTTCAGAACCGTTTTTGCTTTAATGCCTTCGGGCAAAGATTGCTGAACTTGCGCGAGTTTTTCATCAACGGCTTTGGAAACTATTCGGCTGTTCGCGCCCTTAAGCATCATAGCGGTGCCAACGACCACTTCATGGCCGTTTTCACTGGCGCTGCCCGTACGTAGTTCTTTACCATAGGTAACAGTTGCTACGTCTTCTATGTGGATTGGTACACCGCCACGACTGGCGAGGACGACATTCCCCAAATCTTCCATCGTGTTGATGCGACCATCAGCACGGACAACGTAAGATTCCCCGTTTTGTTCTAAAAATCCTGCACCCGTGCTGGTGTTGTTCTGCTCCAACGCATCGATAACATCAGCGAACGTCAAACCGAGTGATGCCAGTTTCTGCGGATCTGGCTGCACGTGGTATTGCTGGGCATAACCGCCAATAGCATCCACTTCCGCCACGCCAGTGACTGTTTTTAACTGTGGGCGAATGATCCAATCCTGAATAGTGCGCAGATACATCGCTTTGTCGAACGGGGTCTTTAGGACACGGCCTTCCGGCGTTGTGTACGGCTCTTCCGGCTTTTCATACTCCACTGTCCACATATATATTTCGCCTAGACCCGTTGAAATTGCGCCCATGCGAGGTTCCGCTCCTTCGGGCAGACTTTCTTTGGCTTGCGCTAAACGTTCATTCACCTGCGCACGCGCAAAATATAAATCAACATTATCATCAAAGATGACCGTGACTTGAGCAAAGCCATTGCGGGAAATAGAACGCGTGTATGATAGCCCCGGAATACCGGCCATGGCCGTTTCAATCGGATAGGTCACCTGCTTTTCTACCTCGAACGGTGAGAGGGCCGGAACTTCGATATTGATTGCCACCTGATTGTTTGTGATGTCTGGTACGGCATCGATGGGCAACTTGCCCAAAGAATAAAGGCCATATGTAGCTACAACAGCGGTTAACATCACCACGAGGACGCGGTGTGACAAAGAGAAATGCAGGATTTTTTCGATCATGATGCGCGCTTCTTAGTGTGAGTGTTCAGCTTCGGATTTTCCGGCTTCGGCTTTCAGGACAAATGTATTGCCAACGGCGACTTCTTCACCCGGCACAAGACCGGAAGCCACTTCGATATGCTCACCGCTTTTCTTGCCAACAGTGACTTCCCGTTTCTCAAAACCTTTTTCGCTTTTGACAAAAACAACCGATTTTCCTTCGATAGACTGCACGGCTTGTTGTGGAACAATCAGTCCCTCACCTTGCGCCCCTGTTGCAATAGACGCATTGGCATAGTCTCCTGAACGCCATGTGCCTTCCGAATTATCCAGTTCGATAATGGCTTTTGCCGAACGTGTATCCGGATTGATGACAGGACTGACAAAAATCAGCTTTCCTTCGCCTTCTTTGCCCGCACCGCTGACTACTGCGCTCTGACCTTCTTTGACTTTGGAAAGGTCGTCTGGCGCAATAGATGTTTCCACCCAAAGAACACTCAAGTCGGCCACGGCGAACGCTTTGTGAGATGTATCGACAAATTCACCGAGCGTTATTTCCCGTTCAACAACAAGACCGTCCAGAGGTGATTGCAATTCATGATAACGTGATGGCTTTCCTTTTTCACTCGTGCCGCCTAGCGTCTGCATTTTCTGCTTGGCCAAATCGAGCCTGATTTGTGCTTCCTGCCAGTCGTTTTTGGCGGTCAGATAATCCTGTTCCGCCGTCACTTTCTTTTCCCAAAGGGATTTCTCGCGATTGTGCGTCGTGCGTGCCAATTCCGCCGAGCGCTGTGCGGCTTGATATTCGGCTGCCGCTTCGGCCATTTCACGGCTTTCTATCAAAGCCAGTACTTCGCCTTTCTTGACTGTATCGCCGAGGTTTTTTTTGGCTTCGATAACAACACCGGAAACTTTTGGGACAATCTGTGCCATACGGTCGGCATCGGCAACAATACGGCCCGGTACGTTCACCTGATCGGATAAGCTGCCTTGACGAACGGCAACGGTTTTAACTCCCGAAGCTGTCATTTGTTCAGGCGATAATTTTATCGCGCCTTCCTCATGCCCCTCTTCCTCACCGTGCTCGTGTTCATCGCCACCTTCTTCATGTCCATGGCTATCCGCCTTTTTTTCTGTGGCGTGGTCATGACCGTGTTCGTCCTTACCTTCTTCATGCTTTTCTTCACCCTCTTCATGGCCGTGAGGATGTCCATGTTCGTCTTCTGCCGCAAAAGTTTGATAGGCGACACCACTACCTAATGCAGCAACAGTCATGCCGATCAGAAAAATATGTTTTAATGTTGGTTTCATTATTTCTTCTCCTGTTGAGATAAAGCGTGTGCGGCTGTTAGGCGATCGATCACCGCCAGTTCACGGTAATAATCGAGCATGGTTTGGGTGGATTGCTTTCGCGTTTCAAATAGTGTGCGTTGTGCGTCTAAAACTTCCAGATAGCCAAATTTACCTGCGTTATATCCTTCGCGCGCAACATCGAACGCTTCCTGTGCGCCCGGCAAAACAGTCTCTTTCAACACTTGATTTTCACGGTATGCATTGGAAAAGGCTTCGTATGACCGAACTAGTTCTGTTTCTGCCGATAATTGCGCTTGTGCCTTATCCAGCATAGCCGCGTTGTATTCGTGACCGGCACGGCGAACACCAGCACGGTTCAAATCAAACACTGGTAAGGGGAATGAAACACCAGCTACAAATGCTTGTTCATTATCTTCACGGAAATCACGAACACCAACATTGATGGTCAGATCAGGAACCATATGCGCCTTTTCTAAAGACAGGTTTGATTGAGCAACGCCAATATTCGCATCATAAATCTGTACATCAGGGGTCGTATTTAACATTGCGGTGTAGGTTGCAAGTCCTTGCGGTTTTTTCATGGCAGGCAAAGTTGAGGCAGCTACCTTTACGCTCGATGCGCTGCCCATCAGATTTGCCAATGATTTTCTAGCGGTTTCAACACTTCGCTCAGCACGCTCTGATGCAATGGCGCTCGAAGACAACTCAATGCTTGCCTTGTTTTTCTGGATTGGCGGCTCTTTCCCTGAATCAACCTTGGCCGCCACACTGTCATAGACATTCTGGGCAAGGGTCTTTTCCTCACGAAGAATGTTCAGCTCTTCTTCGGCAGCCACAACAGACGCATAGGCCGTCACCACATCGCGGATAAGGTCGAGACGCGCGGCATTGCGTTCATAAACGCTTTTTTGCTCTTCACCGCTGGCTACGCCCACCCTGCCGGACATTTTTCCCGGCATTTCGACCAGTTGTGAAACACCGTAGGTGACTTCAGCACTATCAAAGTTTCTATATGGCCCATCGCCGCCGATATTCTCCGCCTCTACCGAAAGTTCGGGATTGGGCAAAGCACCAGCCTTGGATGTTGCGGCCTTCATAGCTTCCGTTCGGGCAATCCCGCTCCCCAGAGCAGGAGAATTTTGGAGCGCCACCTTGATAGCATCGTGTAGGGGAACGGGCACGGTTTCTTGTGCGGATACAGGCGTAACCCAGACAAGCGCAGCAAGGCATATAGCCAAGCCTTTGGTCGATTTCATTGTAAAACTCCTCGCGTAATGAACGTGTCATTGCTTCCGGTAAAA
>CAYYPX010000048.1:0-5956 GCA_964473655.1 uncultured Micavibrio sp.
AGCGTTTTGGCCGCTAAAAGCCAAGAAAATCAATTAGCCGTTCGTAGGATGGGAATAACCACCGCTTTGCTGCTGGAGCTTCGCTCTAGTGTGTTGTGGTTGATGATCATCACGATCGCGTTTGCGAACCAATGCTGAGGCAGCTTTCATAAACGAAGCTGCGGCTGCTGGCGTACTGCTGATCAAATCTTGTTCTAGTGTCACGTCTCAGTCCTCTATTTTCGGGGCTATATGCCCAAAACTACCCGCCTCTGTCAATAAACTTATCCACAGAACAGGGATGCAAAAAACGGGCGGCTGAAGCTGGTTTGATATCAAAAGCTTATATTATTATAGGAATTTATGTCTATTTAGGTTAGGCCAATATCTCACGTGCTTGCTGGCAATCGATCTTCATCTGAGCGATCAAATCGTCGACGGAAGAAAACTTGGCTTCGCCGCGCAAACGCTGGACCGGACGGACCCTCAATTTCTTGCCGTATAAATCGCGGCTTGGGAAATCGAGGAGGTGGGCCTCGATCTGCCCGACCTTTAATTCGAACATCGGGCGGATACCAATATTGGTGGCTGCTGGTCGCCATTGATCTTCGCCTTCAATCTGCACCCATGTTGCGTAGATACCGTAAGCGGGATGAAGAATACCGCCGAGCAAAACATTTGCGGTGGGAAAGCCAAGTTCGTGTCCGCGCTGGTCGCCGCGGAAAATTTCTCCGGACATTTCCCAATCCCATCCGAGAATATTGTTTGCCTTATCAACATCACCCATGCGCAAAGCTTCACGTATATCAGTAGAGGAATATTTCAGACCATTGCTATCGCCGACGGCTGAAAAGCTAGTGACGTGTATATCGGCGGCTTGAATGGTTCCGGCAGAACCTTTTCTCAATTGACCGAAACGAAATTCTTCACCGACCAAAACGTGTGATGGCATCAAACCATTCTTTAAAATATTGGCAACGAAATCGTCCGCCTTTTGGCTGGCGAATTCCCATGTGAAGTTCAGCGATACGATAAAATCAACACCGTATTCTTGCAGCAGCTTGTATTTCAACGCAGGCGGTGTAATGCGGAATGGCGGATCATCTGGGCGGAATAACGCGCGTGGGTGCGGCTCGAATGTCAGCACGCCAAATTTCAGGCCGGCGGCATCGGCCATTCTTTTACCTTCAGCCAAAAGCGCACGATGGCCGCGATGAACGCCATCGAAATTGCCGATGGCAATCATTTGGCCCTTATGTTCGGCAGGCAAGCTTGCGGTGTCTTTATAGACGGTCATTGGCTCTTATAAGGACATCAACACGGATTTGGCAAGGTCTGTAAAATCATGCGACCGCACGGTTGATGAAGGGGCGCACATTTTTAGAGGCTGCGGCAGATCGTTGTCGGACAAAGGCGCATAAGATCCGTAATAGGTGGCCGGAAAACGGAAATCCCACCATTCGGAAGGCAAGGGCAACATAGGCAGCGATAATGATTGGGCGGCACCAGTGAAGGCATCTTCCAGAATTTTGCGGTTCTCTAAAATCAGATGCGAAAATCCTGAATAATCCCGCGCGGATTTCAAAACCATCGCATCGAACACGGTGCCCATATCGACTGTATTTCCCTTTTGATCAATAACCGATACATCAATCGCCATGCCGCGCGGGTGCGCGCCTTGGCCGGGGCCGGATAGCAATCGTCCCGGGTCTTGCATCCAGTGCGGGTTGGCTTTGACAATATCGGTTTGCGCCATGGCTTCTTGCGCTTCAATCGTGCGCAAACCGTCTTTCAAAACGAGTTTCCATCCATGATTTGTGTGAAGCGTTCTTGCGGCTTTTAAAACAATGCACGCCAGATCGCGGTGAAGAGATAAACACGCATTTTTGTGATAAAGCGCAATTCCGAAAATATTTTCAGGATGCTCTGAATCTGCATAAACGAGATCAATAACGACAGGCTCTGAACCACAGAAAATATCCATCGGGATAATATCTGCGATATCGATGGAATTAGGCACGGGCCTTTTCCATGAAGAGCGTGAAGGAGTTACCGAAATCCTGACGGGCTTTGGTAACGTCTTCGGCCAGTTCGAAACTTCTTCCGCCTTCGCTTAATATACCGAAGATCAAAACAGCCAGTGATCTTTGGTCGTGGCCTTTGAAATATCCTGCGGCCAAAACCTGTTGCAGCAACGTATGCAGTTCAACCAGCAGAGTGCGCCCTAAAATCTCCAGACGCTCGCTATAGGTAAGGGCGGTATGAACATCGATCACGATACGGCGCGGCGCTTGCTGCATCAGAAGATCAAGACTGACAAGGCAGCCCGTCATCAGTTTCTCCCAGCTGTTCCCACCGGATGCGATCTTGCCCTTGATCGTGCCTGTCATCTCAGTCATTAGCTCTTCATAGACGGCGCGGAAAAGGCCTTTCTTGTCGCCAAAATGATAATAGAGCGAGCCTCGCGCCATGCCGCTCTGCTCGACGATATCGGCTGTAGAGGCATTGTAATATCCTTTTTCCGAGAATTCCTTGCGCGCAATTTGGAGAAAAAATGCGTCTGGTGGCCTCCAGATTTTCCTTGTTGGGACCATGTTTTTTAGCCATAGAATCAAACCTTTAATAATAAAAATAGGGCAGATGTTCGCAAAATAACTGACAGGCTGCCGAAAAACGATATTGACGAGCAGTCAGTATGTCAATACATTACATACTGACTTTCAGTCAATTATAATTGACCCTTTGCTAATAAACAAAAGGAAATCTCATGATCGGCTTTTACCCCACTCTCGTTTCCGACAAGTTGGTTGAGACAGTGAACTTCTATGAGGACTTTTTCGGGTTTGTCCCCGCGATTGAAAAAGAGGGCTATGCGTTCTTGCAGAACAAGGATAAGCCGGATATCTGCCTTGCCGTGTTCGACGCCGCGCATGAGTGCGTGGAGCGTTTGAAGGAGTCCGTGAGTGGTTTGATCCTCAGCTTTCCCGTCAAGGATGTGAAGGGAATGTATGACCGCCTGTATATGGAAGGGCTCGAGCTATACAAGGATATGGGCGAAGACATCAACGGCAAGCAGCACTTCGTGGTCTATGACCCGAACGGCATTTTGATCAACGTGCATGAATCGATGGCCGTATCACTGAAAGCCGCAGCGTAGCTCACACCAACTTCTTGGCCGCTAGCTCGTCTTTCAAATACGCATAGTAGATCGGCGCGGCCACAAGCCCGACGATTCCGAACGCAGCCTCCATCACCAATAGGGCCAGCAATATCTCCCACGCGCGCGCGCGGATCTGCGTGCCGATGATGCGGGCGTTGATGAAGTATTCCAGCTTGTGGATGATGATCAGGTAAAGAAGAGCAACCACAGCCGCCATCGGTGCGACGGAAAGCGAGATCAAAAAGATCACCGTATTGGAGATAATATTCCCGATGATCGGCATTAGACCCACGATGAATGTCACGACGATCATCGTTTTGACCAGCGGCAGTTCATAGCCGAGAACGGGCATGACCAAACCTAGGAAGACACCTGTCAGCAGCGTATTCAAGGCCGATATGCGGATCTGCGAAAAGACGACGCGGCGAAAAGCAAGACCGAGGAATTCCACACGTTCGGAAAGCGCATGAGCAAGCGGTGCGCGGCGTGAAGGTTCTGCCGGATTAAGCGCGACCATGCCGCCTATCACCATACCCACCAGAAGATGAACAAGGAACATCACGGAATCGCGCCCGACATCACTAAAGTAACGTGCATTGTCGAGCAACCATCCAGATGCTGTCTTCTGCCATTCATCGATATTCTCGGGCAGGTATTGATGCGTCCATACAGGCATATAGTTGGTGCCGGAGATGACGACATCGGCCATCTTCTGTAACAGCACGACCAAGCTTTCCTGACCGTTTGAAATGTACGAGGCGAATGTGTAACCGCCGATCGTGAACACAGAGATCACAATCACCGCGATCAGGATAATGAGGATCGTCTTGCCGACAATCGGGCGCACGCCCATGCGCACAAGATCACGCGCACCGAAATGGACGAGCTGATACGTCAGAAGTCCACCAAGCAACGAGGGTAGAAGGCCAAGCCACAACACCGCAACGAGCGCGATCCCTGCGAAGATCTGGGAGGCGAGGGTAATCTTGGCGGTGTCTGTGTGGATCATGGGAGTGCCTTTGCTGTGCGGTCCGGATAAGAGTGCCAGAGGCTTATGGCGTATTCAAGGCAGATCAGATAGGAAGTGGTGGCGGTTGAGGGATTTGAACCCCCGACACAAGGATTATGATTCCTCTGCTCTACCGACTGAGCTAAACCGCCATCTGGAGTAAGCCCGCTATATGGCGGACTTTCTATTTCCTGTCAAGTGTAGGAGCCGCCTTGCTATTTCCAAGCATTTCGAGGTCCGGCAAATCCGCCGGATTTCTAGCCTCTTCATCGTTGATAACCTCGAGTGCGGGGTCTTCCAGATCGTATTCGTCACCGCTATCGGCTGTGTATCCGTATTCTGCAAGCTCACTCATACGCTCGCAAGTTTTCATGTCGGTTGGGTCGAGTGCATAAGCCTTTGCCACGCAGAGCGCAGCCTCGTTCATCAATGAATTATATTCATCGTCGGTTACGTTCTCGCCGTCTTGCGCCCATCTGAGCAGCAATTCACCAAGTCCCGTCCATGCGTGTTTGTCTGAATCGTTGATGCGAAGGGCGCGCAGGAAAAACGCTTCACCATTTTCAAAGTCCCCCATCTGCCGGAATGTTTTTCCGACATGGCATAGCAAGACCATATCGCTGTTTCTGACCTTTAATCCGGCCAATGCATATTGCATGGAAGATTCCCAATAGCTTCCGGCGGATTTCATATCGCCTCGCTCTTGCGCGCCCTCGCCGAGCTTGCTGAAAGCAGCAGCAGCTTTGGCGTACAAAACCGAATTGTGTGGGTATTGCGGTATGTAATGTTTCGCGCACGCGATAACCTCGGCGTGTCGGCCTTCATGGCTCATCACTTTGAGGTTTTCGAAAACACTGTCGGGGAGTCTTTCAAATCTTCTGTTGCTGTTGAACGCGGTTGTCGTGGTGCCCATAGTAAACTCCTTATTGTACCCAGTATTATGCTGCTAACTTCATCGTCTTGTTTTCCGTTGCATAAATCCAGCCGCCGCCGATCACGCGGTTGCCGTCATAGCATACGGCGGCTTGGCCCGGCGAGACACCGAATTGCGCATCGAGCAAATGGATTTCCGCCGTGTTGTCGTCATTCACAATAAGCGTGGCTTCCACCGCGCGAGTCATGGAACGAAGCTTCACTTGAATGTTCTTTGGAACATCGCCAAGGAAATTTACATCTTTGATAAACACGACATCACGTGCGAGTGCTTCTTTCGGCCCCACGAGAACACGGTTCGATGGCGCATCGATCTTCACCACGTAAAACGGATCATTGGATTCATTATGACCGCCGCCGATACCAAGACCTTTGCGCTGGCCGATTGTGTAATTGACGATGCCGGTATGCTCGCCCAGCTTGCGCCCATCGATATGCATGATGTCGCCGGGCTTTTCCGCATGGGGCGCGATCTTCTTGACCACCGCGGCATAATCACCGTTCGGCACGAAGCAGATATCTTGTGAATCCGGTTTTGCGGCATTCACCAAACCAAGACGTTCGGCGTGGCTGCGCGTGACCGATTTATCCCAGCCGCCCAAAGGAAAGCGCAAGAAATCAAGCTGGGCTTGCGTTGTCGCGAACAGGAAATAGCTTTGGTCTTTTGTCACATCAAGCGCGCGGTGCAATTCGGCAGTACCCGTTTTATCATTCACGATGCGTTGAATGTAATGTCCCGTTGCCATGCAATCCGCACCAAGATCATGCGCGACTTTTAAAAGGTCACGGAATTTCACGGTCTGGTTGCACTTCACGCAAGGGATCGGCGTTTCACCTTGCAGGTAACCGACGATGAATATAATTCATTGATGAAC
>CAYYPX010000048.1:5966-11070 GCA_964473655.1 uncultured Micavibrio sp.
GAATGACGACAACACGGCGGAAATCCATTTGCTCGATGCGCTTTCTTTGAAATTATCTTCGTAATTCAGAACGTAATGCGGAAAGCCAAGCTCTTCCGCCACGCGGCGCGCATCATAAATATCTTGGCCAGCGCAGCACGCGCCTTTGCGATCGATCGCCGCTCCGTAATCATACAATTGCAACGTCACACCGACGACATCGTAACCTTGTTCATGCAACAGAGCGGCAGTGACGGATGAATCAACCCCGCCCGACATGGCGACCACCACGCGGGTTTCTTTTTCGGGTTTATCAAAGCCAAGGCTGTTCATTTTAATTCCATCGCCATCATCCCCGCCTTCGGCGTGCCGAGCCGATGGGAAGAATTCGCGTTAATCTTTAACGGGAAAGGGGCCAAAAATGCAAGGTTTTTGCATAATTTGGCATAAAGGAGCGCGTGGTGGAGCTGTATCGTGACCTTTCGGCCCTTCCTATATAGGGCGCGGCGGAGGTTTTTAAGGTGCTTCTTCAATAGTTCGTTTTTGAAACCGTTTTTTTGCAAAGCCAGATAGCGATTGATATCAGCAAGATAACGGGTGTGGGCGCGCAAAGCCTCTTCCAGCTTGCGGCCCGGATCATGTTTAAGCCAAGGCTTGGCGGCATTCTGGGCGGCGCGGGCCTTACCAGCCGCCGTGCGGGGGCCGGTGGATTTGGACCATGGGTGCCAGCGTTTGATGGATGCGGATTGTTTCGCGCGGCGTTCGGGTGACCAGCCTGATTTGCGGGGTTTTGTTTGGGCAGCTATGGCCATGGTTTTCTCCTTTAAAGCCAAAAGGAGCATTCTATCACATATAGGGATAAATTCCTATACTTTAAACATTAACACTTTGTTTAAGCATTTTTCGTAATGTTCTTTTGTTCCAAGGGGGAGCTGTGCTACGATCCGCGCTTCAAAAACCCCGATGGAGCGAACCATGGATTTGAGTATTACAAATCTGGAAATGGAAAGACAGCGTAGGCAGATCGACCTGATTGCCCATTTAGCGCGGACTGGTGGAGAGCTTCCTAAGCCCGAGTTTTCGATTGATAGACGCGGCACAAATATAAGTCTTGGGCCTGTTAATGTTACTTTGGATGCAACTGAGCTGGGTGGAGATCCAAAACATTTAGTGGTTCGTGTTTCTAATAAAGAAGTCGAAACGAAACTTTATGCGCTGTTCCACGATACCACTGTGACCAAAAGATTATACGACCACATATTTGAAGCTTTAGAAGTAGAGATGAGTAAAGATGATGGTACAATCAGACGATATGGAGAAACCAAATTTTGCGGATGATTACCGCAAAATCCGTATCCTGAGTTTTGCATCTCATAGAAGCGCTCTTTTATATTCCGGACAGAAAGAAGAATTTGATAACTGGGCACTAGCTTCTAGCTTTGCTATGGCGCATGGGATGATTCCAATCGAACAAACGGAAGGTGGTTTATATCTTTCCACTCCTGATAGAAAAAAAGAATTAAAATATACACCATATGAGTTACAAAGTGTGTGGGATCGTGCTTCAATTAAATATTGCATAAGCATAGAAGGATCAATTAAAACCTTCGTTTGCGGTACATGGGACCAATCCACTTTCCGCCGCAAAGAAATCCATGCTCTTTTACGATCGAAAACAGTTGATGATATCAATGGACGGGATCATGCGGATTATGTCAGGCTCCGCCGAGCTGTTCTTGCAAGATTAAACGAACAAGGTGATTTGCCACAGCCTGAACGTCATAAGCGCTCAATGAATGCCGTTTTTCGTGCTGTTGCTCTTCAGGAAATTAGACAGGATCTTGCAGTAGCAAGATTGAATGAAAAATTAGAAGAAGTTCCTTCTATTCTTGTGCGTGTGCGTCATCTAAGAGAGCAGCAGCGTGAAGATCTTCAGTATGCAAAGCGTTTGCCAGAAGTACAAAAGCTAACTGAAAAATTGTCTGCGGAAGAAGAAATGGCCCGCGCCAATCCGCATTTGCATACGGTTATGTTTGGCCACAGATACGCCCACGGCTGATATCTAAAATCACCACCCCGTTTTCGTGCCCGGTGTCGCGACGACAAGCCCGTCCAGCTCATCCGTAATCATGATCTGGCAGCCTAGCCTAGACATCTTGCGCACATCAAACCCTAGATCGAGCATATCTTCTTCGTCATCGCTCTTCTCGCCATCGGGCAGGCAGCGATCCCACCAGCTCGGTTCGATATAGACATGGCACGTGGCGCACGCGAGCGATCCGCCGCACGCGCCTTCGATTTGTTCGATATCGTTCTTCAACGCGACTTCCATCAGCGATAAGCCCACCGGCGCATCGACAATTTTTTCCGAACCGTCTTTGAGTTTGAATGTAATTTTCGGCATTTGAAAACTTTCTTAATTTTAACGCCAAGACGCCAAGGGCTCCAAGAGTCCGCACAAACTTGGCGTTCTTGGCGCCTTGGTGTTTTATTCTACTTTTTTATTCTTTTTAAAACGCGATCATAAGCGGCGAGCGCGTCATCGATATCGGCGGATTTGGTATCCCATCCATAGGAAAACCGCAAGGCGGATTTGGATTGTGCCTCGTCATAGCCCATAGCGATCAACACGTGGCTGGGCTTGAACGTGCCCGAAGAACAGGCGGAGCCGGAAGAGACCGCGATGCCTTCCAAATCCATCGCCATGACTTGCGTTTCGGCGGGGATGGAGGGCAGCACGATATTGGTTGTATTGCAAACGCGCGGCGCTTTTTCCGAGACAATTACGATATCATTGGCGATTGTTTTAAGGCCGCGTTCGAGCGCGTTTTGCAAGGCTCCGCAGTGTTTTTGATAGGCGGCGATATCGGCGAGTTTTGTAGCCATACCAAAGCCCGCAATGGCGGCTACATTTTCTGTGCCCGCGCGCTGGCGTTTTTCCTGACCGCCACCATGAAGCAGTTTCGGCAGCAGCAAGCCTTCGCGGAAGATGAGCGCGCCAACACCTTGCGGTCCACCGAATTTATGCGCGGAGAGCGTGAGGTAATCCACGCCAAGCGTTTTGAAATCAAGAAAAATGCGCCCAGCCGCCTGCACCGCATCACAATGAATTCTTGCGCCATGATCACGGGCGAGGGCGGAGATTTTTTCGATCGGCTGGATCGCACCGGTTTCGGAATTTACAAGCTGAACGCAAACCAAATCAATTTTTGAATTTTTTAGAATCGTTTCGAATTTGTCGAGATCGACGAGACCGTCTTTCGTCACCGGAATTTTATCGGACCTAATTGCGGCCTCGATGACGGATGGATGCTCGATCGCGGAGATCAAAATATTTTTATCCTGATAGCCGGACAGAATGGTGTTGTTGCCTTCCGTCGCGCCAGAATTAAAGATGACTTGCGCAGGGCGAACACCGACAAGCTTGGCAACTTGCTCACGCGCATCTTCGACGATTTTGCGCGCGGCGCGTCCATCGGCGTGAATGCTCGATGCATTTCCAATCACACCCATGGCATCAACTGCCGCCGCGATGGCTTCGGGGCGAATGGGCGTGGTGGCGTTATAATCAAGGTAAATCCTGCGCATCCGGCGTTTATAAGGGGTTTCTATAACTTTTAAAAGTCTTAGGAAAAACCTCTAATATTTCCCAGAAAGCCGCGTTACCCACAAATGAATCAAGCACTTACACGATTAATTTGGACTTTTGCGAATCGGATCGCTATACAGGGGGCAAGAAATTGCTCTTTTGTGTGGAAAGACAAAGCATATGCCAGAAATTATTTTTAACGGTCCCGCGGGCCGCCTCGAAGCCCGTTACCATCACTCCAAGACCGTAAACGCACCGCTTGCTTTGGTGCTGCATCCGTCCCCAGAACATGGCGGCACGATGAACAACAAGAACACTTACCTTCTATACCAAGCAATGGTCGCACGCGGATTTTCAACGATGCGTTTCAACTTCCGCGGTGTAGGTCGCAGCCAAGGTGTTTTCGACCGCGGTGAAGGCGAACTTTCCGATGCAGCCTCCGCGCTTGACTGGATGCAGCAATTGAATCCAAATGCACCTTACGTTTGGGTTGCAGGATTTCAATTCGGTGCGTGGATCGGTATGCAGCTTTTGATGCGCCGTCCGGAGATTCAAGGTTTTATTTCCGTGGCACCACCAGCCAACATTTATGATTTCAGCTTCCTCGCGCCTTGCCCGTCTTCGGGTTTGATCCTGCACGGACAAAAAGACAATATCGTGCCGGAACCAAGCGTGCAGAAACTGGTTGAAAAACTGCAAGCGCAAAAAGGTATCAGCATCGATTACCGCGTTGTGCCGAACGCCAACCACTTCTTCCACGAAAAAACGGATGATATGGTCGCACACGTTCATGACCACATGAACAAAGCCAAAGGTGGCCGCGTTTACACCGAAACAGCCAAAGCGGCATAAGGATCAGATCCATGAATACCAAAAGTGCCGCAGGGATGATCGTTCTTGCGGCGCTTTTTCTTGCGCAACTTACCTTCGCGCAAGAAAAGACCAGCGGAGTTTTCTATCGCGATTGCGCACCGAACGATGCCCTACTAACCAAAATTGATCTGGATACGCATTTGCGAGTGACTGTGTTTGGCGCGGCGATCAAGCCAGACGATGCCTACCGCACAAAAGAACAGGCATTCGAAGGCGAGAAGCCAACCATGCGGGTGGAATTGTGCGATGAGGGCATGAAAAACTGCAAACAAGTCGAAGCTGTCATGACAACATATAAATCAGATGGCGAACTCGCCGAAGGGGCGATCGAATATTTTGATGGTACCGAAACGCAAGGCGACGCGGAAAGCATTCAGGGCCACACGGTTTATTTTGAAGTGAAAAAGAAGAAACCTGATACCAACACATTTTGCGGGTAAGCTTTTCTTTTAAATCCGCTGTGTTATATTTTTAACCATCGGGACGACCCTAGTATTTCATGACATCGTGGGGACGGCCCTGCATAAACGAAAGGATGTTCGTTATGGCGTGGTTCTATTTGTTGTTGGCGGGTTTGTTCGAAATCGGCTGGGTGATCGGCATGAAATTTTCCGAAGGATTTACCAAGCTCATTCCCTCCGCGTGCATGATCGTCGCAATGTG
>CAYYPX010000049.1:0-10442 GCA_964473655.1 uncultured Micavibrio sp.
GTAGCAACTTGGTCGAGGTCCGACAAGGTAGCCAATTCAAGGCGTTCCGAGCGGGTCAGCGGCTCCCTATCCATGGCCGCACCCAGCGAAATACCCCGTTCCAGATCTTGGTTAGTCGCTTCCCAATAACGGTGTACTTCCGGCGAACTGGTCGCCTCACCCGCCTGATGCAAAGCATGGTTGATCGGCACCAAACCACGCAACATACGGGCACAGGCCATCATGGAGTCTGAAAAACCAAGATCACGTAGATACGCCCCGATCAACGGTATTTTCCGTACAATTCTCGCCGTCGGCCAGTCTGCCTTCCCGCGGTTCAACCAGAAGGAAATGATCGCCCAGATCATGAAAGCACCGATCGCAAAGGCGGACCAGATTAGGATATTCCAGACGAGAGAAAGATTATTTACAACGTAGTTGTATTGTTCAAGTTTTGCAGGGTCTTCCGGCGCGTTGCTACGAAACCATCCGAGAACCATGTCCTGCCCCCAAAAGAGCGATTGAACGATGGTGATCAAGTCGAACCCGAGCCAACCCATCGTCCCCATGATCGCACGCGCGTTTTTCTTTTTCTGCGTAATCGAATGGATGGCGTGAGGGATACCTTCGGCCAATTTGTTGGCGCGTTCGGACGCACCAAGAATCGCCAGCGTTCCTTTGTCGAAAATATTGAGCGCCTTGAGCGCGTCCATCACCCCAAGACCTCTAGCCAAAGCTTCGCGCGCCGGCGCCAGAATGTTTTGACGCTGCGGGTTGGTTTCGGCCTGAATGATCTTCCAGAACGCGACGCCGGGTGATTGTGACATGGACCGGAACATAATCCCGCGCAGCAATTGCACCTGCCACCATGTTGATCTTGCGAGCAATCTTTCTATTGGGGATCTGGAATGGGGGCGAATGGATAGAACGTATCCACCCTTTTTGATGATCGCAGCGCGCACGTCATCTTCGTGCGGCAGATAAAAAGACTCCAATGTCTTTTTCGGTCCGGAAGTGCTGTCGTAAGCGATTTCTGCAACCCATTGTCTCATAAATAAAATACCTTAATTAATCTTCGAGATAGGAAAGCGCGGCCTTAGGATCCACCAATCCGGTTTTGATCAAATCGATCAAACCCTCGCGGCGTGTGTGAACGATGACCCCATCCTCATGAATGACTTGGTTGACGTTTTTGATCAACGCTTCGTAAATTCCGTTTCTTTGTGCAGGACCCAGCGTAATCAAGATCGCGTCGAGCAACAACGTACGGCCGGAAATACCCGTCCTGTTGCAAAGATCACAACCTGCGCCATTGTGCGTGCGGCAAGATGTTTCGGGTGGCAGATCCAACGCTTGTAAATCTTGAGGCGGCAGCACATCGCCCAGTTTTTCATGGTGGGCGCAGCCTTGGCACAGTGTTCTCACCAGACGTTGGTTCAAAATAGCGCGAACCTGTTGAGAGAGTGTAAAGGTTGATGAACGCTCGCGCTCGGACGGCATCAATGAGCGAAGACGCTCGAACGTTTGAAGCGCGGTATCGGCGTGAACGGTGGAAATAACGGTGTGGCCGGATTCAGCAGCGCGAAGAGATGTTTCCACAGTGTCGCTATCGCGCATCTCCCCGATGATGATGTAGTCAGGATCGTGACGCATCGCGGCGCGGATAAGATCGGCGAATTCGCCGCCATGCATACCGGGACGCACCTGCCATTGGGTGGCATAGCGAAGTTCATATTCGATCGGATCCTCAATGGTGAGAACGTGTTTGCGGCGTCTGTCGATTTGTTGAACGCAAGCATAAAGTGTTGTCGTCTTACCCGAACCCGTCGGACCAGAGAGCAAAATCAAACCGCCGCCGCCCTTAATTTCCGGCGATAGAAGATTGGCCAGATAATCGCCCACATCTTCGTGACGACGGAACAATTCATCAAAACCTTTGAGGGCCGCACGGTCAAGCAAACGAAGCGTGATTTTTTCACCGTCTTGTGCCTGTGGACCCGCCGCCACACGAACGTCGACCGAACGACCTTGCCACATAAAACCGAAACGTCCGTCTTTAGGTGTTACACGGTCACCGAAGTTCAAACCAGCGTCACGTTTTAGAAGAGTTGTTAAACGCGCCATCGCTTCGGATGGAAGTAAGTGCATCGGGATCAAATCACCGTCGATACGGTATTTGATCCAGTTCGGCGCGTCGGCCGCGCCGTCCTGCACCAAGTGAATATCGGATGCGCGCATTTGCAAAGCTTCGGCCAACATATCGCGTTGAAACTGGTTCAACAAAAGACCGTTATCGGTATCAGTTAGCCATTGCGCCAAAGTTTTTTCGCATCTATCTGCGGAAAGATCGTGCACGGAACGCAGCGTGTCGAGCAATTCAGCGCGATCCCACATTTCCACTTCGACTTTATCAACGCGGAAACCGGAGCGCGTTGCCGTGGAAATGAGCGCGTCGATCTGGCGATCACTTAAATCATTCAATGGCGCGATTTTTAAAACCGCATCACGAAGACTGATCAAATGGATGGAAAGAGGCAACCAAGATTGCACCGGCAAAACCGCTCGAAGCTGATCACCCGTTGCACGGTCGCGAATACCCTCTTCTTCCAATTCGGAATGGGTAACCGCACCAGCCATATCGAGAAGTTGTTCGGTGGAACGCGAGACGCCCTGATCGAAAAACATAGAACGTTCACGCTGGACCATATCCAGATAACGTTCACGTCCTTCTACGGATCTTTGCTTACGCCTGTCAGACCATCTGCGGTCTTGCGCACCCGGCGGCGGACCTAATTCGCGTTTGCGACGGTCATCAGCGCGTCTTTCTGATTCCGCGCCGGGAACGCCGGTTTCCGGTGCCCCTGAATGTGTATCCTGTTCGCTCATCCTGACTCATCTCTGAGAAGTTGAATTAGAACTACTCGTTGTAGAGGATGTCGACGAAGTACTTGGCGATGTCGTCGATGTGGCTTCTCCACTCGTTGATATTCCGCTAATTGCGTTAACAGAAGATAAAGATTTGTCGAACAAGAGGAGAACTTTTTGATTGCCATTGCGGAATTCAATTGCGCTTGGGCGCATTGTTATTTCCCATAAAATTCCACCGATAACCGTTTGCTCGTTGTCGAACACAACGCGGCTTCCGCCCGGACCAGAAACGATTGCGCGTTTTGCGGAGTAAGATGTGATCACATAACCATCAAGCACACCGCGAACATCTTGCTGCGTTACCATGTCAGACGACACTGCCGGTGTTTCACGTTTCACTGCTTTTGGCGCGGACGGTTTTTTCACCTTGGCTTTATCACCTGATTCAATCACCTCTTCGCCGTCATCTTCAATATCATCCAGCGAGAGCGGTTGAATATTCTTCAAGATAGCTTCAGGACCGGGATTGCCACCCAGCATAATCGCTTTGGAGTCTTTGTTTACAGCTTTAGACGCAGCCCCACGCAAAGGCATAACCAGAACGCCGCGTGCGCCGGTGTGTGAAATCTGTACATCATCCACGATATTACCTTCGCGCACAGGCTCCCATGTCAGAGTCAGCGGACACGCTTCAAGCGGCGCGAGAATGGAACCACCATGACATCCGCTCGTTTCAACACGAATACCGTTTTCAGCATTCGCCATGCGGATGTCAGTCAACGTCAATGGCACATCACCGACGTTTACAAGAGAGGCTGTAATCGAAGAGCTTTGCGCAACACCGGATCCGAAATCAACGTCTTCGAGAGAAGAAATCAAAAGACCTTTGCCCGGAACGGCTTCAGGGAACACTTCTGCTTTCTGCACAGCCGAAGGATCGAACTGACCTTTCAATTCAACCGTTGCGACTTCGGTAGAACCGGAGTGGCGGATGATCATGGTACCGGCCGATGGGCCTTTTTGTTGAGGAGCCCACATGACAGAAGCAACGCATGCCGCACCCGTTTGCAATTCGCCGCAATTGGCATTCACGGTAAAGCCGGATTGATATCCCGCTTCGATTTCGATCTCGTTTATTTTGATCGGCTTCGATGTTTTGTTACGAAGAACCACAGCCTTCACCTGACTGCGGCTTTCATCCAAGCTGCCGAAGTCGATATCTTTTGGAATGACTTCGATATCGCTGGTTAGATCGGTTGCATCCTTACCGCCCGCTTCAACATTTCCGTTGATCGTAGTGGTAAGCAATTTCGCGCGGCCATCGTGACGCACCAACATTTCGATGCGGTAGTTACCGGATTGCAAACCTTTTACCTGAACAGAGATGGCGCAAATTTCGCCGGGTTGAATTGCGTCTTGCGCGCACTGGTTTTCGCCGATCGATGCCGTAATGTTGGATGATGGGTACAAGTTAATCGCGCCCGTCTTCAAAGGCTTTCCATCATCATTGCGGAACAGAACGACCACTTGGGAGGAAGCCCCTAGCGCAACTGCACCAGCATCAACCTTGTCCGATACAGGTTTTAAATCGCCACCTTGCGTGCCGCCAGCACGAGATCCCGGATCATCAAACGCCGATTGAGCATACGCGCCAGTAGACAACGCCATCGATGCGATGGTTAGAAGGGCGACATATCTGGCACTAATCAGTTTTGTCATATGGTTTCAGTTTAGAATGACCCGTAAAAAAGGCATATTGAAGGCTCTGATGAATCAGAATTTTAAATATTTTAGCATAAAAATTTCGTGATGATAGAATAACTTGGCTTATTCACAGGATTATACAAGGGATATGCAATAAGCGTGATGAGTGCGGCTTATTCGTAATCCCCTTCCGAATCGTAAGTTTCATAAGATGTTGGCGAGTTATCTGGAGCACCGCTGGCTGGAGAACCTGTGGTGGCCGTGGATGGAATTGATTCTTTTTTGGCCGGTGCGGTTGCTTTCACTGGCTCTAATTTTTCAGTTGGGGCCGCAGGCGCATTCGTGGCTGGCTTCGGCGTATTTACAGGCGTAGTTGTTGGCGTTGTAGCTTTTGCTGGAGCCATCGGCGCGGAAGTAGCAGGTGCTTTTTGCACCGCTGGCACTGACGCACTCGCGGGAGCCACTGTTTTCGCCGCCGGAACTGGCTCAACTGGCGTCATGGATGAAGATACAAACCCCGCCCCCCTTTTAAAGCGCGAGGGATCATTAACAGAACTTGTCGATGTTGCCGCAGGCGCAGCGCTCGAAGAGACAGGCGCGATTGGAGTTTTTGCCACAGGCATTGGTGTCGGCGTTGGCGCAGTTGATGTAGCCGCAGGCGCGATCGGACGCGGAGCCACCGGAGCAACAACAGGTTTTGGTTCGATATTTTTAGAAACTGGAACAGGTTCAGATGAACCGATCGGGCTCTTTATCGGCTGCGCGGTCAAAGGTGCCGGAATACCGGCTGGAATTTCTTCTTGAACAGCCGATACAGGTTTTACCGGTGGTTGGTCGTTGTAAATATTGTCATACGCCGATTCTGGTGTTTGCGCGGAGACTTCTTCCTTCACATTCGGATTTTTGTGTTTCTTCATCGCGTAATCGACATAGCGTTTATCGTTTTCGGACGTGTACACAACGACGCGTGGACGCATCAGGATGACGAGTTCAAGATTTTGTGTTTGCGCGGTGCGGCTTTGCGGCAAGACTGGCTGCATAAATCCGGGGCCGTCTTCATCGAAATTATCGTTCTCGCGGACCAAACCACCGATCAGGACAGAATCGCCCGGACGGACGCGTATTTGCGTGGAGAGCTGACGCTCGGATGTTTGTGGCAACTGAATGCGCGTTCTTGAGCCGCTTGCAGCCGATTCATCTTCCGGTGTCGCAGGATCATCTGGAACAGCGGCTTCATCAGAGAAAGAGAAATCATCAATTTGTTTAACATCCGTGAGCTCAATTTCAACTCCCGCATAGACAGTCGATTTATCCCACGAACTGTTGATGGACAATGTAAAGCCCGTATCGACAGAATCCGTGTTGACCGATGTTGTAGGCACACCTTCACTTAATGTCGTGGCTATTTGCGAAACATAGTTTTGCGTATCCGCCACGCGAAGCTCAGCTTGAGAGCCCGACAGAACAGTAATTTGTGGCTGAGAAATCGTTTTAACCGCACCGAATTGAGACAGGAATGTCAGGATATCTGTTGGCGTGCCGGATTGCGTTGTCGGCAATCCAATACTGATCGGGTTTGTAAAGTCCGCACCGATTGTGCCGTTGATGGTAACACCTGTATTGAATTTACCGATTGTATCCAGAAGGCTCCAGTCGATACCGGCAGAGTTACCCGAATTCAAAGAAACTTCCCAGATATAGGTTTCAAACACGATCATCGCCGTATTGGCGCGCAGACGCTGGAAATAACGCTGAGCGACATCGGCGGTTCTTTGTGTCGCGGAATAGATAAGCGTTCTGGTCGTAGGATCGACAATAGGCTCTTGCGCATCCTCACCCAAGATAGCACCCAGACCGGAAGCGATATCATCCAAAAATGCAGAGGCATTCTCACCAGTGCCTAATGGGGGCAACGTCACAGTGAATGTCTGACGATCCTTGACCGTGATGGTTCCGTCTTCATAAGAACAGTAAAGATTCGCAAGCGAGCAAACCTGATGAACAACTTTACCGAGATCGCCGCGCAAATTCGCGACCGTGATACGGCGCGTTAAACCTTCCTGCGTTTCAAAAGCGAGAGAAATATCATAGTCGGCCAAAATCAATTGAAGTGCGCCAGCCAAGGTTTCACCGCGCAGTTCGAACGGACCGACCATTTCATGCGGGAAATCGCTATCTTCGACGACTTCAGGAACAAGAATATCCTCACCTAAAGGCAGATACATGACGCTATCGGGGCGTTCGTTGATTGCCTTTCTGCGCGGATCGGCAACCGTCGGCGCCGGGATTTGCACGTTACGCGCATCAGGAACATCTACCATGGCGCAGGACGTGGTTAACAGCAGCGCGGAAACCGCTGCCGTATGAATCATCAACCCCACAAGTCCTTTACGCGTCTTCAAAACTTCTAGCCTTTTCTTTTATAGGCATCGATCGTGCGTTCCACCGTCTTGACCAACCTATCCTTTTGGACGGGCTTCATCATGACAGCACTAACACCCCATTTGCCCGCTTTTTCGAGCAGGTCGGGATTGTTGTCACCCGTGACAAGAATAACGGGGGTATCCATGTCGAGGCCACGGATACTCCTGATAAATTCAAATCCATCCACAGGTTCCATGCGCACATCAACGATGGCCAACGAAACCGGTTTATCCTTCACATATTCCTGTTTTATAAAATCGAGAGCTTGATCGCCTTGCGATGCCTCAATCACTTCCGCGCCAGTTTCACCCAGATAGCGAACGATCTGCATACGCACAAAATCGTTGTCTTCAACGACGAGGATCTTACTTTTTTCTGACATTGCTCCGAACGGAACCTTTATTGGTAGGACAAAAATGAATCACTTTCACAAACCGTAAAGAAAGCATTTTAAATAAGCAATCCTTGCTTGCGGCCTATCCACGGAAGGTATTATCATAACAAAAATCTTTTCGGATTCTCTTTCATGTTTGAAATCATTGCGTTGTTATGCGTTCTTACGGCCATAGGTTTGTTGGTCGCGCTTTCTATCATCGATTTAAAGCATTGGATTCTGCCGGATGAGCTTAATTTGGCCTTCGCCGTGACCGGCTTCGCCTTTCATATGCTCACCGCCTACCGTTTCGTGGATTTGCAATCGATGGCACTTGGCGCATTGGCGGGCGGCGGTATGCTTTATGTGATCCGTTATTTTTCCAACAGACATTATCAACGTGACACGCTGGGCCTTGGCGATGTGAAGCTGATGGCCGCAGCAGGAATATGGCTAGGGCTTGATGGCGTACTGCAGGCAATCACTGTCGGTGCTTTTGCCGGACTTCTCCATGGCTTCGGTTATGCTGCTTATCTGACACTTAAAACCAAAGCAAAATTTTCGGTAGCGCAGCTATCTATTCCCGCCGGTCCCGGATTTGCCGTTGGTATCGTGGTGATGGGTTATTTGCTGTTTGGAAAATTTGTGGGACAAACATTGCATGACATCTTCGCTTGAAGGATTGCGCGTTCTTGATCTCTCCCGTGTTTTGGCGGGGCCT
Organism: uncultured Micavibrio sp.; assembly: GCA_964473655.1. Classification (GTDB taxonomy): domain Bacteria; phylum Pseudomonadota; class Alphaproteobacteria; order Micavibrionales; family Micavibrionaceae; genus Micavibrio_A. The sequence goes on from CAYYPX010000049.1 coordinate 8,070, forward strand.
GTCTGCACGCAGATTCTGGGCGATCTCGGCGCTGATATCATCAAGATCGAACGCCCGAACGAAGGCGACGATACACGCGGCTGGGGACCTCCTTTTTTACAAGACAAAGACGGCAAGGATACAAACGAGAGCGCGTATTATCTTTCGGCCAATCGCAACAAACGATCCGTCACCATCGATATTTCTAAGCCTGAGGGACAAAAGCTGATCCACGCGCTCGCCGCCAAGAGCGATGTGCTGATCCATAACTTTAAGGTCGGCGGCCTTGAGAAATACGGGCTGGGGTTTGAGGCGATGCACAAGGCGCACCCACACCTTATATATACGGCGATTTCGGGCTTCGGGCAGAACGGCCCTCTCGCCACCGAACCGGGTTATGATCTGCTGAGTCAGGCGATGGGCGGATTGATGGGGCATACAGGCACCGATGGATCAGACCCGATGAAGGCCGGTGTCGCGCTGGTTGATGTCATGACGGGACTCTATGCCGCTATCGGAACATTGGCTGCACTTAACGCAAGGCAGAAAACTGGCAAAGGCCAGATGGTCGATCTTGCGCTGCTCGATGTCACGCTCGCTTCGATGACAAACATCGCGCAATATTATCTGACGTCCGGCAAGGCACCCAAACGTTTCGGCAATGCCCATGCGACGATTGTCCCCTATCAAGCGTTCAAAGCGAGCGATGGATTTCTTGTTATTGCGATCGGCAATGATCACCAGTTCCGTAAATTTTCCAGTGCTCTCGGCAACAGACAATGGGCAGATGATCCACGTTTTACTCACAATGATGCGCGTGTGGCCAATCGTGAAGTGCTCATACCTCTGATCGAAAACATCATGCAGGGCGGTACCGTCGAGGAATGGGTTTCAATTTTCCGTGATATCGACATCCCCGCCGGGCCCGTCAATTCCATCGATCAAGCATTTGCCATGGAACAGGTTCAATCGCGTGGCATGGAGATAGAAATGGAACATTCCGCCGCAGCTGCGCCCATCAAACTCGTCGGCAGCCCGTTCCACCTATCGGAGACACCTGTCTCTTACCGTCGCCCGCCGCCAACGATGGGGCAGCATACAACGGATGTATTATCCTCGTTGCTTGATCTGGCACCATCGGAACTGGCGGATTTAAAGGCCAAGGGGATCATTTAGGCAGAAAGGCTGGACAGCCGCCCCCGCCGCCTGTAATCATCCGTTTTTATGAACCAGCTGTTCCATAAATTGAAACGCCCCACCTTCCCGCACAAGCATTTGACGGGTATCAGCGAACTTTCCAAAGAAGATATTACTACCATCCTCGACCTCGCCGATGATTACGCGAAAAAAATGGAACAGCCGCGTTTTCAATCGGACGCTCTGCGTGGCGCGGTAATATTGACGCTGTTCTTTGAAAATTCTACGCGCACGCGCACATCTTTTGAAATTGCCGCAAAACGTTTGGGTGCGGAAATTGTAGACTGGAACCCTGAAACAAGCTCTCTCAAAAAAGGCGAAACCTTTCACGATACGATTATCACGCTGGACGCGATGAAGCCGGACGGGATTATTATCCGTCACAGTGAATATAACGCGCCATCCTATGTGGCAGCCCGCGTCTCCTGCTCCGTCATTAATGCCGGCGATTCATGGCGCGAGCACCCAACGCAAGCTTTGCTTGATGCGCAAACTATTCGCCAGCATTTCAAAAGCCTCGATGGTTTGACCGTTGCCATCGTTGGCGATATTGCGCATAGCCGCGTAGCATCTTCCAATATGATCTTACTGGCCAAGATGGGCGCGAAGGTGAATATCATCGCGCCTCAAGCCTTGATGCCGGAAAAGACGTCAGCGCCAGTAGACAAATTCGACAATCTTCAAGAAGGTTTGAAAAATGCCGATGTCGTCATGACGATCCGCCCGCAAAAAGAGCGCATGGAAAAAGTGATGATCGAGGATGAAAGCTATTTCCGCGATTACGGCCTGACCCATGAAAAATTGGCATACGCGAAAGACAGTGCCATCGTGCTCGATCCCGGTCCTTATTTAAGAAACGTACAAATTTCGGACGCGTTGGCCGACGATACGAAACGGTTTTTCTATGCGCCACAAGTGAAGAACGGCGTTGCCACACGCATGGCCGTGATGGATTTGTTGATCGGGGGTAAGAAATAATGGAATACGCAATTGCAGCCATCGGCGGATATTTGATCGGGTCCATTCCTTTTGGATTGTTGCTCACGCAGCTCAGTGGGTATGGTGATATCCGCTCGATTGGCTCCGGCAATATCGGCGCAACGAATGTTTTGCGCACGGGGAATAAAAAGCTCGCGCTCGCGACATTAATTTTGGATGCTTGCAAAGGCGCAATCGTTGTCATCGCAGCCTATGTGT
>CAYYPX010000050.1:0-10197 GCA_964473655.1 uncultured Micavibrio sp.
CGTTCCTGCCGGGGCAGTGGTACAACGCGGATTCCGTTCAAACGAGCGTGGACGCCATGTCCAAACGTCTTGGCGATGCGCAATATGCCTTTGTAGACATCGATCCTAAAATCAAGCGTAACACGGCGGAAAATTCCGTGGACATCACATTCGATATTGCTGAATCGCCACGCGTGTTCGTCGAGCGCATCGACATTCATGGCAACGTCCGCACGATCGATAAGGTCATCCGCCGCGAGATGCTTTTGGTTGAAGGCGACCCCTTCAGTCGTTCCAAACTATCGAAATCCGAGCAGCGTTTGCGCGACCTGAACTATTTTGAGAAGGTCAATGTTAAGACCGTTCAAGGTAGCGCGCCGGATAAAACCGTTATAGACATCGAAGTCACCGAAATGTCGACGGGCGAGCTTTCCATTGGTGCCGGTTTCTCGACGCAAGACGGTCCTTTGGCCGACCTTCGTATCCGCGAGCGTAACTTGCTTGGTAAAGGTCAGGATCTAACTTTTGCAACCACACTGGCTGGTAAGCGCACCGAGTTCGATGCATCGTTCACGGAGCCATACTTCCTAGACCGCGATCTTTCCGCCGGTGTCGATGCGTTCCACATTACGCGCGATCTTCAGGACGAGAGCTCGTATGACCAACGCAGAACCGGTGCGGCTTTGCGCATGGGTTACCCGCTATCCGAAAAATGGCGTCAGTCATGGAAATATCGCTTCGAAGAAAACGAAATCCGCGATGTTGATGCAACGGCATCCCGTTATATTCGTGATCAAGAAGGAAAGCGCAGCACATCTGCTGTTTCGCAGCGCCTGACATATGATGATCGCGATTCCACATTGTTCCCGACCGCCGGTCTGTACTCTTGGTGGGATCTGGAAGGTGCAGGACTTGGTGGCGATGCGAATTATGTGTCGAGCGATGTCGGTGCGAGCTATTACATTCCGTTTTTCGAAAAGAAGGTTGTCTTCAACCTGATGGGGGAAACCGGCGCGATTGCGGGTATCAATGACGAAGATGTGCAGATCAACGAGCGTTATATGCTCGGCGGCAACAATTTGCGTGGCTTTGAAAAAGGTGGCGTTGGTCCCCGTGATATTACAACAGATGACTCTCTCGGTGGTAACTACTACTATCGTGGAACGGCGGAGCTCAGCTTCCCGATCGGATTGCCGGAAGAGATGGGTGTCTCCGGACATGCTTTCACCGACTTCGGCTCTTTGTGGGAACTGGATGAAACCGGCCCCGGCATCGTGGATGAAAATTCTATCCGCGCGGCGGCGGGTCTTGGTATCTCTTGGAGATCGCCAATGGGTCCTGTGCGGGTTGATTTCGCGTTCCCGTACGCCAAAGAAGATTTCGACCAAGAAGAGAATTTCCGCTTTAGCTTCGGAACCCGCTTCTAGTCAAACAATTCAAACATCTTGAAGGAGTATTAAAGTATGATGTGCCGCATTTTTGCGATTATGATTTTTGCCTTTTTGGTACCGGTAATAGCACCATCCGTTGCGCACGCCGAACAAAGCATCGCGATTGTCGATGTCGACAAGGTGTTCGCCGAAGCCAAGGCCGCAAAAGCATTGCAATCACATATCAAGACAAAGAAAGAAGCCTTTCAAAAGGAATTTTCCGCCAAGGAAAAGGAATTGAAAGCGGCCGAAACAACATTGATGGCCGAGCAGGGCAAGTTGCCAGCGGAAGAATTCGGTAAAAAGCGCAAAGCCTATGAAGAGAAAATCATCGAGACCCAAAAGCTTTTCAAAAAACGCCGCGCCGACCTAGATGGTGGTTTGGCCAAAGCGATGCAAGAGCTTCGTAAGAGTGTTGTAGAAGCTGCTGCCGTAGTCGCCGATGAAAAGAAGATCGACATCGTATTAACGCGTGAGAGCGTTTTGATCGCGGAAAAGGCGTTGGATATCACGTCGGACGTTCTGACCAAGCTGGATGCCAAAGTCAGCGACATCCCTTTAAAGGTTGAATAATAGCGGGGATTGTCGTGGCCGATCCGCGGTTCTTTCAAAAGCAACACCCTAAGACATTGGCGGATTTAGCCAAGGTTGCGAGCGGTATTGTCGCGAATGGCCACAATGGCGATTTAAAAATCGACGATGTCGCGCCGTTGGATCAGGCGGGCGCGAGCCACATAAGTTTTCTTGATAATATCCGTTACAAAGACAGCTTCGCAAAATCCAAGGCCGGTGCGTGTATCGTGGCCGAGGCCATGGTTCAATTCGCCCCAAAAGATATGGCGTTGATCGTTTCCAAAAATCCCTACAAATCTTATGCTCTGGTGGCGCAGGCTTTCTATCCGGACAATTATCCGGAGAGTGAAATTTCAAAAGCGGCTCAAGTCGATTCATCCGCCAAGATCGGCAAGGGTTGCGTGATCGAAGCGGGCGCGGTTGTTCAAGCTGGCGCAAAAATCGGTGATGCATGTTGGATTGAATCGAACGCCGTGATCGGCGTGAATGTCGAGATCGGTGCGAAGTCACGTATCGGCATGGGGGCATCCGTTTCCCATGCAGTGATCGGTGAGGCCGTGCGGCTTTATCCCGGTGTGCGCGTCGGACAGGATGGTTTCGGATTTGCACCTGATCCTGCTGGACATGTGAAAGTGCCTCAGCTTGGGCGCGTGATTATCGAGGATCATGTAGAAGTGGGTGCGAACACGTGCATCGATCGTGGGTCTGGTCCGGACACGGTGATAGGGGCCGGTACATGGATCGATAATCTGGTCCAAATTGGACATAACGTTAAGGTGGGTAAGGGCTGTATCCTGATTGCCCAAAGCGGCATAGCAGGTAGTACCGTTTTAGAAGATTATGTCGTTATTGCCGCCAAAGTGGGCGTTGCAGGCCATTTGCGCATAGGAAAAGGTGCCCGCATCGGCGCGATGGCGGGCGTTATGAAGGACGTTCCGGCGGGTGAAGAGCAGCTTGGCACCCCGGCCATTCTGGCCAAAGATTTCATGCGGCAGGTCATCGCGCTAAAACGGTTGACCAAAGGCCAAAAAAGCGAATAAAAACAAACGGTCATGAGCGAGCAAGATTTAAAAGTCGATATTGTCAGTGTGATGGAGATGATCCCCCATCGCTATCCGATCCTTCTGGTCGATCGTATTCTTGAATACGTGGCCGGGGAGCGCGCTGTGGGCCTTAAAAATGTAACGTTCAACGAGCCGCATTTCCAAGGACACTTCCCCGGATGGCCGGTAATGCCGGGCGTTCTGATCATCGAAGCGATGGCACAAACGTCGGCCTGTCTTGTGGTGAAAACTCTGGGCGATGAAGCCAAGGGCAAAGTTGTTTATTTCATGAGCATCGAGGAAGCCAAATTCCGCCGTCCAGTGACGCCCGGTGATTCAATGCACATCCATGTCGAGAAAATCCAGAACCGCCGTAATGTGTGGAAATTCAATGGCAAGGCGATGGTTGGTGATGTTGTTTGTGCGGAAGCCGTGTTCTCCGCCATGATCATGGACCAGACGGCGAAATCCATCTAATTCACTGTAACGCCCTGAAAGATTGTGTGATTTGAGCCTTTCGGCACGCCTTGGTATGTCTTAAACATGTGTCTGATTCACCCAACCGCGATTATCGACCCCATAGCCAAGATCGGCAGCAATGTCAGCATCGGACCATATTCCGTGATCGGACCGGATGTTAGCCTTGGCGACAATGTAGAATTGAAATCCCATGTTGTTGTTGATGGGCGCACGACGATTGGCGAAGGCACAATCATTTATCCTTTTGCGAGTATCGGGCAGGAAACGCCAGATTTGAAATACAAGGGCGAACCTTCAGAGCTCGTAATAGGCAAAAATAATAAAATCCGTGAATATGTTACGATGAATCCGGGAACGGAATTTGGGGGCATGCTGACTAAAGTTGGCGACAATTGCTTGTTCATGCCAAGCACGCATGTTGCGCATGATTGTATTCTCGGTAATCGCGTCATCATGGCAAATAGCGCAGCTCTCGGCGGCCATGTCAAAGTCGGAGACAATGTCATGATCGGCGGTTTGGCGGCTGTGCACCAGTTCGTACGTATCGGTTCTTTCGCTGTGATCGGCGGGATGTCCGGCGTGGAGAGCGATGTTATTCCGTATGGCCGTGTGAAGGGCGAACGCGCTCATCTGGCCGGTTTGAATTTAATCGGCCTCGAGCGCGGCGGGTTTGAAAAAGATACGGTCAAAATTTTGCAACGTGTGACCAAGCAATTGTTCGATGGCGAAGGCACGCTCGATGAGCGTATCAAGGCTTTGGCCGAAGAGCATAAGAACGATAAGGCCGTTATGCAGGTGATTGAATTTGCAAAAGCGCGCGAGCGGTTCGGTCTTTGCGGTTTTGATAGCAAGGCCGCGTAACACCCATGGCTGTTCCATCCAAGCTCGGGATTGTGGCTGGCGGTGGAAAATTACCGCAAAAACTGCTTGAGTTTTGCGATTCCAAAAATATCGAAACTTTTACTTTTGTGTTCGAGGGGCAAGAAAAACCCGAGGGTTTTGCGACGCGTGCACATGAGGTTTCGTGGCTTGGCGCAGGCGGGCACATGATCAAGACGTTCAAAGAGCGCGGTATTTGCGATCTAGTTCTGATCGGATCGATTAAACGTCCGCATTTAAAAGATTTGCGCCCCGATTTATATGCGGCGGCTTTTCTTGCCAAGCTAGGCTTGCGCGTGATGGGTGATGATAATCTGCTTTCCGCCATTCACGCCGAATTGCGCAAGGAAGGTTTTACGCTGCACGGTATTCACGAGCTTATGGGCGAATTGCTGGTGCCGGATGGTGTGCTGGGCAAGGTCAAGCCATCCAAAGCGCAAATGGTGGATATCGCCGAAGGTCTCAAAATTGCTAAAGCGATCGGTGCGCTCGATATCGGTCAGGCCGTTATTATTCAAGACGGCGTGGTGTTAGGCGTTGAAGGCGCGGAAGGCACGGACGAGTTGATCCGCCGCTGTGTTGATTATCGCCGCACCAACAAGGGCGGGATTTTGGTCAAAAGCTGTAAGCCCCAGCAGGACCGCAAGCTGGATATGCCCACCCTCGGTCCCGACACACTTAACCTCTGCGCCGCCTTAGGGTATGATGGTGTGGCGGTTGAATCGGGTGCGGCACTTCTCGTCGATCTGGAAGAAACCGTCGAGGCCGCCAATCAAAGCGGCCTGTTCCTGATCGGGATTAGTGCGGCATGAGAGACCATATCTGTGTAATCGCCGGAGAGCCTTCCGGTGACTTTCTCGGAGAAAAACTGATTTACGCGCTCAAAGAAGCGCATCCTGCCTGCCATTTCAGTGGCGTGGGCGGATATTTGATGCGCGGCGCGGGATTGCAATCTTTGTTTTCCTACGAGCAGCTTGCCGTGATGGGTGTTGCAGAAGTTTTGCCGAAATTACCATCGCTCTATGCACGCATTCGCCAGACGGTGAACCATATCAAACAAACCAAGCCGGATGTTGTGGTTACGATCGATTCACCGGATTTCAGTTTCCGTGTGGCTAAAGCGGTGCGGCGCGAAATGGCAAACCCACCGAAGCTGGTTCATTATGTTGCCCCGACCGTGTGGGCGTGGCGTGAAGGACGTGCGGAAAAGATTTCGAAATTCCTCGATGGTCTTATCTGCCTGTTTGATTTCGAGCCGAAATATTTTCAAAAACATGGACTGAATGCGCAGGCCGTAGGCCATCCATTGGTTGAACGCGATGCTATGAACGCCAACGGTGATTTATTCCGTGAAGAAGTGGCGATTTCACCGACCGAAACGGTAGTCGGTGTGATGTTTGGCAGTCGTCGCGGCGAGTTAAAACGCACTGGCCCTATACTTCGTGATGCCGCGCTTTTGTTGGGCAATATGTTCGCTGCACCGCCGCCATTGGTTATTCCAACGCTGCCACATGTAAAATCGCAAGTGATGCAGATGTTGAAAGAATATCCCGGTGCCGTGCACGTGATGACCGAACCGCAAGATAAATACAATGCTTTCAAATCTGTTGATATTGCTTTGGCTGTGTCCGGCACGGTAGGGCTTGAGCTTGCTGCGCTCGAGGTTCCACACGTCATCGCCTATAAAATGAACCCAATCACGGCGGCTGTTGTCCGCCGAATGGTAAAGGTAAAATACGCACACCTTGCCAATATCATGGCGGATAAAGCCATCGTGCCGGAATTCATTCAAGAAAATGCGCGCCCAGAATTGATCGCCAAAACGGCGTTCGATCTTTATAAAAATCCTGTTCAGCAGAAGAAAGATTTTGCAGGAATCAAACATCGCCTTGGGTGGGGCGAAGAAAAAACGCCGTCGCAAAAAGCGGCGGAATATGTTTTATCGTTCCTGAAATAAAAAAAGACGTGGTTTCCCACGTCTTTTGTGACTGTATCAGAATAGTTGCTTTAGTGCAATTTTTTTTCTGGATCCCCGCCTGCGCGGGGATGACGCTTTCGCGTCAGTTATTTCCGTTTCTTGATATCCACGTATTCGCGCATGGCCGGACCAGTGTAAAGCTGGCGCGGGCGGCCGATACGCAGTTCCGGTTCTTCAATCATTTCTTTCCATTGGGAAATCCAGCCGACAGTACGCGATACGGCGAATAGCACCGTAAACATCGAGGTCGGGAATCCCATGGCTTTCAAGATGATGCCGGAATAGAAGTCGACATTCGGGAAGAGTTTGCGTTCTGCGAAGTATGGATCGGCGAGTGCAGCCTTTTCCAGTTCCATCGCGAGTTTCAATGTTGGTTCGTTGTGCAAGCCCAATTCATCGAGAACTTCGTAGCAGCTCTCGCGCATGATGTCGGCGCGTGGGTCCATGTTTTTGTAAACACGGTGACCAAAGCCCATCAGGCGGAATGGATCGTTCTTGTCTTTTGCCTTGGCGATGAATTCTGGAATGCGATCAGCAGAACCAATTTCAGCAAGCATTTCGAGAACTTCTTGGTTTGCGCCGCCGTGGGCAGGGCCCCAGAGGCAAGCGATACCGGCCGCGATACAGGCGAACGGGTTCGCTTGGGAAGAGCCGGCAATACGTACCGTGGAAGTAGATGCGTTTTGTTCGTGGTCCGCGTGCAAGATCAGAATACGGTCCATCGCTTTGGCCAATACAGGCGATACCTTGTACGGTTCGGCCGGGACTGCAAAACATTGATAGAGGAAGTTTTCAGCGTATGTCAGATCATTGCGCGGATACATGAATGGCTGGCCGATCGAATATTTATACGCCATGGCGGCAATCGTCGGCAATTTTGCGATCAAGCGGTGTGCGGAGATTTCACGTTGTTTCGGATCATAGATATCCAGAGAGTCGTGATAGAACGCAGCCAGTGCACCGACCACGCCGACCATAACGGCCATCGGGTGAGCATCGCGGCGGAAGCCTTGGAAGAATTTGACCATCTGTTCGTGAACCATCGTGTGATAGGTGATGGATTTCGAAAAATCTTTGAGTTCTGTTTCATTTGGTAGGTCACCATTCAAAAGCAGATAGCAGACTTCCATGTATGTGGAATTGCGCGCGAGATCTTTGATGTTGTAACCGCGGTGGGCGAGAATGCCTTCGTCGCCATCAATGAATGTGATGCGTGATTTACAAGAAGCCGTGGAGGTATAGCTCGGGTCGAACGTGAAATTGCCCGTTTCCGCATAAAGTTTGCGAACGTCGATGACATCCGGCCCCATCGTGCCCGAAAGAATGGGAAGCGTGACGGCTTTGCCCGTTTCGTCGTTCGTCAGGGTGAATGATTTCTGATTGTTGGCTTCGGCGGCTTTTTTGGCTTCGGTCATGATGTTTCCCGTTCGATGAATGTGTGGACGCTAGAGAACTCTGCCCGACAAGAATATGCCCCGAATGGTTAAAGATCAATTTACAAGATATTGATAAATCATGAGTTTCCGTATTGTTGCATGGCAAAATGCGAAAAATCAGGCGTAGGCGGGACCGGCAGGTGAGATCATTTCTTCAGGTGTTGGTTCACGAAAGGCCTTGAGCCTATGTAATGCTTCGATGATGTAATCTTTCCGACTTATTCCTGTGAGGGTTAGATGCGGGTCATCGTGTTGTTGCGTAAATCCGGAATCTTTTAACACCTTGCCCACGGTCGTATTTTCAAAACCGATCCGTTGGGCTTCATCTACGGCGATGGTCGGGACTTCTACAGCCTTGCTGAATTCGTAGGTAACTGGGAGGCCGGGCTTGTTAAAACCTTTGGCTACAACTGCCCGGTCAAAATATTTTCCATGGTCATAGAAAAGGCCATTTTCAATTGCGAGGTAAATATCGGCGGCAGATGCAAGACGCATAGCGTGAATAATACGGTTATGTGCGCCTAGAATGGTTTCATCGCCAAGTGGTTGTTCAGGTACAAGAGATTCTGTTTTTACAGCGACAAAGACATTACCCGCTTCGCCGAATGCTTCCTTACAAGCGGCGATTTTAATTTCACTTAAGGAGGCAATGACAATTTTCATTTTCTATCTTCTTTTAATTGCAAGCTTTCGGGCTTCCACTCTCAAATCCCTTTTTAAAAGCAGTCATGCGTTGATCCGCGGAGCCATGGGTGAAGGAATCCGGCACGGCGTATCCTTGGCGGGATTCTTGTAGGCGGTCATCACCGACTTGGCCGGCAGCGCGGATGGCTTCTTCCAGATCGCCTTGTTCAAGCGCGCCAAATTCATTGACGTGATGCGCCCATACGCCGGCATAGCAATCAGCCTGTAATTCCGTTTTCACGGATTCCGCATTTGTGCGGCGGCCCGCCAAGGAGCCTTGGAGGTTTTGGATATGGTGACCGACTTCGTGTGCGATGACGTATGCCTTGGCGAAATCACCTTCGGCTTTTAATTTGTGTTCGAGATCATAAAAGAAATCGAGATCGAGATAGACGGAGCGATCAAGTGGGCAATAGAACGGGCCCATCGCGGCTTGACCTGTGCCGCAGGCCGTATCCGTGGCACCCGCGTATAACACCATTTGCGGGGCGGGATAATTTTGCGCGAGTGAGCCCCAGACATCTTCGGTTGAGCCCAACACGGCGGATGCGAAATCCGCCTGTTCGGTTTGTTGTTGTTCGGTAAGTTCGGACGGGCGCGATGTAGATTGTTGAACGGTGCGGGAGACGCCTTCCATCAATAATGATGTTGGATCTCCGCCCAAGGCCCAGACGAGCAATGCCATAGCGAAAATTCCACCCGCGCCGCCGACTGTTTTCACACCCATACCACGGCGATCGGAAATGTTTGAGCTTCTTCGGAAATTATCCCAGCGCATCAGGCCACCGATTTTATTCTGGCGATGGTTTCATCTTTGCCCAGAATTTCTGCGGCGTGAAAGAGGGATGGGGATTTGTCACGACCCGTTAGCGCAGCCCGTAATGGCATCATGATCTTGCCCAATTTTCCTTCGCGCATATCTTTGGCCAATGTGCGGCAGGTTTCCTCAATCGTCGCAGCCGTAAAAATATCCAGAGCTTGCAAATGCGTGGCGAGAGCGGAGAGGACATGTTTTCCATCTTCATCCAGATGCTTTTGCGCTTCGGGCACGATATCGAGTGGAACCGATTTCAGCAAGAACGCTCCTTCTTCGGCCAGTTGGATCAACGTCACCGCGCGGGATTTCAATTCCGGCATCATGGCGAGCAGGCGTTTGCGGCCCGTGTCATCAATCTTGATGTCTTTCAGGAATGGCGCGATTAAATCGCCAAGGCGATTGTCATCGGCCTCTTTAATATAATGCGCGTTCAGGTGGTTCAGCTTGTCAAAGTCCCAGCGCGCGGGAGAGCGCACCACGTGTTCCAGATTGAACCATTCCAATGCCTGTTTATCCGAAATGATTTCATCATCGCCGTGTGACCAACCCAAACGCAGCAGATAATTTCGCATGGCTTCGGGCAAATATCCCATATCGCGATATTCTTCGACGCTTGCGGCGCCTTTGCGTTTGGAAAGTTTTGATCCGTCTTCGCCGAGGATGAGGGGGAGGTGGCCGTATTCCGGTTTTTTCCAGCCCATCGCATCATAAATCAAATTTTGGCGAAACGTGTTGTTCAAATGATCATCACCGCGAATGACATGGGTGACGCCCATATCGTGATCGTCCACCACAACAGCGAGCATATAGACGGGCGTGCCGTCGGAGCGCAGGATAATCATATCATCCAGCTGTTCGTTCTTGATTGTCACGTCGCCTTGGACGTGATCGGGCACGG
>CAYYPX010000051.1:0-10131 GCA_964473655.1 uncultured Micavibrio sp.
GTTAATGAGTACGGCTTTGGTAATGATTGTAAAAACACTCGATAAACCACGTATTACTCGCCTTGCTGCCGCCTTTGCGTGCAGCACCGTTCTCAGCAGCTGCGCTACCCTCCAACAATCCAAAGACTTCGCCGCGCTGAATAACACAATCAAAATCATAGATGTGAACAACGATCGCGGAGAAAGCAGTCGTATCAGCGTGGTCTACGCCGAAGGCATGGCAGCCTACAGACCATATGGCGTAGACATTAACGATGACTATACTCGGGTGCTTATGCAGGATTATCTGGAACATAACGGATTTGGACACAATGCCGCTGAAACTTCTAGTACGATGATTTCAGCCTTTTATACTCAGATACATCACAAACCGCAGACACCGTCGCCTTTCCATTACTCCATATTCGGCATGACCGGACCTTCCGCCTTAAGAATTAATCATGATGGGAAGGCAATAAGACAGGAAAGAATAACAGGCCCATCTCCTTATTGCTCGATAGTGCATCTATCAACGACGCATCAGGACGAGGAATGGGTGGATGGCTTCATCGGCTCAAAAGAACACCCAGTTACTATTAAGCTTAAAGATAATTTTGATCAGGAATTTTCTGACTTCATGACTTATCATGAGATAGCACATTGCATGGGTGCGGATGAGCCAGCCGCCGATTACACGGCGGCCAAAATGCTTTTGAAAAACCATGAAAATCCGGAGGAAGCTCTGCGTTTCTTAGAACTCTTCGCCGCCCTCCGTTCCTTTGATACACTGCGCCAAAATCTAGATGCCTATCGTGGTGCATCTGAATCCGTGCGGCAAGCTGCACATGAGTTCAATGAGAGAAGCAAAATCCATAAAGAGACGAGCGAAATATGGTCATATGCGATGATCAGGGGCGATTGGGAAAACACCCCCTTAAACGAACTCGCGCTATCACTTTCAATCTTTGCAGATGCTAGAGAGAGCATGAAACATCGCGACTTCGAAGGACTCGCCAAGCACATCCAATCACTCGCCAACTGGGAAGAAGGCAGAACCAGATTGCTCTACAACAAAGTCGCCGACGATATGTTGTTGTTAAATAGCATCGCGCCGCAATAAATTAAGGGCACAACACATTCCGCGTCGGTATATATTCCTTACCCAAATAGCCTCCACCGATCGCGCCGCCAATGGTCGCAAGATCTTGGCCTCTACCAGAACCAATCTGGTTACCTACCAAACCGCCGCCAACTGCACCTATTGCCGCTCCAACGATGTTGGCATCATCGCAATCGTTCTGAGCGACTTGTTGCCGCTGCGGTTCATTTCTGCGCTCGTTCCATGTGATCTTCTCTTCCTTAATCACACGCGTCGGCTCGTTATCCAACTGTGTCGCGATGTAAGCACTAGCACCCGCTGTCGCTATCAACAAAGCAACACCAGCGACGCCGAGCAGAACCATCTTATTCTTGTGTGTCATAATAACCTCCATTAACTACCACCCACAAACGCAGCAAGCGGTTCAAGGTTCCCAAAGCAAAACCCCGCCTTGTGGGCGGGGTTTTCGGTAATCTCTATGTTGCCTTAGTGGCTGTGGCCGCAACCGCATCCGCCGCCATGGCCGCCTTTGTTGGTGCCCTTGTCTTGGTCTTTGGTTGCTTCAGGCTTTTTTGTATCGTTGGACATTTCTGTTTCTCCTTCTAAATTCAATTCCTAATCCTATAGAACCATATAGGATGGCCGTATCGAAAGGCAAGAACCATGAAAACCACCCCTCTCCACGCCTCCCACCTCGCACTAAAGGCCAAAATGGCCGAATTCGGGGGTTACGATATGCCCATCCAGTATGAATTGGGCGTTTTGGGCGAACATAATTGGACACGGGAACGCGCCGGAATCTTCGATGTATCCCATATGGGACAGGTTCTAGTCGAAGGGGAAAACGCGGCCCAGCTATGGGAGAAGTTAACGCCATCTACCATTTCCAAACTCGGTCCCAACGTTGCCAAATACACAGTCCTTACCAACCCCAAAGGTGGAATTGTCGATGACCTGATCATCACGCGCCTGTCCGACACCAAGTTCTTCGCCGTCATTAATGCGGGCTGCAAAGACAAAGACATTGCATGGATCCAGAGCAACCTTCCCGATGGCGTTACATTCAAGCATCTGGACGACCGCGCACTGATAGCCCTGCAAGGCCCGATGGCAGAGAAAGTATTACGCGAAGCCCTTGGAATTGACGCATCAACACTAGGCTATATGCGCATCATGTTCAGCGATGACCTGTTTATCTCCCGCCTTGGTTACACCGGCGAAGACGGTTTCGAAATTAGCGTGCCGACAAAAGACGCCGCTGGATTGTGGGACAAGCTTCTCAAACATGAAGACATTAAACCCATTGGCCTCGCCGCCCGTGACTCGCTCCGGCTCGAAATGGGATATCCACTTTACGGCCACGACATCAACGACGACACTTCACCGGTGGAAGCGGACCTCGTTTGGGTCATGGGCAAGGACCGCAGCGGTTACGTCGGCGATGCCCATATCAAAAAACACCTTGAAAACGGCGCGCCACGTAAACGCCTCGGCATCAAACTGACCGATAAAGGAATTGCCCGCGAAGGTGCAGAAATCTTCACACTTTCGGGCCAAAAACTTGGGGACTTAACCTCCGGCGGCTTCTCCCCCACCTTGAACGAAGCGGTGGGCCAAGGCTACATTGATACCAAGCTTGGAAAGATAGGAGACGAGGTTCTGGTGCGCGTGCGCGGACGGGACATCAAAGGCGTTATCGCCGTGCTCCCCTTCGTCCAACCAAAAACCAAAAGGAGTTCCAAATGAGCGACGTGAAATACACCAACGATCATGAATGGATCAAAGTCGAAGGCGATGTTGCATTGATCGGCATCACAACCTACGCCCGTCATGCGCTCGGCGATCTGGTTTATCTCGAACTTCCCGAAACAGGCCGCAAAATCAAAAAAGGCGAAAACTTCGCCGTTGTTGAATCGGTAAAGGCCGCATCTGAAATCTATACGCCTGTGTCCGGTGAAATCGTCGGCGTGAACGACAACCTTCAAAACAATCTGGACGACCTCAAAGAAGATTTGAACAAAGGCTGGATCGTCAAAGTGAAGATGGACAACCCATCCGAAGCGCAAGGATTGATGGATCAAGGCGCTTACACCAAATACACGGAAAGCCTATCGTAATATGCGTTATTTACCGCTCACCGCTGATAGCCGAAAAGAAATGTTGCAAGCCATCGGCGTTGCATCGGTGGATGAGCTTTACAAAGACGTTCCCAAATCTGCCTTTATGAAAGGCCTCGCCGATTTACCAATGCATATGGGCGAGTTGGAAATCGAACGTAAGCTATCCGGCTACGCCAACCAAAACCACCATGCGGGCAAAGGCCCGTTCTTTCTGGGTGCGGGGTGTTATTACCACCATGTGCCTGCTACTGTGGATTACATCATCCAGCGCAGCGAATTCCTGACCGCATACACACCATACCAACCTGAAATCGCGCAAGGCACATTGCAAGCGATCTATGAATATCAAAGCTTCATCGCGCTTTTGACCGGACAAGATATCGCCAACGCATCGATGTATGATGGCGCAACGTCTATGGCCGAAGCTGCCTTGATGGCAATGCGCATTACCAAGCGTAGCAAGATCGTATACGGCTCTGCCATCCACCCGCATTACAGCGAAGTGTTGGATACCTACCTTAAAAATATCGGCGTAGACAACGCATCCCATGATGGCACGATCGATGACAAAACTGCTTGCGTCATAGTTCAATCGCCGGACTTTTTTGGCAACGTTCATGCCTATGCCGATTGGCGCAAGAAATGCGATGAAAATGGTGCGCTGCTGATCGTCGTGATCAATGAAATTCTGTCACTTGGACTTTTGCCAGCCCCTGTCGAAGCCGACATAGTCTGCGGCGAAGCGCAATCGATCGGCCTTGCTATGTCGTTCGGCGGCCCGCATTTGGGTTTCTTTGCCTGCCGCGAACAATATTTGCGACAAATGCCCGGACGCCTTTGCGGTGAAACGGTCGATGCCGATGGCAATCGCGGTTTCGTTCTGACACTTTCGACACGCGAACAACATATTCGTCGTGAAAAAGCGACGTCGAACATTTGCACCAATCAAGGCCTGTGCGCCCTCGCCTTTACCGTTCACATGGCATTGCTTGGTGAAGACGGCTTTAAAACACTGGCGCGATTGAACCACGAACGCGCCTGCGCCCTCGCCGATGCGCTCGAAAAAGCCGGTTTTAAACTGGAGAACAAAAGCTTCTTTAATGAATTGACCATCACATTGCTAAATGCGGACAAGATTGTCGAAACGCTCGCACAAAAAGGCATCATTGCCGGCTACGCGCAGGGAAAAGACAAACTCGTCATCGCCGCAACGGAAATGACGACGGATGAAGATATCGCCGCGCTCACTTCCGCGCTGAAAGGAGCTGCATGACCAGCTCCGCCAAGAAACAACCCGCGAATGATGATGGAAACAAACAAGTGACTGATTTAAACCGCGGCCTTAATTATCAGGAAAACCTGCTCTGGGAAAAACACCGCGCAGATCATTCGGGCGTTGATTTACTAACCCCCAAAGGCACCAAGCTCCGCACGGGTCAGGTCGCACGCGATAAAATCGGCCTTCCGCAAGTGAGCGAACCGCAAGTCGTTCGGCACTTCGTTCGCCTTTCGACGAAAAACTATTCCATCGATTCTGGCTTCTTCCCGCTGGGATCGTGCACGATGAAGCACAATCCACGCCTGAATGAAAAGATTGCACGCTTTCCGGGTTTCGCTTTGGCTCATCCGTTGCAGCCTGCCTCAACCGTTCAGGGCGCGTTGAAAGTGATGTTTGAACTTCAGCAATGGCTGGGGGAGCTCACCGGCCTTCCCGGTGTGTGTTTGACGCCTGCTGCCGGAGCGCATGGCGAACTCGCAGGCCTCATGACCATCGCCCGCGCGCATGAACTCAAAGGCAACAAGGATAAGAAAGTTATCCTCGTGCCGGATTCTGCGCATGGAACAAACCCCGCCACGGCCGCTATGTGCGGATTCCAAATCCGCGTGATCCCCACGCGAGAGAATGGTCGCCTGACCGTCGAAGCATTCAGAGAAGCACTTGGCGATGGCAAAGACGTTGCCGGCATGATGGTGACAAACCCGAACACGTGCGGATTGTTTGAGCGCGAAATACAAGAAGTCTCAAAACTTCTCCATGCCGTTGGTGGTTATTTCTATTGCGACGGCGCAAACTTCAACGCATTGGTCGGAAAAATTCGTCCCGCCGATTTTGGTGTCGATGTCATGCATATCAATCTGCACAAGACTTTCTCGACCCCGCATGGCGGCGGCGGCCCCGGTTCCGGCCCGATTTGTGTCACCAGCGAGCTCGCGCCCTACGTTCCAAAACCAATCGTACTCGAAGAAAATGGCACCTACCGCCTCGAAGGCGAAAATGATCGTAAAACTAATTGCGGTCGCATCAAAGGCTTTGCCGGACAATTCGGAATGCACGTACGTGCTCTCACCTATATGATGAGCCATGGCGCAGATGGATTGCGTCAGGTGTCCGAAGACGCCGTTCTCAACGCCAATTACATTCTCGCGCAATTGAAAGCCGATTATCACGTACCGTTCGAAGGGCCGTGCATGCATGAATGCCTTCTCACCGATAAAACGCAAAAAGAATCCGGCGTGACCACGCTCGACATCGCCAAAGCCCTTGTCGAACATGGCTTCCATCCGATGACGGTGTATTTCCCGCTGGTGGTCCAAGGGGCGATGCTGATCGAACCTACCGAAACTGAGAGCAAGGATTCACTCGATCGTTTCATCACCGTGATGAAAAAGATAGCCGAAGATATCCGTGCGGGGGATGTGGATAAGTTTCATGCTTATCCACAGAGCACTCCGGCAAAGCGCCTTGACGAAGTGCGCGCCGCGCGCGAACCTAAGCTCCGTTGGAGAGATTAGACCATGAAGAAATTTGCCGCCCTGCCTATCATGATGTGCCTTGCCTTAACGGCGTGCGAAACGGGCTATAAGAAATCGCCCGTCGTGACGGCGCAGCGTATGTCCTGCACGGGCGATGTTCCGGCCGCCATTACGCTTTACTCCCCCACCGAAGCCAAGCTCGTGTTCGAAGACAAAGCCTATGATCTGAACCGCGTCGAAACCGCCTCTGGCGTCAAATACGCAAATAGCTCCATCAGCTATTGGAACAAGGGGATCGACGCGCTCATCACGCGCTCCGACAATTCCATGACCACTTGCACTTATGTTCCGAAAAGCGGGCTATAGGCCCTGTGGATAACTCCAAATAAGCCACCCCTGAAAAAGCCGACTCATAGCACATTGAATTTAGTTCCCTGTGTATCGCGACGTATCCTCAGGTTTCATTCAGTTCCTTTTCTTTTTTCCGGGTTATTGTGAATAGCAAAATCATTCTTGCCATTCTGGCAACGCTGACTCTCCCCTACCTTGCGGCTTGTAGCAGCACAGGCGGTGACGAGTTGGCGTTGTCGAACCCGCAAGATGTTTCATCCGATCCTTCCGACGCCATTCTTCATGCCGCCGTACAAGATTTCCTGACGCAAAACAAAGGCCCGAAAAATTCGCAATACGAATATGTACGCCGCGATTTGAACGGCGATGGCGTGCGTGAAGGTCTGGTGTTGTTTAGCCTTCCGCACAGTCATTGGTGCAGTTGGGGCGGCTGCACGCTCGCTGTGTTCGAACCTGCCGATGGCGGCTTCCGTCTTGTTTCTGAAACGTCCAAAATTCGTGGCCCTCTCGTGATAGGGTCCACCAGAACCAACGGCTGGGAAGATATTGGCGTGCGCCTAACGGGCAACGATCAGTCTGATCATAACGTGCTGCTACAGTTTGACGGCATGGCCTATCCCCAAGATCCACTCAACCAGACCATCCTACCCTATGACCTAGCCGCCCTTGGCGGATTGCGGGTTTTCCCTTGAAATAACGATGCTCTTGCATTTTGTTCTCGCTTAACCTAAAAAGAACAAAACGGGAACATAAATCATGGCATTCACCACACCGGAACAATCAGGATTGAGCACCCTCTTTCTTGATCTCAACAGCTATTTCGCCAGCGTGGAGCAAAATGAAAATCCAAAGCTACGCGGCAAGCCGATTGCCGTCGTGCCGATGATGACGGACGCCACCTGCGCCATCGCGGCATCATACGAAGCCAAAGCCTACGGCATCCGCACAGGCACCAAAATATTCGAGGCCAAACAAATGTGCCCGCATCTCATCTGTGTGCTGGCCGACCATGAACGATACGTCCGCTACAAAGAACGCATTCATGAGGCCGTGTGGAAGCACATCCCCATCACCAAGGAATGGTCGATCGATGAATTCCATTGCGATCTGATCGGACGGGAAAAGCAACCGGAGAACGCCACACGCATCGCACAGGGCATCAAGGAGCAAATCTGGAAAGATGTCGGCTCCAACATCAATTGCTCCATCGGCATCGCGCCCAATTCTTTTTTGGCCAAAGTTGCAACCGATATGAAAAAACCGAACGGGCTGGTTCTGCTCCGTCCCGAAGATCTGCCCGGCCCACTCCTTAAACTATCTTTGCGCGATTTGCCGGGCATCAATGTGCGCATGGAAGAGCGGCTCTATAAGGCTGGCATCACAACCATAGAACAGCTCTGGTACCTTGACCCCAAACGCGCGCGGAACATCTGGGGCAGCGTCGGCGGCGAGAAATTCTGGTACTGGCTGCGCGGCTATGATGTGCCGCATCAAGAAACCAATTCTTGTATGTTCGGCCACTCCCGTATGCTCGATCCGGAAATGCGTGTGCCAGAAAAAGCGCGGGTGATGACGCGGCGTTTATTGTTCAAGGCGACCATGCGTATGCGGCGCAAAAACTTTCACGCAGGCGCGCTTTCGTTGGCAATTCGCACGGTCAATGGTCATCGCTGGGAGGCCAGCGTAAAGTTTTTTGCTGCGCATGATTTCTTTACATTCATGCAGCATTTGGATGATTTATGGGCGGCCATGACAATGGAATGTTTTGGCCGTGCGCCCGAACATATGCCCGCCCGCATGATCTTTAAAAAGGTTTCGGTGACGCTCACCCACCTGCAAGTCGATGGCGCGATTACCGATGATTTGTTTAGTGCGGGCATCGAAGAATCGCGAAAAGTTCTGTCGAAACGTGAATCGCTTTCCGATGCCGTCGAAAAACTAAACCGCAAATACCACAAGGACGCTGTATCTCTTGGCCTTATTCCAAAAACACTCTCCGGATTCGTCGGTACCAAGATCGCCTTTTCCCGCATTCCAGAGCTGGAAGAGTTCACAGAATAATCACCTGATGCTCCACGCGCCAAAATTCCGATACGGCCATCCGCATTTTCGATACGGTTGTTTGGGATAAGTTAGCACTCTGAATTTACTTGGTTTTCCATGCTGGATTTTTCGCTCAAAAGCTGAGATAAACCCAGCATGAGCTTGAAACCCATTCATATTATCGGAGCTGGCCTTGCCGGATCTGAGGCCGCATGGCAAATCGCCCAAATGGGCGTGCCCGTTATCCTTCATGAAATGCGCCCCGTCCGCATGACGGACGCACACAAGACCGAAGGCTGCGCTGAACTGGTTTGCTCCAACTCATTCCGCTCCGATGACGTGCATTACAATGCGGTCGGTCTTTTGCATGAAGAGATGCGCAGATGCGACTCCATCATCATGTCAGAGGGTGCCAAGGCCGCCGTGCCGGCAGGCGGCGCACTGGCCGTTGACCGCGATGTGTTTTCCCAAGGCGTTACAGCAAAGCTCACGAGTCACCCGCTCATCACCATCGAGCGCGGTCACGTTGAATTCCCGCCCGAAGAATGGGACAACGTGATCATCGCAACCGGCCCATTGACCTCTACCGAACTTGCCACACGTATCCGCGAGATCGGCGGTGAAGAACAGCTCGCCTTCTTCGATGCCATCGCCCCGATCGTCCATAAGGACTCGATCGACTTCGATATTGCGTGGATGCAGTCCCGCTACGATAAATCCGGCCCCGCAGGCACAGGCTCCGACTACATCAATTGTCCCTTCACAAAAGAAGAGTACCTATTGTTTGTCCAAGAACTTTTGACATCCGAAAAAACCGAATTCAAGGAATGGGAAACCAACACACCCTATTTCGAAGGCTGTATGCCAGTAGAGGTCATGGCAAGTCGCGGCGTAGATACGCTACGCTTTGGCCCGATGAAACCCGTTGGCCTCACGAACCCTAAAACGGGTCAACGCGCCTATGCCGTGATGCAGTTACGCCAAGACAATGCGCTCGGCACGCTCTACAACATGGTCGGCTTCCAGACCAAGATGAAGTATGCGGAGCAGACACGCGTCTTCCGCCTGATCCCCGGTTTGGGGCAGGCCGAATTCGCGCGTCTGGGCGGATTGCACCGGAACACGTTCATCAATTCTCCACGCCTTTTGAATGGTGAACTACAAATGAAAGCCATGCCGCGAATTCGTTTCGCAGGCCAGATTACGGGCTGCGAAGGCTATGTTGAATCCGCCGCCGTCGGCATCATGGCCGGACGTTTTGCTGCAGCAGAAAGACTTGGAAACATTATCTCCGCGCCACCCGCAACAACAGCCATGGGATCGATCCTTTCGCACATCACAGGCGGTGGAAACGCCGACACATTCCAGCCAATGAATGTGAACTTCGGCCTCTTCCCACCAATCGCCGATCCTGTAGGGGTCAAAGGCAAAGAGAAAGGCCGCGAGCGTAAGAAAGCCATGGCGATTCGTGCTCTCGGTGACATCGACAACTGGCTGGAACAGTTCAAGCAACTCAAAGCCGCGTGATGATTTGACCCGCGGGTCACACCAATTTCAATTTCGAAACAATCAGTCTTGATGACCTATTATTCTTAAGCAACTAAGGGGCATACATTGCGTTTATTACACAATCCTGATTAGGAATTGTTTCAGATATCACGATAACAAAAGACGAAGCGCTAGAAATGCCGGTTCACGCTGAAATTTTACCGAAAAAACATCAAAATTGTTTTTCTTCAATTGTTCCAGATAAATAAACATCAATCTTTGTTGTTTTCTTAGAAA
>CAYYPX010000052.1:0-10068 GCA_964473655.1 uncultured Micavibrio sp.
ATGGAACTGGTATAACGATGTCGTCGGTGATGGGCGTTGCCCGATCGTCGATACATGGTGGCAAACGGAAACTGGTGGGCATTTAATTCTGCCTCTGCCAAATGCCGTAAAAACCAAACCGGGTTCGGCCACGCTTCCTTTCTTTGGAGTCATACCTGAAATTGTGGACACCAACGGAAATATTTTAGAAGGGGCAACCGAGGGTGCGCTTTGCATCGCCGATAGCTGGCCCGGGCAAATGCGCACTGTGTTTGGAGATCACGAGCGTTTCGAACAAACCTACTTCTCAACTTTCAAAGGAAAATATTTCACGGGTGATGGTGCGCGCCGCGACGAAGACGGATATTACTGGATCACAGGACGCATGGACGATGTGATCAACGTTTCAGGTCACCGCCTTGGCACCGCTGAAATCGAAAGTGCTATAAACCTTGAGGATCATGTCGCCGAAAGTGCCGTCGTTGGCTTCCCTCACGATATCAAGGGTCAGGGCATTTATGCCTATGTCACGTTGAAAGAAGGCGCGACGGCTAACGATGAAACCAAGAAAGCCATCATCGCAAGCGTTCGCAAAGTGATTGGCCCCATCGCCTCACCGGATATTATCCAATGGGCACCGGGATTGCCGAAAACACGTTCGGGGAAAATTATGCGCCGCATCTTGCGCAAAATCGCGGCGGAAGAATTCGACACTTTAGGTGACACCAGCACATTGGCAGACCCAGCCGTCGTCGAAAATCTGATCGAGGGACGTAAAGCAGGTTAAGCCGCAAGCCTGTTAAATTGGTGGGTTGTTTGCGGCAGGCGGAAATCCTGCATTTGCATGACGTAGTACAACAAGAATATCCACCATGCGCTTGGGTCTTTCTTTTTCTTGCTATCTTCTAAAGCGGCGATGTACTGCATTTTTTCCATCGTCTCACGAATTTCTTTTTCACGTATTTTCGCGCGTGCTTTTCTTTCCACATGGAAAGCTTCTTGAACCATCATGTTCGCTTGGGAACGAAGCGCATTGTCGGCGAGCAATTCGATATAACGTGTCTGAACGGCGCACCATGCGGAATCCTCGGTGAGCATCGCGATTTCCGTCATCGCATCATCCATGCCGAAATCATGCTGCGCCTGTTTTCTAATCTGCGCGGCATCCAAATATTCTTTGTTGAGAGAAGCCAGAAGTGGATCTAGGCGCAAAAACGCATCAAACTCAGACGCAGGATTTGAAGGTACAAAATCCGCAGCCACGGCACTATCTAAAGCGCGCGCGACATCATTCATGATGTCTTGCAGATTGACCGTGTTCCCCATAACAAAGCCCCGAATTGTGTATTCGGGGCTATGATACAGAAAAAGGCTTAGGGCTTCGTTAAAGCCAAATTATTCAATTATTCCAATCCGATAGCGGATTTATATAGCTCGAGCAATTCTTCCTCTTCGCGGCGCTTTTCAACGTCCATTTTGCGAAGACGGATTACTTTGCGGACGATTTTCACGTCGAAACCAACGCCCTTACATTCGGCATAGATGTCCTTGATGTCATCGCCCAGCGCACCTTTTTCTTCTTCCAAACGCTCGATACGTTCGATGAAAGCCTTCAAACGCTGGCCTGAAACGCTGCCATTGTCTTGTGTGATGGTTTCTTGCTTGTTGCGGAATTCCGCCACGTTTTTATCAGCCATGATAAACGCCTTTATTCTAATGTTGGTGTGAGAAGAATTTTATAGAACCGGAGAGACTTGGCGTAAAGATGATAAAATCATCTATCCAGCCCTATTTTCGAGCCGCCAGTGCCTGCCATATTTCGATACGCACAGCATCGGGATCTTGCGGATCGTTCACGCGGGTAAATTGAAGACGGAGCAAAACACGGCGGTTTTGGGCCGTTGTTTCCCCGTTCCGGTACGTTTCCGCACCACGAGGGGTAAAGCTGATGGTCACAGGCACCTCGAAATACCATTTATAGGCTCCGCCCGCGACGCCCTTGTTCAACTCCATTGGATTTTGCTCGGCATAAACACCCGATTGCAAATCCTGCGTGGAAACTGTCTGGATGATACCAGAGGTATCCAAAAACTGGCGGTATTGTTCATATCCGCTTTGGGTGAAATATTTTTGCACCGCTGTCGTGTTCGCATTGAGCGATTGTTTGTTGAATGTCAGAGATTCCGCGATGATATCGACCATCTTCTGGCCGATTTCAGAAGCGCCTAGATTGGCAACGGATAGTTTTCCGCTCTCCCCTGCACTCGCCGATACAATCGCTTTCCCCGATGAATTTCCAAATGGGGTCACCATGCTAGTGGGCGCAACATTGTTTGTCTCGGTTCGTATCGCATAGACGAACACACCGATAAAGCAAACCAAAGCGGCCGCCATCAACATCAAGAAAAAATTCATGGTAAGGAAATTTCTCATGGCTCTATTCTATGCCGCTTTCATCTTTCCGACAATCTTTCCAATCGACATCACGTTTTCTATGCGCCGATCGAGGAAAGCCGATGTTTCGTAACTGTCTTTGGAGTTATCCGTCAGCCAGAACAAGGTGGTCGAAGTGATAACGCCGCTCAAAAGAGCACGCTTGGTATAATAATTATAATCGGTCGACGTATCGCCTGCCCAATTCCAGATAACATCCGCCGTTACCCAAACCAGCTTCGCAGCTTCGAATTTACGCAAAGGCCGAGCCCACAAAGAAAGCGCGAGGCGCTCAGCCTCTTTATAATCTTCGAGAACATCGAGCCTTGTACGCACGGCCAAGGCAATACGCTCCCTAATTTTCAACGAAGAAAGATCAACATTCTTAAGAGCATCGAGCATCTTACTATTTGCCCAACCAGATAAATGTGCGGCTGCATCAATCACTCCTCTCGGGAATACCGAACGCGCCATAGTGACATCATACCCTGCCTTTTGCGCGGCATTTTCCAGACAGACTTCTGTCCACCCATCGAACGGCACATCCGGCAAGGCAGCCAGCAGAATTTTATCTTTTATATGGGCATTCGGGGCATTCATTCCCATCACTATAAACCGCCAATTTGGCCAAGAAAAGGCTGGACTTTTGGCCTACAAACGCCAATTCTCTGGCACATGAGCGGTAAAAAAGAAGGCACATCCCTTGGCGGCCAATTGATGCGTTACGGACGCGTCGGTGGAACCATGGCTGGCCTCGCCGCCCGCATGGCCGGCGAGAAATATTTTGGTATCAAGATAGAACGCGGTGAACACGCGGCGCAACTTACCGCCGCATTGGGTAATCTCAAAGGCCCACTGATGAAGGTCGGACAAATTCTGGCGACAATCCCTGAGGCCCTACCTGCTGAATACGCAAATGATTTCCAACAATTGCAATCCAACGCACCGCCGATGGGCTGGCCCTTCGTCAAACGCCGGATGAAATCGGAG
Organism: uncultured Micavibrio sp.; assembly: GCA_964473655.1. GTDB lineage: Bacteria > Pseudomonadota > Alphaproteobacteria > Micavibrionales > Micavibrionaceae > Micavibrio_A. The sequence goes on from CAYYPX010000052.1 coordinate 3,403, forward strand.
CTAGGCCCCGATTGGGAAACAAAATTCAAAAGCTTTGAAAAAGAAGCCGCCGCTGCCGCAAGCCTTGGCCAAGTCCACCGCGCGGTTACACATGACGGACAAAAAATTGCCTGCAAACTTCAATATCCCGATATGCAATCGGCCATTGCCGCAGACCTAAACCAACTCAAAATCATTTTCTCTATTTTTGAGCGATACGATAAGGCGATTCAAACAAAATATATTCATGAAGAATTGTCGGCACGCCTATATGAAGAGCTGGATTATGACCTCGAAGCCCGCCACTGCAAGCTTTATGCACATCTTTTGAAAGATGAAAAAGGCGTGCACGTACCAGAAGTTATTCCTGAACTATCGACAGATCGTCTGCTCACCAGCACATGGCTGGATGGTGAAAAAATACTAAACTTTGTCGGCGCACCTGCTGAAGAGCGCAACAAGATCGCGATGAATATGTTCCGCGCATGGTACGTTCCGCTTTATTACTATGGGATCATTCACGGCGACCCACATCTGGGTAATTATTCTGTAAGAAAAGATCATTCCATCAACCTACTCGATTTCGGTTGCGTGCGTATCTTCCCACCCAAATTCGTTGGCGGCGTGATCGATCTTTATCATTCTCTCATGGAAAATGACCTTGCCAGATCGGTCCACGCTTACGAAACATGGGGTTTCAAAAACCTATCAAAAGACCAGATAGAAACCCTCAATATCTGGGCACGCTTTTTATACGCGCCATTAATGGAAGACAAAGTCCGTCCCATCGGCGAAGTGACAAACGGTATATTCGGACGTGAAACCGCGCAAAAAGTTCATGAAAGATTGCGTGAAGCAAGCAAGTCAGGCGGTGGTGTTTCCATCCCGCGGGAATTTGTCTTTATGGATCGCGCTGCGCTGGGCCTTGGTTCCGTCTTCTTGCATTTGAAGGCAGAGATAAACTGGTATCGAGTGTTCAACGAGATGATTTCAGATTTCGATCTGGGGGCACTCGAAAAACGCCAAAAAGACGTCCTTAAAAAATTCGATCTTAAACCTCAGGCTTAAAAATCAACCTTGTTTAGCGGCACGATACCGCTGCGCATACTTTCCAGATAATGAATGATGGCACGGCCCATTTCGCGCGGGCCAGTTGTCACAAAATCAACTTTCTGTTCTTGGAAATAATGAATTTCCTCATCATTGTGTGCTCGCACGATAATTCTGATATTTGGCTTTACGGATCGTGCCGCATCTACGATACGCCGCCCCTCAAAAGAGTCCGGCACCGCCACAACAATGGCTGACGCCTTCTCGATTGCCGCTTCGCGCAATGTTTCCGCATGGGTGGCATCGCCTGTAATTGCGTGATAGCCGATCTCGCGTAAAAATTCCACGCGCTCTCGGTTGGCATCGATGATCACAAAATCAATATGGGCAGATTGAATATTCTCACAGACCTGACGACCAATCTTGCCATATCCAGCCACGATAACCAGATCGCGCAAATTTGCACGCTCTTCGTTTTCCAAATGGGCTAGATTGGTTTCTCTAAGATCGAATGCATTGGAAAAGCGTGGCGATTTCGCTGCAATCTTGTAAAGCCCATGTACGCCCCAGAATAGAAGTGACAAACGGTATATTCGGACGTGAAACCGCGCAAAAAGTTCATGAAAGATTGCGTGAAGCAAGCAAGTCAGGCGGTGGTGTTTCCATCCCGCGGGAATTTGTCTTTATGGATCGCGCTGCGCTGGGCCTTGGTTCCGTCTTCTTGCATTTGAAGGCAGAGATAAACTGGTATCGAGTGTTCAACGAGATGATTTCAGATTTCGATCTGGGGGCACTCGAAAAACGCCAAAAAGACGTCCTTAAAAAATTCGATCTTAAACCTCAGGCTTAAAAATCAACCTTGTTTAGCGGCACGATACCGCTGCGCATACTTTCCAGATAATGAATGATGGCACGGCCCATTTCGCGCGGGCCAGTTGTCACAAAATCAACTTTCTGTTCTTGGAAATAATGAATTTCCTCATCATTGTGTGCTCGCACGATAATTCTGATATTTGGCTTTACGGATCGTGCCGCATCTACGATACGCCGCCCCTCAAAAGAGTCCGGCACCGCCACAACAATGGCTGACGCCTTCTCGATTGCCGCTTCGCGCAATGTTTCCGCATGGGTGGCATCGCCTGTAATTGCGTGATAGCCGATCTCGCGTAAAAATTCCACGCGCTCTCGGTTGGCATCGATGATCACAAAATCAATATGGGCAGATTGAATATTCTCACAGACCTGACGACCAATCTTGCCATATCCAGCCACGATAACCAGATCGCGCAAATTTGCACGCTCTTCGTTTTCCAAATGGGCTAGATTGGTTTCTCTAAGATCGAATGCATTGGAAAAGCGTGGCGATTTCGCTGCAATCTTGTAAAGCCCATGTACGCCCCAGAATAGAAGTGGATTGATAGCGATAGAACATAAGGCGCCCGCAAGCACGAGGTCCTGCCCCTCTTCTGGCAAGATGTTGTACATCACGCCAAGGCCGACCAGAATGAATGAGAACTCTCCGATCTGAGCAAGGCCCGCTGAAACAATCAAACCGGTTTTCAAAGGGTATCCGAGAAGCATGACCAAAAGAAATGCGGCCAGCGATTTCCCGATGACGATGATTAAAACAACTAGAAAAACATTTAATGGCTGTTCGATCAGAACATTGGGATTAAACAACATTCCAACAGCCACAAAAAATAGAACGGCGAAAGCATCTTGAAAAGGTAACGCACGATCGGCAACTTCGTGGTTCATATCCGATTCACGGATCATCATTCCCGCAAAGAAAGCACCAAGAGCCAAAGAAACACCGAATAGTTTGGATGCGCCAAACGCAATACCGACCGCAACCGCAAACACCGCCAGCGTGAATAGTTCACGCGATTTTGTTTTGGTAACAACCGTTAAAACCCAAGGCAAGAAACGCTTACCGCCGATCAGCATGATCGCCACGAACATACCGATTTTGACTACCGCTACAGCAAGCTGCATGAGCGGGGAATGACCGTTGGAATCTTCACCGCCGCCCATTGCAAGAGCCGGAATCATAACAAGCGCAAGGATCATAGCCAAATCCTCAACGATCAACCAACCGATCGCGATTTGTCCGCTCGTCGATTCCATCAAATGATGCTCTTCAAGCGAGCGCAGCAATACAACCGTACTGGCAACGGATAGTGCAAGGCCGAACAACATCCCCGCCGGTAAAGACCAGCCAAGAAGATAGCCCATGCCGACGCCCATGCTCATGGCAGAAGCCATTTGGAAAAGCGCGCCGGGAACAGCAATGCGTTTTACCTCCATCAAATCTTTTAAGGAGAAATGTAGGCCTACGCCGAACATAAGAAGGACGATCCCAATTTCGGACAATTCATTGGCGATGGAAATATCGGCGACCATGCCGGGCGTGAAAGGGCCTATAACGATACCCGCCAGAAGATATCCGACAATCGGAGGAACACGTAATTTCGTAGCAATGAGGCCCAAAATAAAGGCAACGGAAAGGCCTACGGCGATGGTGGATACCAATGGAAGGTCGTGTTGTACGGCCATTCAAAATTCCTTAAATTTTCTCTACCTATCTATGATAAAGCAATGAATCCTGTGGTCAAAGATAAATGCCTCAATATATGAAAAAAACTGATTATCAAAAAATTACTTTATGATCGCATTTTATCTTTTAAATCCTACATTAAAGCCGCAACAGCCAATAACTTCGCTCTTCCTTCCGCGCCCATGATGATATGAATGGCTTGGGATGGATGCGTTCCATCGGCAGTAGGATAATTGTTGGTACCGTTGGTAAGCCATTTTTCGTCTTCCGTTGCATCCCTGATATTATCAAACGGAATAGTAATGGCCAAAGTTCCATCGCTGACCTTGGTTTCCAACCAATCATTGAATTGCTCGCCAACGCCGTCGGTACCACACCTTGCGTAACTGATTGATCCTGTCGTGTTATTCCATACCTGCCCTGCACTATTCGACCAACTATTCGAAGAACTTGTACGTGGAATGCGATAGCATTGAATAACTTTTTCCGCTCCGGCATCTTTTAGCGATTGCCAGAAACTGCCATAGGTGGATTTAAGGTTCGTCAGAACGGTTGCCGACACGGTGGGATCGTTGGAACCAAGATCATTCGTGATGTGCTGGTTCACGGCAACACGCGCATAACGAACATAATGTTTCGCCTTGGTTTGCACCTGCGCGGTGCCATTGCCGGATCTACAAAAATTGATCATCGGAATAAAGGGGCCAGCATTTGATCCGTTGTGTGTCATCCATTGAATAGATCCACGGCCATTGGCCTGTGTCGTGGTGGTCGCGCCGGAGCCCGCACCGATACTATCCCCGGTCACAAAAACACTAAAATTATCGACATCGGGATGGCCTAGCACGATCGGGCAATATCCGTTGCTTCTGGCCTGCACGGCAGTACCGGTGTAGGTAAACGCACCCCAGCTATCGACGGATGACGAAGTTGTATCTGCCACATTGTACCAATCAACTTGCGCGCCGGTCTGCTCCGACTTATTCAAATCCGGATACGGTATCTGATGCGATGTGCTGGTTAAGGAAATCGTCCCTTTTACCCAATAAATCTCTCCTGCTGAAAATTTTGAAAGACCAAACATGGAAGGCAGAATCAAATCCGATTGCACATCGTAATCACCAGCAGCGAGTGTTTTCGACCTGACCCCTGCAAAATAAACCGGCACTGATTGCGAGCTATTGTCCTGAAACGACATACTCTCAATCTTGATAGCGTTGGGGTTGTTGGTCTCACCGGCATTTTCGGATCGCCAGTTATTGTTGGAAATGACGATGCCATGCGTGCAATCCCGCGCCAACACAAACATCCAACGGAAATTTTGTCTATCGCGTGTACGTGTTTCGGATGAAACAAAACAACGATTTTGTGTGACGATGGTACGAAGTGGAGCGATAATGGCATTCGCCAGTGGGTTCTTTCCGCCTATGCCGAATTCAAGTCCTAAGCTGCTCATGGTTTTTCCTTTTGAAAACAAAAAAGCCCTCCAGATGGCGGAGGGCCTTAAAAATTGGAATTGCGGGCGCAATACGCCCGTCACAGACAGCATTATAGAACAAAAAGGGAACATATTCCTAGTAAAATCGTATCGAATTGGAATATTTAAAGAAAATGGCGCAACCGATGAGATTCGAACTCATGACCTCTGCCTTCGGAGGGCAACGCTCTATCCAGCTGAGCTACGGCTGCGTAAGCCGCAGTATTAGCCTTTTAGACCCATCCCGTCCATATCTGTTTATCGGGTGAGTTGAAGGAACACATCTTCCAGATTGCTTTGATCGGTCGTGATATCTGCAATGCCAAATCCAGCGCGCTGCACGGTTTCAATCAACTGTCCTGCATTCATATCCTTACCCGAATAACGAACGCGCAGGCGACGTGAATCTTCCATGCTCGCATTAAGATGCTCAAATCCTGCAGGAAGTGCAGAAACTTCGCGATCCAACGTGAAAACAATTTCCTTGTTGTCTAAACGCCCGACCAATGCGCGTTTGTCTTCATTCACGATAATTTTTCCGTGATTGATGATGGCTATCTTATCGCATAGTTCTTCCGCCTCTTCCAGATAGTGAGTGGTCAGCAAAATCGTGACGCCGCGCTCATTCAGCATACGAACGCGCTCCCACAACATCTGTCGCAATTCGACGTCAACACCGGCCGTCGGTTCATCGAGCACTAAAATCGGCGGTGTATGAACCAAAGCCTTTGCCAACAGCAATCTTCGCTTCATACCGCCGGACAGCGAGCGCGTGTAGGCATCTGCCTTATCCTTCAAACCAACCAGATCAAGTAGCTCTATACTTCTGCGCTCACTCTTCGGCACACCATACATACCTGCTTGAATGTCGAGCAATCTACGCGGTGAAAAAAACGGATCGTAATTAATTTCTTGCGGCACGATACCGATCGCGGCCTTAGCGTTTTCTGGTTCACGATCGATATCGCGGTCCCACAATTTCACGGTGCCGGATGTTTTCACTACCAAACCAGCCATAATATTAATGAGCGTAGATTTGCCTGCACCGTTCGGGCCAAGTAGACCATAGATCGATCCTTTGGGAATCGTTAGGCTGACATCATTCAAGGCCGTCTTGGCGGCGGCCTTGCCGGACGCTTGGTATGTTTTGCTAAGATTGGAAATCTCAATCGCGTAATCACTCATAAAAAATCTTTCTATTCATCGGCTCGACGCTTTGCAAAGCAAAGCAAAGCGGTTGACGACGATGAATTAATTAAAACGATACTCACCATCTCCGCTCAAATATGTGTTGATCCCGCCACCGGTCAACCACTCATAGGCCGCCTGATCATCTTTTAATTTGGCATCCCAATAGGCCAATGCGGCAATCTTGATGATCGCCTCGTGCTTTTCGCGATTGGGGTTCTGGCCCAGCTTCCCGCGGCTCCCATTGTAAATCATATGATCACCGTCTTTCAGGATCATCAGCATTTTCTCGGCTTTGCCCGAATAATCGTAAACCGCCAGCCTTCTCGTATAATCAAAGCCTTCCACAGGCGATGAATCATCCGTTCCTGTCATATGAAATAGCGGCCGATTAATCGCACCATAAATACGGTCG
>CAYYPX010000053.1:0-9782 GCA_964473655.1 uncultured Micavibrio sp.
GATCTTGAGCATATTCTTCAAATCCTAAAATCCTCTGCTTTGAGCTGCCCCGTCAGGATTGGTTTTGTAAATGCCCATGCTTTCAACCTCGCTCATAAGAATAAGGAATTTTATCAAGACCTGATGGAATGCGATTACCTCTTCCGCGATGGTGTTGGCTTAAAAATACTTTACAGCCTCATAGGCTTAGATGCCGGTTTGAATATGAATGGCACAGATTTCATCCCTCGTATTCTGCAATCATATAAAGGTAACAACATTGCTTTGATGGGAACCCAAGAACCATATTTGGAAAGAGCAGCTTTAAAAATATCTGAAGTAGGTTTGAATGTCGTTCTAAAAATTGACGGTTTCCAAAGTGATGAATTCTATTCAACGGCTTTAAAAGAGGTGAGTGCGTCGTTGGTCTTGCTCGGTATGGGTATGCCAAAGCAGGAGCGTGTTGCAAAATTCATTTCTCGTAATGGTTCTCCTCATTTAATTCTATGTGGGGGCGCAATTCTAGATTTTATCGGCGAAAAAGTTTATCGTGCGCCTGATGTCTTTCGTCGTTACGGACTTGAATGGCTTTATCGCTTCGCACGGGAACCAAAACGTCTTTTTGGTCGCTATATTATAGGTAATGCCGTTTTTCTGGGAAGGTCTTTGTCTTTTGCTTGGGCAAAAGAGCAGGGAGATCGACCAAAAATTCTCCATGTGGTTCGGCAATATTCACCATCTATAGGTGGTATGGAATCTTACGTGAGCAGTATGGTTCAGTATCAAAAAAATGCAGGATATGATTGTTCTATCCTAACACTAAACAAGGTGTTTCACGGCAGTGGTAAACATCTTGTAAGCGATGAAACAATTCAGGATATTCACGTAAAACGTATATCGTTCTTGGGAAAAAGAAGATTTTTTATTCCTCTGATATCTCCCTTTTTCTTTCGGAAATTCGATATTGTCCATGTCCATAACACTGATATGTTTTATGATTATGTAGGCCTTCTGGCTGCATTTCGCTTTGCTCCATTTTTTGCTACCACTCATGGCGGGTTTTTTCACACGCAGGATTTTTCTTTCATCAAAAAAATTTATTTCAACACGGTCACGCGTTTTTCAAGCTTGTGGTATAAAGCTTTATTTGTAAATAGTGCTAACGATCTCGATATTTTCAAAAAATTGAATAAAAAAATAATTTTACTTCCCAATGCCGTAGAGCCTATTGGTAATTTTATTACAGAAGGAAAAGACTACATCTATATTGGTCGTCTGGCCCAAAACAAGAATGTTGATCGAGTAATACGTATTTTCGGATTGCTAAAAAAAGACCATGGCATAGATGGAATGCTTCATATAGTGGGTCCGGAATGGGATGTTTCGGTTTCATCATTGAAAAACATTGTTCTTTCGTTGGGTATAGAAAATAGCGTTATTTTTCATGGGGCCGTGTCAAAAGAAGATATGGTTCTTATTGCTTCAAAATGCGGCTATTTTATTTCAGCATCCTCTTACGAAGGTTTTGGAATGTCACTCGTCGAAGCTATGTCCGTTGGCATTATTCCGATTGTTCATACCAATAATTCTTTCCGCGAGCTTGTCTTAGAATCTTCTGTGGGGGGGTGCATTGATTTCACGGATGAGAAGGCTGCAGCGACGGCTATTGCTGCCATACCAATACCAGACATGGAAACGAAATATAAAGCGCAGAGATTTTCTCTGTCTTTCTCATGGCCAGAACTCGTAGAAAAGACAAGTGCTGTTTATAGGGAATATTTATGATAGGAGAACAAAAAACGATGTTCTCTTTTGGATGGCAGGGTGTTTTAGTCTCTGTAGCTGTTTTTTATAACGCAATCCTTGCCATCATCAATGGCCATGTAAAAACTCTTTCAAGTATCCATGTGATGGGTACAGAAATTCTGATTGTTTTCGCTGCTTTATTATTCGTAGCGATAAATTCAAATCGTCTAAAGAGTATAACGCCAGTCATTTCATTCCTAATTTTTACCTTTCTGTCCTTTTTGTACGTTTCTTTTGTGAATGATGTTATCGCCTTAAAATCTTTCCGCGATATGTTGCTGATAGTCGTCTTTTTCTTGCTTGGTAGTTTGTGTGAAAAATCACATATTATTAATATTTTTCGGGCGCTAGGAATTGTGACTGCGATTTTTATGGCTGTTGAGATATTTTCTACAGATTTTTACGCCTATCTATTCGAGCCAGCAAAATATTTCGTCAACACACGTGCAATTGAAGTATTCGAAGCTGATAGCTCAGGGTTATTCAGAAATGCTTTAGGATACGAAAACAGGTTTTCCTACGGTTTTCTTTCAACCCACCGTGTTTCATCTGTGTTTCTGGAGCAAGTGTCTCTTGGCAATTTTGCCATGGTCTTATCCATATTCGTCATATGCTTTTGGAAAGACTTAAAGAGAGTTGATAGAGGATTTTTTCTATTTCTTATACCTTTTATTATTCTAACAACAAGCGGTCGTGCATCCTCTGTCATTTGCTTGGTGATATTGGCGGGCGCATTTGTGTTTCCTTATCTTCCAAAGCGCGGAAATATTTTTGTTATTCCCGCCATTCTACTTCTATCTTTCATCTTTTTTTACAATCCGTATTTTACGGCGCATCCGGCGGTCGACAATATTCAAGGGCGTATTGGCCTGACAATGCATCACCTAGCGAATATAGACACTGCCTATTTTACCGGCGGAAGGCTGGAAGATTTAAACGGAATTTTTGATTGTGGCTATGTTTATGTGATCTTTACGCAAACGATATTCGGCCTGATTGCTCTATGGCTTTTCTCTGCGCTTTCAATTCCACCAGACAGGCCAGAGAACAAAAAATTCCTCTATGCGGTAGCATTCTATATTGGTCTTAATCTTTTGGTGAGCGTAGGCATTTTTTCCATCAAGGTTGCCGCTCCTTTGTGGTTGATCGCTGGTTATCTTCATCAACGTTCAATGCAGGAGCCATTATAATGAATGGCGATTACAGGCCAACGTTGGATGGGTTACGTGGTTTTGCATGCCTTATCGTTCTAATAGCTCATGCTGGAGAGATACTAAATCTTAATTACGCACATGACGCCAGTTTTGGGGCAATCGGAGTAGTGCTATTTTTCTCTTTGAGCGGATTTTTGATGTCACATTTATACATCAAAGAAAACTTCAATCTTAAAAATATATGGCATTACGCGATCGCTAGGTTTTCAAGAATTGCGCCTGCTTACTACATAGCAGTACTTTTGTGTTGGCTCATCTATTTGCTACTTCCGGATTTCAAATACCAAATGGATCCCGTCATGATGGCTCGATCTATATTTTTTGCTGGAAATCAGGGTGTGTTCTGGAGTTTGCCTCCAGAAATTCAGTTTTACGGCTTCTTTCTTCTTTTGTGGTTTGCCTTCCAGAAATTCAAGGAAGGTAAATATATCTGGCCTCTTGTAACGGCTTTTATAAGCATAGCTTTCATCGCAACGAGAGATTTATGGGGCGGTTTAATGCTCCCATCAAAATTTCATATCTTCTTCTTTGGGTTCTTGGCGGCGTTTTTTATCCAGCATATAAAGGCTGAAACCATTCTTAAAAATGGATTTTTTCAAATAGGGATAGCCATTACGACCGTTCTATATGCAACAACATTTAAGGATGGGGGACAGCCACCGGTTTATAACGACATAGTTTTTGCGGCTCTTGTGGCCATTACAGTTGCAAGTATCAGTTTTTCAACGGCGATTACCAGAGTTTTTGAGATGTCTATGATGCGAATAATCGGTGCGGTTAGTTTTTCTGTATATTTATTCCATTATCCAATTTTACATCTCTTAAAGGAGTTGGGTATTTTTGCAGAGCTATCGATGTATATTCAGCTTCTACTTTATGCCGCCTTCACACTTGTTCCACCCGTTATGTTCTACTATTTGGCGGAGCGACCACTTCATCAAAAAGTGAGAAACAAACTAAATCAAGAATTTGATAAACGCATCACTGATTGAAGTCGGAAAGCCATTTCTTGACGAACGCTCCCATGTCCTTGTCTTGACCAAGCATGGCAGGCCCGCAAAGCGGATCGAAACTCCATGCCGTCCAGTTGATTTGGTGGTGGGCATCTAAATAATCGCGCAATGGTTGGCCGTATTTTTCTTCATCACCCTTAACCACCCAAAAGGCTTTCTCGTTTGAGCTCCATCCCCATTCAGTAAGGAACAATGGTATTTTGCGTGCTGCGTTTCCAAATAACTTATCCCATTGCTCTGGTTTCCAATTGGGGTAGACGTGGGCGGTGTACACGATATTTTGCCCTGAAAATGGATCTTGTTCTGCAAAATTTGCCATCTGGCTCCAATGGGGTGAGCCAACCAAAAGCACAGTATGTGGGGCTTGGCTTCGCACTTGATCAACCCATTTTTGGGCTGTAATTTTCCATGCCACCCAATTTTCGGGGGTGCGTGATTTCGGCTCTGTTGGTTCATTGAATATCTCATAAAGGATGTTCTTATGCGCGGCATAGCGTGGCGCAACAATCTTCCAGAATTCTTTCAATTCTTTTTCAGTTTCAGGTGAATCCCATTTCTCGATCGCGTGCCAGTCGATGATGCAATAAATATTATTGTCTGAGCAGGCCTTCACGGCAGGATCAAGTCTATCCGACAAGTATTTTTGTGAAGGGATTTTTCGCCACTCTTTCGGCTGCACGGGGAGGCGTAAAACATTTACACCCCATCCTGTAGCTTGAGGAATTAATTGCAAAGGCTTGTGCCAGTCAAGACTGCATAGACTTACACCGCGCAAAGTTACAGGTGTTCCATCCGGCTTAGCCAAATGATTGCCCCCCACGTGTAATCTTGGCAATTCTTCTTGCGCCTTGGCAGGTCCTAAAAAAAATAGGGCGAAAAGAAAAATGATACGGATCATTCGGAAGCCTTCAAAACGGATAGATAGCGATCCACGATATCTTCCCAGCTGGTGATGGAAGATCGGTCTATCATATTGCGATCAAAATGAATTGCCTGTTGGAACGCATTTTCCATGGCTTTGTGTTCTGAACCATATCCGAAGGCATGCTCTCGGCCATGAGCTGCAAAATCAGGCGCGACGATAGGAAGCTTGCAATAGGTATATTGAACCAATTTCAAGCTTGATTGGCTGAGATATTCCAAATCATTTGCGTGCTTATAGGGGGCAAGTCCTATGTCTGCGTGCTTGAGGTAAGGAATTATTTCATCAAAAGATTTTTCGCCGTATTCAACCACGTTGGGAAGCGCGGTTTTCATGCGTGCGCCTTTTCCGAATAAATGAAATGTCCAATCGGGAAAAGTCTTGGCAAGATTTCCAATGGCGACCTCGTCAAACAACATATCGCCCACACTTATGGCGTTTTTATTTTTTTGATACGGGTTTTGAAATTCTCGCTCAAAAGCGGCCTTATCGATAGCTTGGGGTATGTACACAGCTTTTCCATCTTCAAAATCTTGAGTAGAAGCTTTTGCGTTCGTGCGTATAAGCTTGAAATGGGGAAGCGCCTCTTTCTCACCATTTCGAATAACGGGATGATAATCAACAGCGTTGTAACGATCGCTGAAATTATAAATGAAACAAGCTTTGGGGAAAAGTTTTGCAAGGCGTGGAACCAAAAGAGCACCCGCGCCACTTTCTACGATAAAAAGATTAGCATCTTGGATATGAGACAATAAATCTTTTCCCATCAGGTGTGAATAATAACGAAAAAGAGGCGTAGTAATTTTATTCAAGGCTGGAGATAGATTTAAGGGATGAAAGACAGGCATCCATGTATATTTATGAATCCGCGGTGCGATTTCTACCCATTGATTGAAAGGCCTCTTCAGTTGCTTTCCATTTTTTTTAAAAAGCGATATCGGGCTGGAGCCAACCGTTACAAAATCAACATCGATCCCGCGGGCCGCCATAATATCCGCCCAAAAATGAAAGCCTGTGCGGCGTGGGGCGGCGGCATCATGGCTCGAAATTAGGACAACCTTCATGCTTGCTTGTTAAGGATAACGTTCGGCGTTGTTTTAGAAAACCGGCGTAAAGTTTCGGCATTGTTCTTGATCAGTTTGAGCGGCGTTTTCGCTCCTTCGATCACAAAAATTACCTGATCGGACAGACTTGCAATAATTTCAGCATCGGTTGTTTCGCCGACATTCGCACAATCAATAATCACGTAACTATATTGAGATTTTAAATTTTCAATCAAAGCCACAATCTTATCAGAAGCCATCAGATCGGTTCCAGTATTGTCATTACCAGAGGCAATAACCGAATATCCATGGTTTGTACGCTTAATTGTTTTGCTGTGGTCTTTTGTAGTTCCAGTGATTATATCGTTAAATCCCGGAGATTGTTCTACGCCTGTAATCTGGGCGATGGATGGGCTAACCGTATTGGCATCGACAAGAACGACTTTTTGATTGATGGAAGCCAAATATTGAGCGAGCGAAAGGGCAACGGTGCTTTTACCTTCACCGTTGCGAGAGGCTGTTACAAGAATACTTTGGGGTGTCTCTTTTTCTGCAAGTTGCAAATAAATGCGTTTGATTTCTTCCATGTAGGGAGAGCGATTATTGTCGTTTAGTGCCGTTAAGGGGTTTTTTGTTCTGGGGAGAGTGCCTATAAGGCGCAAATTGAGAATTTTTTTAATGTCTTCGGCACGTTCTATGCCGCGATCAACCAGTTCCAATAGGAAAATGATTACCACGGCTGCGGTTGCTGCAAAAAGAATTCCCAAAACCAGCATGACTATTTTGCTGTTTCCGACAGGATATAGAGGAATTTCAGCGGGGGATACGACCTTCGCGCCGGCACGGTTCAGCCCGATTTGTGATTTGACCTCTTCAGCGCGAGCCATGAAATTAGCGAGCATCGTGCGATTGGCGGTTTGTTCTGCCTCTAAAGATTCTAACGCGATAGATTGATCGCGCCATTCATCGGATTGTTTGTTCAATTCTTCAAGACGTGTGCGTAAAAGGGCTTCCTGCTTCTGGGCTGCTTCCAATTGAGTGCGTAATGAAGTCTTCACGAGATTAACTTCACGAGCGATATCAGAATTTACTTGTGCGACCTTACGTTTGGCGGCGATCAGAGTGGGGTGGTTCGGCCCATAATTGGCGTTAAGCGATTGCAATTCCTGTTTGGCAAGACTTGCTTCGTTTTTTAGAGAATTGATCAGTGATGATTGAGTGACATCAAGTGCAGCGTCTTGCGATTTGGCGTTTTCAAGGGCTTCAACACGTGCTTGTAGGTTTAGCTTTGTCGTTTCAACCGGGGCCAGCTCGCGCATCAGGTCTGCAATTTGCTGATACAGTAAATCTTGAGAATTTTTCCCTAAAACAATGCCGGATTTGTTTCTGTATTCTTGAATGGCTTGCGACTTTTCCTGACTTTCTTTCTTGAGCGTTTCAACTTGCTCGGAAATCCAGCTATTGATAGAGGCAATCTGCTCCTTTTTATTCTGCGCCTGATATTCGACATATTGGTTGGCGTGTGCATTAACGCGTTCGGCGGCCTCGACAGGATCTTCCGAGCGATAGGAAATTTCGATCACACGGGATTTACCGGATGTGTCGACGCTCATCGAATTGAGAAAGGAAATAAGGTCCGCGTGGCGCTGTTCAGGGTTCTTTTTTGTTTCGTCGGCATCCAGTGCATCGAGCGTCTGGTGAACTAACTTGGGAGAAGAAATTACTTTGCCTTGCGTCTCTACGCTCATATCGTTTAGATCGGCCTTTGGCAGAGCGTCTTGAAAATCCGTTAAATTCAGTTCTTGGTTTTCAAGCATGACCGACGTGGTGGCTTTATAAATCGATGGCTTGAAAGCGACGAACAGCGCAATCGGTATCAAAAAAGCAGTAAATAGTGCGGTTAGAACAAGTTTGCGCCGCCATAAAGTATGAAGGATGGCGTTTATATCCAAAGTTCCATCTGTATTATCGGAGTTTCTGCGGCGGTCTGTGGCTCTGCGGTCCATATTCTCTCCTTAAAACCAGCGTCTTTTTATGACGATCGTATCGCCCGGTTTCAGCATGGCTTTTTCATCGACTGTGAATGTATTCAATCCACTTTTAACATGACGCGTAACGTCAGCGCCGCCTTCATCAGCGCGGTAGGTATATCCACCGGCAATTGCCACGGCTTGTAGCACTGTCATGTTGGGCGCGTATTCATATTTCCCGGGTTGCTGAACTTCTCCTAGAATGTACATATTCCGATAGCTCAAAATTTCGACACTGACTTTTGGGTCAACCAAATAATTTGGATGGAGTTTCTGCGTAAGCGCAGTCTGTAAATCGTTGGTTGTATAACCGGCGGCAGGGATCGTCTGGATCAACGGATATGAAATGGTGCCGTTGGGCTCCACTGTGAATTCGCCGGAAAGATCGGTGTGGCCGAAAACGGTGACTTTTATGACATCACCTATACCAAGAACATAATCCGATTGTGCTGTGGTTTGTGTTTGCGTACTGCTGCCGCTTGTAGCGCAGGCACAAAGTACGAAGGTCAAGGCGATCATCAGAATATGTTTCATTTAAAACTGCATTCTCAAAGAAAGGTTGTAGGTGTTGGTATTGTAATCATCGTTGCTCGCCACGACGCCGCTTTCGTCCTGTGTTATATATCTGTAGGCGGCTGATAGCCAGATATTCCGGTTCATTTTATACGTGGCATCAAGACCAGCGTTATAGCCTTGGATTTCTTTGTCGATTCCTTTGTAATCGCTATAATAGAGGCCCACATAGGGCTTTAAAAATAAATTGGCGTATAGTTCATAATTCATAGCGAGCGTAAGCCTATCATCAATCCGCGCCGATGATCCGGCCTCATATGTTTCTTGAATGGAACGCTCACCGGATAAAGTAAAGGACGCAAGCGTAGAGGGCGACCAGATAAAATCGCCCGCATAGGTGTAATCCGAAAAATCATTGCGGCGTGAATCATCCGGCTTTCTCGTGATGTGGCCCGCGCGAAACATCGCGCGCGTCACATCAGAAATATTGACGATGGTGCCGGCACCGAATTCATAGTTGTTGGCATCCTGATCAATTCCGGCGACATCCCGTTCATCGTAATCCACCATTTTAACGTTAACGTATAAGAAGGGTGCAAAGACTACTTTTTCGGCCATGCCTATGCTGGAAAAAAGTGAATATTGATTGCGGTCTTGTGTTCCACGCCGAATAACGCCGATGGCTGTTCTTGTGTCATCAAAAACATACCGTTCCACATCGGTCAGAATTTTAATGGCAATACTTTGTCCCAGATGAACCAAACCGGCGGATGTTTTGAACAGATCGAAAGTAGTGGGCTCAACGCCCGCAAGATCGTCCAAAGATTCCCGGGTGTAGTGTTTTTTGGCATAGCTGACACCAAAGGGCAGAGACGTCTGCCCAGTGATATCAAGCCGTGCTGCTACACTAGCCATGTAATCCGTATAATTTTCGCTGGAGATATCGTTGTACATTCCACGCTCAGCAGAAAAATTCGCGGAGACCTCGTGACGAATGAAATCTGATTTTATGTTGATCGAAGGGCGTACAGTGTAAATGACATCATGTTCCTTATTGATATCATCTGCGTAAACATTGTCCGTGTATTTAATGGATGTATCGAGAGCCGGCGAGATCACAAAATCGGCAATGCGCACACCGTGCGCTGTGTAGGCTTCATTGGCTTTGGGATCAACTGAAAGATTATATTCGCGGGGTGATACGATGTTGGTGATAACGGGTACGGCACCGAACGCGCCGCCGCAAAAGGCAGCAAGCCCGT
>CAYYPX010000054.1:0-9694 GCA_964473655.1 uncultured Micavibrio sp.
TACATCGTAAACGCCAAGATCTCCATAGGCGGTGTTGGTTTCATCCTTGATCTGGACATTGCCTTCGGCGGTGAGTTGCCAGATTTCCATTGAGGATGTTGCACCATCGCGGTAATCGGCGGTCAGAAGATCGGAGAAAATCTGCATCGCACCTTGTGTGACTATGACATCTTTTCTTGCAACATATTGTTGCTTGTCGCGTAGCCATTCGACCGTTTCAGTGGCTGTGATTTCAATCGGCGCGCCATTGTCTTGCGCGGCGGGTGCTGGCGGCGTTTGCGCGAAAACAGGCGCAGCAAAAACAAAAGCCGTGAGAATGAAAAGAATATGTTTCATGGGGTTTTTTCTTTCGGAGAGAGAAGATTTCCATTGCTGTAAAGAATGACTTTGGCGGGACCAGTGAAGATCAACGAGCCTGTGGTGGCATCGCCTTCGAGGCCGGTGGCGTCGATCGTGCCGCTTGGTCCCTCGACCCGCACGGGTTTGCCGGAATAGGATTTTTGCGTGACCATGTCGATGCGTAATTCTTCGGTCGAGAGTGTGTTGCCGTTGCTATGGACCAGATGGACGTTGCCCGCCAGATTAAGCTTTTGCGCTTTTTGCTCGTAAAGCCCGGTATCCGCATCACCGTGGATTTTGCTGCCGTCATTCATTTGCAAATCGGCGATCGGTTTCTCCAGTTCGACGATGTCTGGATTTCCACGGCTTTGGACTGCGCGATCAGCTGTCACCGTATAGGGCTGGTTTTTATCGTCGACAGAATTGAAGACAGGTTTCAAAAGCTCGTTTTGAATGTTTTCGGACGCCGGAAGAATTTCCTCTTTCTTAGGCGGTGCGACACGCCGCCCGGCTTCGTCCCATGTGAAAACCACAACGGCCATGACGAGCGCGGCCAATGGCAAAATCAGACGCAGCGATTTCACGATGGCGGTATAACGGCGGCTGACGAAAATTTTGCGGCCATCATCCACCGAAAGGTGGCTCAGGCGCTGGGTGCGGGGGCTCGCGTTAGGAAAATCATCCATAGAGAATGGTTACCCGAAAAGAGCGGATCAGGCAACGCCGCGCTGTAGGCAGTCCTGCAAACGGATAAGGCCTTTGAGCACGCCTTTATCATCCGTGGCGACAAGGCTGGTTACGTATTGGCCGGGCGTCTTTGTCATGATGTTCAGGGCTTCTACCGCCAAGGCCGATTGTGCAATCGTTTTTGGGTTCTTGCTCATGATAGATCCTGCCGTTTGCTGCAGCAAATCCGCCTTCATATGGCGTTTTAAATCACCGTCGGTAACGATGCCTTTGAGTTTTTCGCCGTCCATGATCAGAACGCAGCCGAGATTTTTCTCGGTGAGCAGCACGATGACTTCATCCATTTTCGCGGATTCAGGCAGGACGGGAAGGTCTGCCAATTTGTGCATGATGTCGTTCACAGTCAGCAATTTCTGGCCGAGCTTGCCACCCGGATGGAAGACGCGGAATTCTTCGGGGGTGAGGCCCATGCGTTCTAGCAAAGCCACCGCGAGAGCATCACCCAGCGCCATCATCATGGTGGTGGAAGTCGTTGGGGCAAGGCCGTTCGGGCAGGCTTCGGCCGCACGTGGTATCTGCAGCAAAATATCGGCGTGCTTGGCGAGCGTGCTTTCCGGCTTGCTGGTCATCGCGATCAGTGTGATGCCGAAACGGCGCGTGTAATGGATGAGGTCGGAGAGTTCCGCGTTTTCGCCGGACCATGACAGCATCAGGACGACATCGCCCTCCATGATCATGCCAAGATCGCCGTGGCTGGCTTCGCCCGGGTGCACAAAATGTGATGGCGTGCCGGTGGATGCGAGTGTTGCCGTGAGTTTCTTTCCGACATGGCCGGATTTACCGATGCCGGCAATAATTAATCTCGCGCGGCGTTCGGTTTTCATCTGGTGGATGGTTTCGACGGCTTTGCTGAAACGCTCATCAAGCGCTTCTGCCAATTGCTTCAGGCCGTCCATTTCAGTCAGGATTGCCTTGCGGCCAATGGAAAGATCGTCCGGTTGCTGTGCCATTGATTTAGTGTGCGAAGATGTCGACATCGGCCCAACCCTCCAGATCTAGTTTCGAGCGGACGGGCAGGAAATCGAATATTTTTTTCGCTAATTCTACGCGGCCTTCGCGTTCAAGCATCGCATCAAGTTTGACCTTGATTTTGTGCAGGTGGAGAACATCGCTTGCGGCATAAGCCAGTTGCTCATCGGAGAGCTTGTCCGCGCCCCAATCGGAGGTTTGCTGCTGCTTGCTCAACTCCACGCCAACCAGATCACGACAAAGCTCTTTCAGGCTGTGCTTGTCCGTAAATGTGCGCGATAAGCGCGAGGCTATTTTTGTACAGTAGACGGGCGTGCAATCGACATCCAGATAGGCTTTGATCGAGGCAATATCGAAGCGCGCGAAATGGAAGAGTTTGAGCACCGATTGATCCCGCAGCATGGCTTTGAGGTTTGGTGCGGCATAGTCATTTGGGGCGAATTGCACTAAATGCGCGTTGCCGTCGCCGGCAGATAGTTGGATCAGGCATAAACGGTCACGCGCTGGGTTCAGGCCCATCGTTTCGGTGTCGATAGCGACAGAAGATCCGAAAGATAGTCCCGGCGGCAGATCACCTTTATGCAGAGTAATGGCCATAATACTGTTTTCTTAAATAGGGTGGTGCCCACAAGAGGACTCGAACCTCCACGACCTTGCGATCACTAGCACCTGAAGCTAGCGCGTCTACCAATTCCACCATGTGGGCCTTAAAAACGTGGGTTTTTGTACCCTAGGCCCTATGGATTGTCAAAGGCGAAATCCCAGAAAACCTAGGCCCACAGCGTAATTTCTATGGGCTATCCCATTCTTTTATTTATTTTTTACCTTTCAGGCGGCACAATGGAGACGTTCGAAAGGCGAGCTCCCATCCATGAAGATCCTGATTATCGACCGCGATCCGATGTTTTCCAGCCTGTTGGCCTCTAAAATGAAGGCGGCGGGCCACGAGGTCATTGAATCGTCTATTAAGAATGAGGGGATCGGGCAGATCGGGACCAACCGCGTGGATGCCGTCTATTTCGATCCATCGCCGCTCAGCGATGCCAAAAGCATTCTGCTCCAGATCCGCCGCATGGTTCACAACTACCCTTATCTGGTGATGGTCACGCCAGACGCCACACGAGAATCCGGTATCAAGGCCGGTTGTAACGATGGGATTGCCAAACCAATCGACCCTGAAGCTTTGACCACTAGCCTTGCAAACGCCGCACGCATGATCGATTTGGTCAAACGTATGGGCGATGAGTCTTATGATTTCCCGAGCAGCGGCGGTGTGATTTCAAAATCCGCTTTCAACCAGCTGTTTTTATCCGCGACCGAGCGCGTGAGCCGTTATTCCGAAAGCTCGAAGGTTTTGTTCTTCAGCATACCCAACTATGACGATATCAAACTGGATGACGGTAAATATGCTGCCGATTATGCTGCCTCGAAATTGGCCCAGACTTTGTCACGTCTTCGCCGCCAATCCGATATTCTCGCCCAGACAGGTATGGGTGAATACGCGATTTTGTTGCAACGGGCGCAAGGCCCGACGGAATCCCAAGAAGCCGCCCGCCGCTTTGCCGCGGCACTTGAGAATGATGTCGATATCACTTCTAGCGGTATGACAGATGTTGTCTTGACCATACGCTTGATCGATCTTCCAACCGGTTCGTGCGATTTCCAACATGAGTGCCGGATCAAGGCGCAAGGCGCGCGTAACGCGGGATGATTCGTTTTTTAAAACGATCAGGTCCGTCATTTTCTTATCAGATTTTCTCCGACAAAATTTTATCAACAAGATGAATGCGAGCAATCGCAAGGCTTTGCCGCATCCGGCGGTTTTCGGGGCTTTGCAGGATTCTTTTCATACGGTCTAGTGGGATTGTCCTACTTAAAAATACCGCCGCGCAACACGGCAACGAAAGACTAAAAATGCAAAACAGACAATCGAAAAACCGCATGGGGCATCCGGCATTTTTGCTGGCGGCGTTTTCCTGTTTGCTCGGTGTGATGTTTTGTCTGATCAAAAGCCCTCAGGCACGTAGCGAAGCCTATCTATCGAACGCTGCCGAATATCTTTCGCAAGGCCAGTTCCAAGAAGCGTCTTACGCGGCGGTTGAAGCCGTGCGTTTGAATCCATCCGCGCCGGAAGGCTGGTACATGATCTCCAACATGCTGCAGCAAAAAGGCAATGATGAAGCTGCCGGTAAGGCCCGCCAGATCGCCTATCGTCTGCAACAAAATCCGACAAAATCCTCGCCGTTTTACGCAACCCCCGCCGATCTTCGTTTCAGTTTGCTGGCCTTGCCGGAACCTGAATTCCGCTAATGGAACGCATCGAATATACTCTCGCTATCGCAGCCGGTTTTTTCACGGCCTTTTTGCTCGGCTGGCATGGGTATGATGGCTATGGATCTGATTGGGTCTACGGCTTTTTGGCCGTGTTCTGGAGTCTTCTGATGATGATGCGCTTGATGAGCCTGACCACGCCTGCGGACGTGCCGGATACGGTTGGCAATCTTGCACAAAAATTGGTGCAGAATTTGCGCATCAAACAAGAAGAATACCGCCAAGCCGTGCTGCAAAATGCTTTTGGCGGATCGTTCGTTTTGTTTCTATCGGCGTTGTTCCTTTTTGCGGCGTGGCAGATTTTTTGTGCAGCGTTTCCAGCCGACACGTCCGCCATGGAAAGCATCGGTCAATCCATGCAGCAATTGTTCCAGACAGGAGAGATCCCGACCAATTTTACATTTTTACGCCTCTTTGATTGGGGGCAGGGATTCCTTCTTTTGTTGTCGCTTTGTATGATGGGTTTTGTGCTGCGTAGCCATGCCGTTCAACGTGGAATGACACGTAGTATGCTGCTCGTCTTGTGCGGGTATGCGGTGGCGGGTTTGATTGCTTTTGCAGGGCTGGATGCCACCAAAATGGGTCCATCGGTTTTAACGGCTGATTTGATCGGCAATGGTTCCGGTGCTCTTTCCTATATGATGGGAAGCTTTCCGGCGGACAAGGCCATCAGTCTTTTTGATTTGCTGCTGATCGAAAGCGGGGTGGGTGGACTATCTATCCTTACCTTCGTGTTTTTTGTGCCGCTCGGTTATATCGCGCTTTCTGCCAGCAGCAGTTTGACGGATAAGCTAGTCGTGACCTGCGGCGTTCTAACCGGCCTTGTGATGATACTAGCGATGTTTTTGCCGCTCACGCCCGCGCTTGGAGGTTTCATAGCCCTTTGTTGGATGGGGCTGTTTCTGGCATGGGGGGCGAGCGAAAATACGCTCGAAGCACTCCCCGCTTGACAAAAGAACAAAAGTAGAACATATTGATGTTTGCAAGACCCTACTTGCGACTTTTTCTCTATTAGACCCGCTCCTTCAGGCGGGTCTTTTTTATTTCAAAAACAAAGGATTAAATCATGACGACATTACTTCCCAAAGACGACGACCAGAACCCGATTCAAGCCATGCGCCTTCGTTCCGGCGGATCACATTCTATTGCGGCCACTGCAACATCCGCGCGCAATTCCACCGCGTTTGCGACCAATACAAAAGTGGTCACGCTTTATGCCACCGGTGCGGTTTATGTCCGTTTCGGCAATTCATCGGTGACGGCGGCGGATACCGACCATTATTTCCCGACGGGCGTATATTACGATTTCGCGATTGCAGGCGGTGGCGATAAAGGTCCGCACAACACGCATATCGCGGTCAAGGCCGTGGGCGGCAATTGCACCGTTTACATTTCGGAACGGGAATAGGTTAAAGGCGGCCGCGCGATTTGAACGCGGTGGCGATGGTGGAATCATCCAAAAATTCTAGTGCGCCGCCGACTGGCACACCGTGGGCGAGGCGGGTGACGTGCAGGTCGAGCCCGTCCATCCGATCGATCAAGTAATGCGCAGTCGATTGGCCATCGACGGTGGCGGAAAGCGCGAGCACGACTTCCTTGATCTTGCCATCTTGCAAACGGCGCAGCAATGGCTCGATCGATAATTGATCCGGCCCGACACCATCCAGTGCGGATAAGACGCCGCCCAGAACATGATACTGGCCTTTGTAGGAATTGGTGCGCTCAACAGCCCAAAGGTCAGCCACGCCCGCCACGATGCACAAGGTGGATTTATCGCGTCCGCCATCGCGGCAGACGCGGCAGGGGTTTGTGGAATCCAGATTGCCGCATTCATCGCAGGTGGTGATGGATTTGGAGGCTTCGGTCAGTGCGTTGATTAGGGTGTCGAGACGGGTGCCTTTGGCACTTAATAAATGAAGCGCGATACGTTTGGCAGACCGGCTACCCAACCCCGGAAGGGCGGCCAATTGGCGAACGAGAATATCGAGCGGCCCATCAAACATGGATCAATCGTTGACCCGTTTGCGGCCCTTCGGATCGTGATAACCGAATAGGTTGGCGTCTTCGAATTTCACACCGCGTTGCAGATTTTTTAATGTCACTTCGGTGATTTCTCCTTGGGCGTCCGTCACGCGCCAACGGGCGATTTCAAAAGGGACTTCGGTGAAGAATAGCTCCACTTGCCCTGCGCCGGGCTCATCTTTTTGCACGAGGGTGATGGAAAGCATTCCATCTTTTTTGTAGGTGTTCGTGATTTGTAGCTCACCGGAAAAGCTCAAATCACTGCGCAGCAAAAAGTCCGCGAGCGTTTGTCCGATCGGGGCGTTTGTTTGTGAGCCGAGTTGCGAGTCGTAGAAATAAACGAAAACGCCGTCGGCGACGATAAAGTCTTTGATCTCATTGTAATTGAAACGCAGCTTGCCGGGTCTATTCAGGTAAAACTGGCCGGTTAAACGTGAGCCAAGCGAAGACGTCTGAATGAAATCCGCTTTGGCCGTGCCAAGCGATCGCATATAGCTTTCCGCCTTTTTAACTTCGGGATCTGATTCCAATCCGGCCGCAAAGGCGGTGGAGGAGAGCATAAGGAGACCTGCCATGCAGGCGAGAAGCATATGTTTCATGCCTTTATTTTTAAACAATAATAATGCCGGAATAAAGGCGAAAAGGTGATGTTTTCCCGCCTTAGAAGCGAATGGAATGCTTATTCACCAATGGCGGACGGGCGGTGTCGTGCATTAAGATGGTACGGGCGGAAGCCGCGCCGAATTCCATGCATTCGGCTGGCGGTTTGCCATCCAGACGGCCCAACAGGAAACCAGCTAGAAACTGATCACCCGCGCCGGTTGTGTTTTTCGGGTTTTCGACGGGCGCGATAAAATGCTGCGAAACCTCTCCGCCGTTCACGTAATAAGCACCGCCTTTGTTGGCGGTCATAAGGACATCGCATTTCCAGCTTTTAAATTCGTTCAGCGCATCCTTGAAATTTGCGCTTCCCGTCAATGAGGGAAGATTTTCATGATTGCCGACGAGCAGCGAAAGAACCCCTGCCTCTGACAAAGCTTTGATTTTTTGCGCGTAGCGACGACCAAAATCCTGATCCATCATTTTCATGACCAAAGGCACGTCATTTTTTGCTGCGGCGTCGAAAACCAATTTTGCGGCGTCTTGATTGCTCCCGAATTCAAACAGGTAAACTTCCGTGCAAATCATCGCTGCTTTTTTTAAAGCTTCAACATCAAGGTCGCCTGCACTGAGATCCCAGCTTGCGCCATGTGTGTAGGCGAATGATCTTTCGCCATCTGGTGTAACCAGAACCGCGCATTGCGATGATTCTTGGGAGCTGCCTTCGACATCATAATTGACCGTATATTCACCAAAAGAAGCGCGGTACAGAGATTCAAAAGAATCGCTGCCGATTTTGCCGTAAAAGCGTGTGGATACGCCAGTGGCCGCAAGCCCGCACAATGTATTAGCCGCGCAGCCGCCGGGGATTGCATCAAAATTTTCTAGATCACTGCGCAATCTCGCAAACGATAGATCATCGCATTTCTTTGCGCCGCCCTTGGGGATTTTGTGGCGCGTTAAAAAATCATCCTTTACGTGCGCAACAAGATCGATGTTGGCAAGGCCGATGCCGATAACGTCAGCCATTAGCGTTTGCCCACCAGAACATCACGTTTGCCGACATGATTGGCTTTGCCGACCACGCCCTGCTTTTCCATTTCTTCGATGATTCTTGCTGCGCGGTTGTATCCGATTTGCAGGTAACGCTGGATAAAGCTGGTGGAGGCTTTTTGTTCGCGAGCGACGAGTGCTACGGCATCGTCATACAGCTCGTCACATTTTTCGCCGTTTTCACCATCGCCGCCTTCGCCATCAAAGTCACCTTCGGTGATGTCTTCGATATAGCTTGGCTCGGCCTGACTTTTAAGGAAGTTCACGACATTTTCGACTTCGGTGTCGGAAGCGAACGGCCCGTGGACGCGTGTGATCTTACCGCCCGCTGCCATATAGAGCATATCACCCTGACCCAACAATTGTTCGGCGCCGCCCTCGTTTAAAATGGTGCGGGAGTCGATCTTGCTCGATACGGCAAAGGAGATACGTGTCGGGAAATTCGCCTTGATCACGCCGGTGATAACGTCAACGGATGGGCGCTGGGTTGCCATGATCAGGTGAATACCAGCGGCACGTGCCATTTGTGCCAAACGCTGAATCGCGCTTTCGACATCTTTGCCGGCAACCAGCATAAGGTCTGCGAATTCGTCAACGATCACCACAATATAGGGAAGGTCAGTGAGGTCTAGCGGTTGTTCTTCGTAAACAGGCTTGCCGGTTTCGGGATCAAATCCTGTTTGCACTTTACGCATAAGCACTTCGCCTTTTTTACGCGCTTGCGCGAGGCGTTCGTTGTAACCATCGATGTTACGCACACCGAGCTTGGACATAGCGCGGTAACGTTCTTCCATCTCGTTCACCACCCATTTGAGGGCGACCACGGCCTTGCCGGGTTCGGTTACGACAGGGGAGAGAAGATGCGGGATATCATCATAGACCGAGAGTTCGAGCATTTTCGGATCGATCATGATGAAGCGGCATTTTTCCGGCGGTAGGCGGTAAAGCAGCGAGAGCACCATCGTGTTGACCGCAACGGATTTACCCGAACCGGTTGTACCAGCAACAAGTAAGTGCGGCATACGGGCGAGGTCCGCGATGATGGGGCTGCCGCCGATATCTTTTCCAAGAACGAGCGGCAATTTCGCGGTGTGTTTTTCATACTCGCGCGTGGCCAGCATTTCGCGCAAATAAACTGTCTGGCGGATTTTGTTGGGCAGTTCAATCCCGATGACGTTGCGACCCGGTACAACGGCAGCGCGAACGGATGTTGCCGACATGGAACGCGCGATATCGTCGGATAGGCCGATGACGCGGGATGATTTCGTACCCGGTGCCGGTTCCAGTTCGTAAAGCGTGACGACAGGACCGGGATTGATGCTCTGGATTTCGCCTTTAACGTTAAAGTCGTTGAGCACGTTTTGAAGCAATGCTGCATTCATCTGCAAGGCTTTTTCATCGATCTTGGTGGCTGCGTGCGATTCAGGCACATCCTGCAGCAAATCAAGTGCGGGCAGTTCCCATTCACCGCCATCGAAGAGCTGGAATTTTTTCTGTTTGGATTTGGCCGCAATTTTCGTGGCTTGTTTCGATCTAACTACTTTGATGCCGGACGATGATTCATCCTCGTCCTCTTCTTCGTCTTCTTCCTCGTCATCGCCTTCTTCATATTCTTCGTCTTCATCCGTTTCTT
>CAYYPX010000055.1:0-9656 GCA_964473655.1 uncultured Micavibrio sp.
TGACATATTTTTAACCGCCGGAAAGATCTTTGATATATGAAAACCTGCAGGATTTCCCAGCGTATCATATTTGGAACTTGTAAAGGCATTACCCACGTGGATTTTAAATATATTATGCATGAAAAATAAATATATTATTTTAATATTATACGCAATTTATAATATCTAACGAATACATTTTCAGCCGCCCTTTGAAACAACAGCTTAGTATTTAGATGGCCTTGAAAACCATAACAGCCACGCGATTGTGGGGGGCCAGAAAGTGCCAAGTGACTTAAAGCCATTCGAGCAAGCCGCATCATGAATTACCTGTTCCGGTCATCTGAAGGAGTGGCTGTAAAGATATTCTTCTTCAGCGCGCATTGTCCCTTCTTCGTACTGACCGTTCCGATAAATGCCGAAGGTCTGATTCTTACCGCTGATAAGAGCATGCTTAAGCAAATGTCTCTCCGCATCCCAGCGCGGCTCGTATCGCACTGAGCTCATATCGAAACCGCTTGTTATCGCGGCCTCTTTAATGCCGCGCCGGAGGATGTTGCAGGAGAACTCGGCATGTACAGGGTGCGAGAAAGCGCCTTCCATGCTTTCTTTGTCCTGATTGCAATCGGATGCCATGATAAGAATGCCACCATCCCGGCGGACTTTCCGATCATGTGCGAATGTCGCAATGGTCAACCCCTCGTAAACGCTGGATTTTTTTGTCCGTACGGGAGTCGAACCCGTGTCGCCTCCGTGAAAGGGAGGTGTCCTAGGCCTCTAGACGAACGGGACGCACGAAAGAGGTGTCAAAAGACCACGCTTTATAAGCGTTAAGGGTCCATAAGATCAAGGGGTTTCTTTGCCAGTCGTAGAAAAACCTCTGTTTTAGGTCTTCCTATTGATTACGTTGAATAAAATATAGCCATGGCACTTTGAAATACTCCGACGATCTGGGGGTGGGAAAGACTGAAATCCCTGCTTATCAACCGCGATTGTTTGCCATGCTGGCTGGCATAGGGTTTGCATTCATAGTGGGTAGGAATTTTTCTTTTGTAACCAAGGATTTGCGCGATGGATATGACAAGTTTCAAAGGGTTAGGCAATTACGGTTTCAGTCTTGCCGATTTTCTGGGTCGGGGGAAATCGAGCGCGTTTGATACGGTCGCGCAAAGTATGAACGATAAGCTTGCAAAGCTGCAGGCCTCCGTGGGTACGAATGTCACAGACCCCACGAATGGAAATGTAAATATCACTCTGTCTGCTGAAGCGCAGGCTTTGCTGGCCAAAGGCAATGAGACATCGGGGTCTAAAGTGTCCGGCATTCAAAAAGGCGGGCAAGATTTCCTGATGAGCTTTTTTGACCAGAACGGCGTGGATTTTTCTGAGCTCTCCGATGCAGCTCTGGATATCATCGTCGGCTTGCAGGATGTGATTGGCGGCGCGAGTGTCACTCAACGCGATATCACAACGGATGCTCTCGAAGGAAAATACAACAACGAAAATCGTAGGGCCTACACGTTGCTTGGTAACGGAACACGTCTTCGCGTGGCCATTGATTACAGCGAAGGCAAGCCACAAAAACTATCCGTTACAGATATCACCAATGGCAAAGTTGAAACGGCTGAAATTACACTGGAAAGTAAAAACGGCAAAGTCTCATCGATGACAATCGAGCGCACTCAGAAAACCTATCAGAACGGGCACATGGTTTCGTTGAACCCGATCGATCCTATGATGGTGAGTTTGTATTAAGCTTTTTCGTCGAATGTCGACAGCAAAGCTTTCGACATTTCATCGGCGGTTTTGATAACGGAGACATTCGCTTTATATGCAAGTTCCGCCAATTTCAAATTGACCGCTTCTTCCGCAAGGTCAACATTCGGTGCGCCGACCAAGCCTTCGGAATTTGCGAAGGGTGAATCCGGCGCATAGGCATTTACGACGCCCGGTGATTTTGGAATGTTGTTTGCCGTTACGCCACCCGTTGCTCCGTTGGAGGTTTGCACGGTTGTTAAGGCTTCGTATGGTTGGTTTGGACTGGAGGGATCGAGAGATCCTGCGCTCGACATATTGGCAATATTACTCGCGCTAGCTTCGACTTTTTTCGAAGCGGCGAACATACTTGTTAAAGCGGTGGATATGGCTCCAATCATCTTTATAGGATAGCATAATTGGGCTAAATGGTATGTTAAGATTGCGAATGCACGAAAAGGGCGTAGAGATGTCTAGATTTAACCTTTTGATCGGATTGGGAATTTTGGCTTTGGCGGTAATGTCCGCCCAAGGCGCGCAGGCCGCGCAACGATGGGTTGGCTGGTGGCCGGGCCATTGGCAGTGGGTTGAGTATAAGAAATTCAACGGCTATCTGGAGAATTCCAAGCACACGCAAAACCAGCAATGGGCAGATGAAGATTGGTATGTGCAGGATTGGCTTTCACAGAACCAAGACAAGTTCAAATTAATCGATGGATTTTTCAAAAGCGATATTTTCCGCGAGCAAGCGGAAGATGACGGTGTGCCTGTTCTGGTGGTGGGGCCAAATTTTTATCGCTTGGGAGGCTTTGATAAACGACGCGTCGTTACCACCGTGGATGAAGTTTATGGTGTCACGGCGAACGGCGCGTATCCCGTGATTGTTTTGAAGGATTGGTACACCAAAAGACAAATCGGTGTGTTTAACAAAGAAGGTTTACAGATAGAGTAATTAAATCTCGTCTGCGACTTGCACTTCCGCGAGTTTCTTTTTTGCTAATCTATGCTCCCGAAATACGATGAAGATATTCGAAGCGATAACGATGGCCGCGCCGGTCACGATTGCGTGCGTCGGGAACTCATTCCAGAACATCCAGCCAAACAATGTCGCCCAGATAATGCCGGAATAATTGAACACGGTGACGATAGCGGCTTCGGCATTCTTATAAGCCACGGAAATCAGCATTTGCGCGATAACGCCTGTTAAGCCCAGTCCCAAAATATAAGGTACTTCGTTCCATGTCGGCATAACGAATACCAAGGGCATAGGGATCAATGAAACCGCGGCGCCGATGAACATGAAATAGAATGTCACTGTTTCCGGTTTCTCGGTTTTACCGAGTGCGCGCAAAATTGTTTGCAGTGTTGCGTGCAAAGAAGCCGCTGTAAGAGCCAGACCAACGCCCACCATATTAACGTTACCGGATGGTTGCAACATGACCAGTACGCCGATAAAGCCGATTAGGATTGCGCTCCAACGGTAAGCCCCGACACGTTCGCCTAAAAAGAAAAAGCCAAATGCCGGAACAATCAAGGATGAGGTGAATAAGAACGCCGTGGCATCCGCCATGGGCATGGCGGAAAATGCACCGAATGTGACCGCCAGACTTATCGTGCCCAAAACAGAGCGGATGACAATGCCGCGAGGATTGCTGCGAATGGTCAGGATTTCACGTTTTCCCATCGCGTAGATCATGAACAAGAAAGGCATCAGGGCGATGATGTTGCGGTAAAAGGCAACCTCAATGACATGGTGATGTTCGGCAAGCATTTTGGCGAAAACGTTCATGACAGCAAACATGAAAAACGCACCGATGGCGGCGGTCATGCCCAAAACGGGATTGTCATTGCGGTGATCGGCCATGAGGATAATCTTCTTTTAAAGAGTTTTGATGGTATAATGACAAAAGCGGTGAAGAAAGGCTTAAATCCATGGTGGATGGCGTCAGTGGAAAAACAGTGTTGATGAGCGATACTTTGGCACGCTTCAAAGCAGCCAAGGCGAACATTGTTACTGCCGTGTCGAATGATCCCGAAGAAAAGTTATCTGGTTTGCTTTCTCTTGATCCGAAATTACAGGCCAAGCTTCAGACGGGTCGTAAGGTAAATGCCTATCTGCAGATTTTCTCTTCTGCCTTAAAATGGATCAATGGCGGCAAAGATATTACCGTCTTGAATAAATATCTGGATGGTATTGAAAGCGGGAAGAGTGACAATAACTTTAAGATAGATAAAAAAGTTTGATATTATGGAACTCAAGCGAGTTCCGTTCATTGGTTATTTTAAGTGAGGTTTGCGATGAAAAAATACGGATTATTGATGATAGGTGGTGCATTGCTGGTTTCTGGCGTGGCACAGGCTGACACAGTTGTTGTTCAAACTCCCGATGCTAAAACTATGATTGTAGCACCACAACAACAGGAGGTACAAAAGCCAGTTGTTGTTCAACCATCCACGCCACAAGTTGTGCCGGGGAATGCAGTCGTTATTCCATCTGATCGCGTTAGATTGTCCGTACAACGCGACGCAGTGACTGGTGAAATCATTCCCAATGAAGAGAAAAAAGAAGAAACAAAGAGGGAATCTTTGCGCGACCGTGTTCGCGATAAAATGGAATAGAAAAAAGGCCGGATGATCCGGCCTTTTGAAAGATTATTGTGACCCCATCGCGGCATCGACTTTTTCATTCAGCTTCAAGAATTCATTCATGTCGCCTTCGATGTTTCCATCTTTCTTACCGATCAACTGATCATTATAGGTAACCTGTTCCAAAAGTGCGGTATGGCTGCTCTTGAACATACCCCATTGTTGGGAGTAGAGGCAGGAGCCGGGACGTTCGCTTTCGGCAAAGTCGTCATTTTCAACATACGTAATTTTGATGCGGCGGTAGACGCTGCCCATGGTTTTTTCATCCACACCGGAAGAAGCTTTTACTTCCTTGATCGTGCGTGGTGCGATCATTGCACCCACAGCCGCTTCACAACCCTTGATCATTTTTGCATCAGCTTGCTCTTGGCTTACGCAGCCGGAGAGCGCGATCATGGAAACGCTTGTTAAAGCGATTAGAATTTTTTTCATGTGGTTCCTCTTAAAAGATTAAATGATTTTGGGCCCGTACGATATGGCGGCAACGCCGGTTCGACTAACGTCAATCATACCAAGACCGCGCATGAGGTCAATAAAGGCATTATAATCCTTTTAAAGGTTGGTGGGGGCAAGTTCAAAGCATAGATTAGAGGCTGGCCAATTGGTTTGATGGTAATTCAGGTTTCCTAGGTGGTATGATGAAATGGGTTTTGTTACTATTATCCAGCAAACCGATTTCTTGAAATTTTCCCTGAACGTTCAAGGCCCCCATTGCCGTGTAGGCCCCAACCACATTGTAAATGGTCGCGATAAACATCAGGGCCATAACCCAGAGGGCTGTTTTAAACGCCATAACTTCCTCCGTTGTGCTTTGTTGCTTGGTCAAATCAACAAGCGGTCAGGGCGGGAAGTTCCGTGAATGTTTCTTTTATACCAACTTTTATCCTACTGGTTTGGGTCGTGGTCATGCGTTTGAAAAAACAAAGCCCGCTTGGGGTTGGCCCTAAGCGCGGCTTTGCGTGCACATTGGAGGTAAGCAGTAATTCTTCTTTATTATGGTCATAAAGCGCGCTGCATTGCAAATAAAACGTAATTTTATTTCAAAAAACGTAATTAAATTATAACAATCAAAAATATACTGCATATCGCCTATTCCTTTTTTGCATAAGTAGGTTTTGGCCCATTAAAAAACGCCCTAGAAGCTTTCTTCAAGAGCGCTGTCCAATATGCTTTGACGTTTTAAGTCCTATCAGAGCGGCAGTGCCTCCGTAAGGAGTGCCACGTTCACAACCACGATAATGTTCAAAGACTTTTGCATGAAACGAAGCTACGCTTCATGCGTTAATGTAGAAACCATGATTTTGACGACGATTTTTTTTCAATGAGGAACATTATGAAGAAATTCTCTATTCTGTGTACGATCTCCATACTCACGCTGGCCGCTTGCAAGGAAGAAAAAGTGCAGACGGTAGAACAAACAGCTGCGAGCACATCCGTTGTTGAGCAAGCTGAAAGCCAGCCAGCACCTAAAGACGTGCGGCCGATGCCATCGCAAAAAATAGAGGAGTGGGTTGGTAAATGGAACGGAGTGGAGGGTACGTTCTTGGAAATAAAACCGGATGGAAAAAATTATAAAATTACCATTCAAAATTTGGATGGTCCACGCGAATTTAAAGGTGAGCCTAAGGACGGCGTTTTGTGGTTTGATCGTGATGGTAAATCACAAGGGATCAGACCGGGCAATGGCGGCGATACCGGCATGAAATGGCTGGCCGAAAAAAAAGATTGTCTGGTTGTCAGTCCGGTTGAAGGTTATTGCCGCGATTAAGAAACCGTTTCAATGGATAGAATATTGTCTGCTGGCTTGATCTGGTTTTTGAACCATGTCGTCTGACGTTTTGCGTATTGGCGCGTTTCGGTTTGCGCCAGATTGATGGCTTCTTCTTTCGATATTTCACCATTCCGCCATGCACGCAAGGCTGGCGCGCCAACGGTTTTTACAAGGATAGCGTCTTTGCTTATTTCGCCAGTTGTTACTTTTTGGTCGAAGGCTTCGAGCTCTTCAACTGCGCCTTCTTTGATCATTTGTTCAAAACGCTGGTTACAGTTTGCGTATAATTTTTCACGATCTGGCATAACAATCGTGATGTTGAATTTCCAATCAGATGGTGGCGCAGATTTCGGAAGCGATTGCCAATAGACCAGTGGTTTGCCGGTGGCTTCCAGAATTTCCCACGCGTGAACCAATCGTGCTGTGTGCATTGGATGATACAACGCGGCTGTCTCAGGATCGCGTTTTTGCAGTTCTTCATAAAAAGCCGGATTGCCGAGTTCTTGTTGTTTTGCGTTTGTAGCGGCGCGGATGTTTTCCGGCACTTCGGGGATGGGAGAGATTCCTTCCATCAAGGTTTTGATATAGAGGCCGTTGCCACCAGTGATAATGGGCGTTACGTTATCGGTGAGTAATTTTTCAATTAAAGGTATGGCCATTTCACGCCAAGTTCCCGCCGAACAAGTTTCATTCGGATGAAGTGTTCCATAGAGATAATGCGAGACTTGTTGTTTTTCTTTTTCGCTTGGCTGTGCCGTAAGAATGCGAAGTTCGTTATAGATTTGGCGTGAATCGACATTCACCACCGCGCCATTGAGTTCTTGCGCGCGTTTCATGGCCAATGCGGATTTTCCGCTGGCGGTTGGTCCTGCAATGATATGAATGGTTTTGGTCATCACCCACGGATTAACGCCGTGGGTGATAAAAGTCCATTATTTCTTGATTTTCAAGGCAACGAAACGGACATCGCCTTCGCGGTTAACCAGAAGAAGAACGGAGTTTTTACCGTCTTTTTCAGCCTTAGTTATGGTGTCGTCCAGTTTTTGCGGCGTATCCATAGGCGTCTGGTTGAGTTCGACGATTACATCGCCCACCATGATGCCTTTTGCGGCGGCGATGCCTTTCGGGTCGATCTTTGTCACGACAACACCGTTTACATCGGCGGGAACGTTGAATTCCTTACGGGTTGTTTCGGAGAGCGAGCCCACCGTCACACCAGTTTTGGCGATTTCAGTGCCGGAAGGTGATGGTGCTTCAGGCGAGTCATTTTTTTCGGCGAGCAAGCCGCTTTCTTCCGCTTTCTCTAGTTCGCCTACTTTGATCTTTGCGGTTTGTTCTTTTCCTTCGCGCCAGAATTTCATCTCAACCGTTTTGTCGATCGGTGTTTCGGCAACGATGCGTGGCAGGTTGCGCATGGCGTTGACTTTCTTACCATCGAATTCGGTGATGATGTCGCCGGCTTTCAATTTCGCTTTTTCAGCTGGGCCATCAGCCGTGACAGAAGCCACGAGTGCGCCGTGAGATTCCGGAATATCAAGGCTCTCGGCGATTTCTTCGGTGACGGATTGAATGCGAACCCCAATCCAGCCACGGCGTGTCTTGCCGAATTCAATCAATTGATTGACGACGGATTTTGCCATGTTGGACGGGATGGCAAAGCCGATACCGACCGAACCGCCTGATGGCGAGAAGATTGCGGTATTGATGCCAATGACTTCACCGGCGAGATCGAACATCGGGCCGCCGGAGTTACCACGGTTGATCGAGGCATCGGTCTGAATGAAGTCATCATACTGACCAGCATTGATATCGCGTTGTTGCGCGGAGATAATTCCAGCGGTAACAGTGCCGCCGAGGCCAAACGGGTTACCGATGGCAAGGATCCAGTCACCCACACGCATTTTGTCGGAATCGCCCCATGGAACAGCGGTTAGTTTTTTCGTTGTTTCGACTTTTAGAACGGCAAGATCCATTTTCTCGTCTTTGCCGATAATTTTTGCTTCCATCGTCGTGTCATCGCCAAAAGTAACGCGTACTTCATCAGCGTCTTTGACGACGTGGTTGTTCGTGACAATGTAACCTTTGTCGGCATCGATCACGAAACCGGAACCTAAGGATGATGGAGGCAGGGCAGGTTGTCCGCCTTCGCCATTTTCGCCGCCTTGTCCTCCATGGCGGTTCAAAAATTCTTCAAAGAAATCTTGGAATGGTGAGCCCGGTGGTAGTTGTGGCACTTCAGGCATATTTTCTTGCAAGCCATCTTCGCTTTTTCCGCCATCCACTTTCAACGTGGAGGAGATGTTTACGACGGCGGGCAAAAGATCATGCGCAATGTCGGCAAAGGTTGCCGGTGCGCCCGGAGGAATGGGAGAAATTTTTGGTTGCTTCGCTTCTTCTACCTGTTCGATCTTTTCGGCGGTCTTTGCTTTGTCGGCTGTCGCTTTGTCCCCCATGGCGTGGCACATCACCGGAATTCCGGCGGCGGCGAGCAGGGCGATAGCAGTGAAAATCTTGAGCGAACGGTGCATGGTTTTATGCCTTTAAGATAAGAAGATTATGGAGACAATGTAAAAGCTGGACGCAGGCTTTGCAATATCTACGCCAGCATCCCTATCCATAATCATTGATCCATGATCATGGCGCAAAAAGGGCGGGCTGCCGGAAAAATGGTGGCGGTTAGTTTGCGCGGCGATTGTCGAAATAACGGAAGAAATCGCTATTGGGTGACAGGATCATGCGGGTTTCCGGATCGGCCAGTGTATTTTTATAGGCCTCCATCGAACGCATGAAGGAATAAAAATCCTTATCCTTGTTAAAGGCTGACGCATAGGTGGTGATTGCTTCCTTATCGCCTTCGCCTCGGACGATCTGCGCGTCGCGTTCGGCCTCGGCTAGAAGAACTGTACGTTCTTTTTCTGCTGTCGCACGAATTTCAAGCGCGAGCTGTTCACCTTTGGAGCGAGTTTCTGTTGCACGCTCCGTCATTTCAGAAATCATCCGGCGGACGGTGGAATCACGCAAAGCTTCGCCAAGATCGGCGCGTACGATGCGGACATCGACCATTTGAACGCCCATCTTGTCTTCCTTAATTTTCTGATTAAGGCGCGCGTTGATTTCGGCCATGACGCGGGTGCGGTCTTTGGAGAGCAACTCTTTCAGCGTAGTTTTACCAAGAACGGTACGTGTTGCTTCGTCGATGATGCTTTCGATCCGTTTGTTGGCGTTGTCGACCGAGCGCAAAGTTTTCATGAATTGCAGCGGGTCTGCAATGCGGTAGCGGGCAAAAGAGTCGACGATAATCGGTTCCCCGCTGACATTCTCGATTGGCGGAATAACGATTTCATCTTTCTTGCCGGTTTCGAGTGGGCTGGCTTCGCCTTCAACTGTCGGTGTTTCTACTTTTGGAGCGGGGCGGGTAATCGTACTGCTCGCGATGACCATCTGCTCAGGCAATGGATCAACGGAGAGAATGCGGCGATCGAAATAGCGCACTTCTTGAATCATCGGC
>CAYYPX010000056.1:0-4104 GCA_964473655.1 uncultured Micavibrio sp.
TGAAACAGGACACTTGGTTCTGGCGACATTGCACGCTAGTACGGCGGCAAAGGCCGTTGACCGTATCATCGACGTGTTTCCAACGGGCGATAAACCCATGGCGCGTACGATGCTTGCTGGATCGCTTCAGGGCGTTGTGGCGCAGAGCCTTCTTTCCCGTGCCGGCGGTGGCCGCGTGGGATGTTTTGAAATTCTGGTGGGCACAAATGCCGTACGCAACCTGATCCGCGAAAACCAGATCCCTCAGATTTATTCGATGATCCAGACGGGATCACGTTACGGCATGGTTACAAAAGAGGATTACGTACAGAGCTTGCTGCAACAAGGCATGATTGACCGTGAAACGGCACGCGAAGCATTGATGGAAGTCAGTGAGGACATAAACGAGGGTGGTGATGGTGAGAACGTCTCCGCGGCTCTTGGCGGCGGCAAGGTTGCAAAGCCTGAAGCAAAAGCTCCCGCAAAAGCTGAAACCAAAAGCGGAGATACGTCCGGCGACGGAGGTTATTCGTTTTGAGTGTACCGTTCGCGTTTGAATGTTTGAATAAAATGAATGAAAGGGGCGCGAGCGACCTTTATCTCAGCTATGGCTTCCCGCCAACACTGCGCATCGAAAACCGTTTGGAGCAAATCGGCGATAAAACTCTCGATGAGGAGATGATCAACGATATTCTCGCCAGTGTTTTGACCTCACGACAGTTGCGTGATTTTGAAACCAAAATGGAACTCAATACATCGCTCGATATGGGGCAATACGGACGCTTTCGTGTAAACGTCTATAAACAGCGTCAAGTGCCGGGACTAGTCATCCGTCGCATCATCTCGAAAATCCCGACGCTCGAAGAATTGAAGCTTCCGCCAACGTTAAGTGCCTTGTCGCGTGAAGTGCGCGGGCTTGTGCTTGTGACGGGTATGACCGGAAGCGGTAAGTCGACCACGCTCGCAGCCATGCTCAATCATCGAAACGAAAACGAAGAAGGCCACATCCTCACCATTGAGGACCCGATCGAATATCACCATGATCACAAACGCTCTGTCGTCACACAACGTGAAGTCGGCGTGGACACGGAAAGCTATAACGTTGCGCTTAAAAACGCCTTGCGCCAAAGACCGGATGTTATTCTGATCGGTGAAATCCGCGATCATGAAGTTATGGAGCAAGCGCTGACGATTGCCGAAACCGGTCATCTTTGCCTCGCCACCATGCACACGAACAACGCCTATCAGGCGATCGAACGCATCGTAAATTTCTTCCCTGAAGAATTCCATAACCAAGTCCGCCTCAATCTGGCGATGAACCTAAAGGCCATCGTCTCCCAACGTCTGTTGCCGTCCTTGAAAGGCGGCCTCGTACCCGCGCTCGAAATCCTGATCAATCAGGCCTATGTGCGCGAACAAATCCAAAAAGGTGATTACGAAAAAATTCCGGACGTTATGGAGCAAAACTCCACCATCGGTATGGTCACATTCGACCAATCCTTGCTGAAACTTTATACCGAAGGCCACATTTCCGAAGAAACCGCCATCGCACAATCCGACAAACCGAGTGACATGGCGGTCAAGGTCCGCAACCTGCGACTCGGCGGAAAAGGGTCCGGTAACCTCAGTGATCTGGATACTTCCAGCCTAAAAATATCCGATATTTATTAGTGGCTTGAAACCCTTGTAAGTCCTTGCATTCTGCTTGATTGCGGCGGAAAACCATTGCAAAATTCTAAGGCTGATTCTTTCACTGCCTCGATTCACAATCACGGATACTGTCATGACATTTTCCAATGCCACCCGCGTTTTCACCGCCAGAGCTCTAGGCGTCGTTTTGCTTAGCGCAGCGTTTCTTCTTCCGCTCGCAGGTTGCGACCTGAGCAAAAATTATTTGAAAGCGGATCGCTCCAGCGACATGGAAATACAAGATTATCGCGATGCGCTTGCGCCGCGTATGCCAGACGTGAAAGAGCCTGTCGTTGACGAAGCGAGCATTCCTGAGCTGAAACCCTTCATGGCAACACCTTCCGATAAGTTGAAGCCGATGCCGCTTGTTTCCGTTTCGGTCAATCAAACGGTTCCATTAAAAGACGTTCTGTATCAAATCGCCGAACAGGCTGATTACGATATCGAACTTGATCCACGTATTAAAGGCTCGATCATTTTCAGCGCGCGTAATCGTCCGTTTGATCAAGTTCTGGACCGCATCGCCGAAAGCTCCGGTCTTCGTTACAAATTCGACAATGATACCGTTCGCGTTGAACTGGATACGCCGTACCACCAAACTTACAAAATCAACTATCTGAATTATGTGCGCACGAATTCCAGTTCCATCAGTAACGACGTCGCCGTTGTTTCGGGTGAGGGTACGGATACTGGTTCAAAGTTCAAGGCTGACGCCAACAGCGAGGCAAATTTCTGGACAGAACTTGATGCCAACCTAACTCAAATTTTGGGCGCTTATCGCGATGCGGCCACATTGCGCACGAAAAAAGATCCTAAGCTTACCGCTGTTGCCGATAGCGCGGCGCCTGTGGAGCCTGTCGTTCTGAGTGCGAATGGTGAGCTAGCACAACAGGGCACCACACCTGATGGAACGCCTGCTCCGACAGTTCAAGTTGCTGCTCCGAATGCTGTCTTGCGCGTGGAACCGCTTCCGGTTGATGAAGAAGAGGATACAGCCCCCACAGGTACGGATGATCCATTCGCCGCTAGATACTCTGTGAACAAACAGGCCGGTATTGTTTCTGTTTTCGCCTCTGAGCGAGCTCAAAAGAAAATTGCCGAATATCTTGATATCTTGCGCCGTTCTGTAACATCGCAAGTTCTGATCGAAGCCAAGGTTCTCGAAGTCGCCCTGAAAGATGAATTTTCCGCAGGTGTGGACTGGAGTGCGGTCAATCTGTTCGGTGAAATGATCGACGGAAGTCCGATTACAAATATTGGTACGGTTGCAGGCGGCGTTGTTGCTCCGGGTTTTACACCGGCTCCTGCCGCGCCATTGTCCTTGGTCTTGGGTTATTCAAAGGGTGACTTCAATGCGGCCGTA
This sequence comes from uncultured Micavibrio sp., assembly GCA_964473655.1. Classification (GTDB taxonomy): domain Bacteria; phylum Pseudomonadota; class Alphaproteobacteria; order Micavibrionales; family Micavibrionaceae; genus Micavibrio_A. The sequence goes on from CAYYPX010000056.1 coordinate 3,032, forward strand.
AACGCAATGTCCCGTTTCGGCACGGTGCACGCTCTCGCCAGTCCGCGTCTGACTGTTCTTAACAACCAGTCCGCAGTGCTCAACGTTGCCAAAAACGTTGTGTATTTCGAACTTGATGTTACGACCAATACAACTGATGCGGGGACGACCACCGATATTGACTCCAACATCCGCAATGTGCCGGAAGGGGTTCTCATCAACGTTCAACCGTCAATCGACCTTGATAACAATGTGATCTCCATGGCTGTTCGTCCAACAGTGACCAGAGTTCTTGATTACGTGAACGATCCGGGCGTCAGCTACGCGGTTGCTACAAACCCAGATATTCCTGCCAACGTTGCTTCTACATTGATTTCTCCGGTGCCGGTTGTGAACGTTCAGGAATTCGACTCTGTTCTTCAAATGAACAACGGCCAACCTGTCGTACTCGGCGGTCTTATTCAAGACAGAACTGATTCAACACAGAACGCAGTGCCTGTTCTGGGTGAATTGCCCCTCATTGGCGCAGCCTTTAGAAACCAGATCGACAGCGTTCAAAAAACCGAACTCGTGGTTATGTTGAAAGCCACGATCATTGATGGCAGCAACTCCACAATCCACAATACGGACAAAGATCTGTACCGTGGTTTCGGGCAGGACCGCCGTCCTTTCGATCTATAATAGGTTAGGATAACGAAATGATCTGGCCGCTTTTTCGCTACATATTGATGGCGGCGCTTAGGGATCGTTTCTTTTTATCTCTAGCCGGAATAACGGTCGCCGTCATAAGTCTTTCCGTCTTTTTCGGGGCTTCCGCAGTCGTAGAGCAAGATCAGTTCGCCGTAACCTTCATCGCCTTTGGTTCTCGCTTGTTCGGCGTTGTCGCGCTCGTACTTTTCATTATTAGTCACGTCAGACGCTCGTTCGAAAACAGGGATATCGATTATCTTCTATCGCGCCCCATAGGTCGTGCGCGCTTCGTGATCACTCACGCAGTGGCATTTTCATCTTTAGCGGCCCTAACGGCGTTGCTGCTCGGCGGGCAGGACCGCCGTCCTTTCGATCTATAATAGGTTAGGATAACGAAATGATCT
>CAYYPX010000056.1:4204-9502 GCA_964473655.1 uncultured Micavibrio sp.
CTCACGCAGTGGCATTTTCATCTTTAGCGGCCCTAACGGCGTTGCTGCTCGGCGGTATCACCGTTGCCTTGAAACAAGGCGCGCATCTGGATGATATGTTGCTTTGGTGGGCCAGCATTGGCATTGAATTCATCATCATGTCCAACGTTGCTATGTTTTTTGCGTTTGTGATGAGCAGTTCTACCGCATGCCTTTTGATTGTATTTGCTTTTTATCTTTTGTGCCGTTTGATGGGTGAAATTCTGGGTATTCTGGCCAACGGTGAGGCTTCGGGCATTATGCTGTTTCTGGGTAAATCCATGGAAATGATTTCCATCTTTATCCCGCGCCTTGATTTGATGGGCCAGACAAAATGGATTCTCTATAGCGCGGCCCCTGAAATTTCCCTGCCGTTCGTCTTCGCTCAAGGCGCCGTCTTTGTTTCGGTGGTCGTGGGTGCCACGATCATCGATATGTGTCGGCGACAATTCTAAGGGCATCTTCAATGAATTCCGCTCATACCAAAAACTGGGCTTATCTTTTCTTTATCGTGGCGCTCACGCTCAACATTGCTTTCTGGCTACATTCCAAAAAAATTCTTCCCGAATGGGGCAATGTCCCATCGCCGCCATCCGCACACACGGCGGACCTTGCAGGATTTGGCGACGATGAAATCGCCTATCGTCTGTTCGGCTATGTGCTGCAAAATCTTGGGAATGCTGGTGGTCAATATCGAAGCCTGCGCGATTACGATTATGCCATGCTCGAAAAATGGTTCTTCATATCGAAAGACCTCGATCCTCGTGCTAACTATGTGCCTTTTCTCGCGGCCTATTATTTCGGCGGGGTGGAAGAGCGACCCGAAAAGCTCACGCACGTGATCAATTATCTGGCCGAAGAGGGCGTCTCTCCCTATCCGGAAAAATGGCGATGGTTGGCACAGGCTGTTTATCTTGCGCGCTACAAACAAAAAGACATGGGCCGCGCGTTGGAACTTGCGAACACGCTCGCAAATCTGGATGTAAAAATGGCGCCATGGGCGCGGCAGCTTCCGGCCTTCATCCAATTGCAGATGGGCAACAAGGAAGCGTCCTATGAAATCATGATCCGAATGCTGGCAACGGAAAGCGAAAACCTGCACCCCAACGAGGTCAATTATATGCGTGATTTCATTTGTACTCGTACCCTCGATAAGGACGAAGCTGCTCGCAATCCACTTTGTAAGGATTTAAAATAATCCCCGAATATTTTGCACGCATCCAAATAAAGTTTTTTCTTTGTTTTACAATGTGTTAAATGAAAATTTGTGTGCATTTCAGCACTTAGTAAATGCTCTAGCCAAAAAGGGTGCCCGATCGGCTGTGCCAGTAGGACAAAATTTAAGATTCTTTCTGTAATATTTGTTGAGACGGGGGCCCAAGATTCATGTATAACTTTGAATGTCTTAGGGGATTCGCCCGATTTTCACTTTTTTGCAAACCAATCTCGTCATTTAAGGAGAACTACATGACTCACGTACAAACCAATCGCCGTTCGGAACAGGGTTTCACCCTCGTCGAATTGGCTATCGTCATGGTTATCATCGGTCTATTGATCGGCGGTATCCTCAAAGGTCAGGAACTGATCGCCAACGCACGTATTTCTGCCACGGTAACTCAGATCAAAGGTCTGGATGCTGCTCTGAACACGTTCCAAGATAAATACAATGTTCTGCCGGGTGAAGTAACAACACCTGCAAACAGATTGCCGGGATGTGCTGCTGCTCCATGTAACACGGCTCCTACAACGGTTAATGGACGTTTTGACAACCTCGTTACGGCTGCCCCAGCTGGTGAAGGCGTTGTCGCTTTCGCCCAATTGAATGCATCCGACCTGATCAGCGGCGTTGATTCAACGGCTGCTGCTGGCGTGACATTCGGTGGTCAATTGCCAGCAATCCGCGCAGGTGGCGGTATGTGGCTTGCTTCGACCAACGCCGCAGGTGCTGCACCGGGTGGCTTTGATGCTGCCGCTGTTGGCCGTGCAAACACGAACTACGCAGTGCTGAACGGAACACCTGCTGCTATCGCAGCCGGAACGGGTGGTTACACGCCAACGGCTGCCGCACAGATCGACCGTAAAGTCGATGACGGTCTGCCAAACGCCGGTATTATGCTTTCTGGTTGCAACAACGGCGGTAACGCTGGCGGTGCTGCTGGTGCATACGTTGAAAGCGTTACAGGCGGCGTCTGCTCTAGTATCGTTCGCGTTCTGAACTAATCAGAATTGTATAGAAATAAGGAAAGGCCCCGATCTTCGGGGCCTTTTTCTTTTTGCCTTATTTCAATTCGTCGATCAACGCATCGCCCATTGCGGATGTGCTGACTTCTTTGCATCCTGACGCCATAATGTCTGCTGTGCGGATGCCATTGGCTAGAACGCGCTGCACGGCAGCCTCTATCTTGTCGGCGATCATGGGGTGATCCAGCGAATAACGCAAAGCCATCGAGAAGCTCAAGATAGCGGCGAGGGGGTTTGCTTTACCTTGTCCCGCAATATCGGGTGCGGAGCCATGAATAGGCTCGAACACACCCGGTGTATTAGGCGCGCCCAACGAAGCGGACGGCAACATACCAAGCGATCCCGTCAGCATAGCCGCTTCATCGGATAAAATATCACCGAACAGATTGTCCGTGACGATAACATCGAATTGGCGTGGATTACGGAGCAACTGCATCGCGCAATTGTCGGCATACATATGCTCCAGAGTAACATCACTGTAATCGGCTTTATGAAGTGCCGTGATTTCTTCACGCCATAATTTTCCGCTTTCCATCACGTTGGATTTTTCACAAGAAGTCACCTTGCCATTCCGTTTGCGCGCCAATTCAAACGCCACGTGACCAATGCGTTTGATCTCGCTTGTTGTGTAAACTTGCGTGTTGATCCCGCGGCGCTCGCCATTGCCTAAATCTTCAATGCCGCGCGGCTCACCGAAATAAACACCGCCGATCAATTCACGAACGATCAGTATATCCAAACCCTTAACAAATTCCGGCTTTAAACTGGACGCATCAACCAAAGCATCGAACACAAGGGCGGGGCGTAGATTGGCGAACAAGCCTAATTCTTTTCTCAAACGGAGTAAGCCTGCTTCCGGTCTTTTTTCGTATGGAACATCATTCCATTGGGGACCACCAACAGCACCCATGATCACGGCATCGGATGCCTTGCATTTTGTCAACGTTTCATCGGAAAGAGGAACGCCATATCGGTTATAGGCCGCGCCGCCCAGATCATCTTCGGTAACATCGAAAGATAATCCTGAATTGTTCTGCAGCCATCCTATCACTTTTTTAACTTCGGCCAGAACTTCGGGGCCTATGCCATCGCCGGGTAGTAATACCAATTTATATGTTTTCATTACACCCACGGCCTTTTGCTCTGATCGTTCTTTTCAAAATCGGAAATCTTGGCGGCCTTCACTTCGGTAAGGCCTATATCGTCGAGGCCGTTGAGCAGGCAATGTTTGCGGAACGGCTCAACCTCGAATGGATAAGAGAATTTGTTGCCGCGGGTGATCACTTGTTTTTCAAGATCAATTTCGAATGGCGCATCGCCATTTTCTTCCGCTTCCTTCATCAAGGATTCAACCTGCTCTTTGGGAAGGCGAATGGGCAGAATGCCGTTCTTGAAAGAATTGTTGTAAAAAATATCGCCAAAGCTCTCGGCGATCACGCAGCGTATGCCCATATCGAGGATCGCCCAAGGTGCGTGTTCTCTCGATGATCCACATCCGAAATTCTCACCGGTGATCAGGATGCTAGCCTTGCGGTATGGCTGGCGGTTCATGATGAACTCCGCTTTGTCCGAACCGTCTTCGTTATAACGGATATCGTTAAAGGCGTGGATGCCAAGGCCCGCACGCTTGATCGTCTTTAAAAACTGCTTCGGGATGATGATGTCGGTGTCGACATTGATCATGCGCAAGGGTGCGGCAACACCGCTTAATTTGGTGAATTTCTCCATAAGGGAAAGTAATCAGGAAAGGGCAGGCTTTGCAAGCCCCGGCGAGGTTCTATTATTCGCAAGGGAAGGAATACCCAGATGCAGCGCGAATTCATAAACGATGGTGGCATCATATTTCGGATCTTTGGACATTTCGTGTAAATTCTGTTCCAGAGATTTGTTGTTTTTTCTTTTTCCATCGAGTGTATCGATTACAACCAGCGTGCGCAAAATTAAGCCTTGCTGATCCGCAGGTTTCGCCTGCGGTCCGGTTTTTATCAGATCTTCGTGGTGATCGGCCATAATGTATTTTATGAGATTTAAAAGGGACGTGTCTGCCGCTTTCAAAGGTGTGTTTGTTTCGTCCGCAATTTCTTGGGCGATTTCATCAACCAACCACTGGCCGCGTGTGTGTTGCTGTCTCCGGACTGTCCTTGCTGCTTTCTCTTCTGCGGATAAATGAGACAGATCTGGTTTCAAGGGGCCAGTACGCCATTCTTCGATATCATCCAATGTTTTCGCCATATCGTGCTTGCCATAGGCGTAAACGACATTTTCAATCACATTTTTTGAGTAAGCATTTCGCGAACCTGTAGGTGAGGATAGGAAGGATTTCGCTTGTTCAGCGACACGATTCAAATGCTCAGCGATTTTTAATCCGGAGCCTTGTTCTGAATCATAAGCCAATAATCTTTGTTTTACGCGGGCGTCGAACTGATCAGCAAAGGCGGCATCCATAGAAAACGATTCCGCCAGTAAAAGCAGATCGTCTTGTGGATGTCTGTCTAGAAGCATCATGTTCATGTAAAGATAGTCCCCTTAGTAAAACCTATCGTGCTTGTCTTAACGCAGTATTAACAAGCGGCAACTCTTATAGTTCCCGCCGAAAATCTGCGCTAAATATGACTATTCCGGGTCTTTTCGCAAGGAAATTAGTTCGATATCTATATCTGTGGTGCCAGTGTCAGTTTCCCCGTTTTTGATGCGGGCGCGGGCTTTGGCGGCTATCTTCTCGTATTCCTTACGAATTTTCTCCAAATCATCCTCGCTCAATTCTTCAAGATCGAGCAAGAGTGTATGAGCACCTTCTGTTACACGGATCAATTCATCCAGCTTTAATTGCATGGCGGCGGTATCGCGGTTCTGCGTGCTTTGAATCAAAAACACCATGAGGAAAGTAATGATCGTCGTACCGGTGTTTATCACCAACTGCCACGTATCATTATATTCGAAGATAGGACCGGTGACACCCCAGATGACAATGATCACCAACGCCGCTGACCTGCCCCTCATAGTGGTGCCAGTTCCAGAGTTAGTCACTGGTTTGGTTTC
>CAYYPX010000057.1:0-2329 GCA_964473655.1 uncultured Micavibrio sp.
TTGTTCTGCCGACATTGGCCGAGCGCGATCGCCAACGCCGCGAAAAAGAAAAGCTGGAAAAAAAATTTACCGGCGCGGCAGAACCAATGATCAATATGCCGCCCGTCACCAAATATCTTTTGGGGCTTATTCTTGGCATTCACCTTATCGTCACCTATGCACTAACAACCGAACAATCGAGCTGGGTGATTGGTGAATTTGGTTTCATTCCCGAAAAATTCCATAGCGGAAATATAGATATCTATTCCGCCTTCAGTCCCATCACCCATATGCTACTTCATGGAAGCTGGATGCATATCATCATGAATGTGTTCATGCTCGCCGCCTTCGGCAGCGGAATCGAACGTTGGCTTGGTTCCAAACGTATGCTCATTCTATTTATCGTTAGTGGCTTGTTTGGCGTGCTTGCGCATTACTTGCTTAACACGGCATCGACCTTCCCTATGATCGGCGCATCCGGCGGGCTTAGCGGTCTTTTCGCCGCCGCCATTGTCATGCTCAGCCGTGGAAAGCAGGAAATGGGTGGACGCGTCGGCATTCTTCCCTTCGCACTGCTCTGGATCGGCCTTTCAATCGCATTCGGAATGCTCGGTGGACCGGACGGTAGCATGATAGCATGGGCCGCCCATGTCGGTGGTTTCCTTGGGGGCTTCGTCGTTCTAAAATTGATGAAGGTTTAGATCTTTTCGACCATCAACGGATCTTGCCATTGAGCTGGCACTATCGCGTGACTTCCAAAAGAATGCTTCAGCGGATGCCCCCATTCAATCGTATTGAATGATCCATGCGGCTGAGCCACGGGCGACCACTGCTCGTAAATATGGCCCGTCAAAGTGCAATACCACACAGCATCCGGCGATGCATCGGCAGCCTTGTTGAGCCAGTCGCGAACAAAACTTCCATTATGTGATGTCTGCTCTTCCAGATCGGCGCGAAGGCGGAACACCTGCGCTGTCGGGCGTACATTTTCGGCGACCGTCAAATGTGCCTTTGCCTCACCATACATTCCCACATCCATCGCCGCTTTTGCCACCGCAATCTGTCCATCCGCACTATCGGGGTTTTCCGCCACCAGTTTTTCAAACCACCGCAGACGGCGCATGATGTCGTTCGATTTTGGATCGGGCGCGACTTTATCCCATAAAGAAACCAGCTCTGGGTGAGGATTACGCTTCCATGCCTGCTGCACCAAAGATATAACTTTGCCCTTCTTACCCAAAACCAGATAATGCTCGCTCAGTTTAACGACGGCAGGAACGAAAGACGGATCGATCTTTACGGCACGTTCTATTTTTTTGAGCCAAGCAGAGGAATTCGGCATCACGCGATCTTCTTCGGCCAAGAGCATCAGCAAGGCAATCTCGTCCTTTTTGGCCTTGTCATCTTCGATCGCTTTGTATTTTCGAACGCGGTATAGCGTATCGAACGCGTCCTGCCAGCGATGGTTCTGGATTTCAAGATCATAGACCGATTTTAAAATCCATGGCTGCTTCGGATTTTGCGCCAGCGCGTTTTTGGCATAGGCCAGTGCTTTGGGCACATCGCCCTCATCCATCGATGATTTCAAAAGCCCGCGAATACCAAAGAACGCGGCATCCTTATCCTGCAGCAATTCCTCGAATGATTGGCGAGCTTCTCCTTCTTCACCACGCAAACGTGCTGCCTGCGCCTCTAGCAACAACGGCAATCCACGCTCATCTGGCAAAAGTCGACGGACATCGCGTGCATATACTGTTGCCTTCTTGGCATCACCGGCGGCTATGGCCACAAATCCGCGCGTCAAAGCTTGAAACCCTTTTGCACGGGCACGCTCGCGGTTGCGGCGTGACATTTTGTTAGGGATGGAAAGGAGCGCGCCAAAAACGCGAAAGATCGTCAAGGCCAGCAGCGTGAACAAAGTCAGGCAGAGAAGAAAAATACCCAGATGAAATGAAAGCGTGTAGTCGTTCCAGACAATATCGACATTGCCTTTTTGAGTCGATATCCAGATGACCGCACAAACGACGACGGCGATTTGCAGGAAAAACCATAGAGCGCGAAACACGGGCGGAAATCCTTTCCGGCCTGATAATCAGACCGTCATGATCCTATCACTCAGGCTGGCCGTCGGAAAAGCCTTTAAATCCTTTTGGCGTTGGCAGTACGGAAAAGCCCGAGGCTTCGTCTTTCACAACGTTCGGCTGCGTTGCGCTTTGTACGGTTTCTTTCACCGCATTCAACGCATTGCCGGTTGCCGCTGTGCTACCGCCCCCTACACTCGACACGATCATCTGGATATCGACATTGCCTTTTTGAGTCGATATCCAGATGACCGCACAAACGACGACGG
>CAYYPX010000057.1:2429-9491 GCA_964473655.1 uncultured Micavibrio sp.
CGCATTGCCGGTTGCCGCTGTGCTACCGCCCCCTACACTCGACACGATCATCTGGCGCAGCATATTTTGAATCTGGTCGGCCAAAACGGTGGCTTGTGCTTGATCAATGAAAGGTTGTGCTTGCGCCTTTGCTTCGCCATCGAGGCTTTGCAATGTTGCAATCGCACCTTGAACATCATTGGCATTCAATTGCTCTTGTGCTTTGGCAACCGTTTGCTGTGTTGGTGTGCCACCAACCAGTTCACCATCTTTTTTGATGTTCATCATTTGCGTCAAGCGAACCTTGGCTTTATCCGTCATGGAAACATCTTCACCGTTCAACGATGCGAAAACAATATCGCCCGCCAAGCCTTTAAATTCTTTCGATAGGCCTTCGGATGATAAAACACCGCCTTTTTCAGCTTGTGGTGCAAGGCGAGCCAATGCTTGTTGCAATTCCGGCTGTTCGTTACCGACCAATTTCTGCAAGAGAGCGATGTCATCTTTCAAAGGTGCATTGCGGTTTAATGAGTCACGTAATTGCGAGAACGCGATCAGCAATGCCGCCGCCTTCATATCATTGTTGGAAACACCTTGCAGCGTTTCACCCAGCGCGCTTTGCGGAGCGAGTTGTGCTTCTGCGAGTTTATCATCCAGTGCATTGACCTGCCCGTCGATAGCATCGACGATTTTGGACAATTCGGAAACTGCGGCGTTCAATTGCTCTTGGCCGGCAGCAGTCACTTCAAGGCCGCGAATACGCGCCGTCAGGTCCTTCATAGCCTGACCGTCCTGCATATCGGCGAATTTCGCTTCTATAACGGACAAGCGATCAGATAAAGATCCGGCATTGGTCGCCAGAACGGTTTTGGAAACTTCTTTTGCTTGTGCTGCAACGTTTTTAACGTCCTCTGCGACGTCTTCTGCCTGCGCTTTCAGAGCCGCCATTTCTTTGCGCATATCTTCAGGAACCATATCCTTGATAAAACCTGCGCTCTCGTTGATTTCGGTGACTTCTTTATCGAGGGCTGCAATTTGCGCCTCATGTTCTTCCACTTTTTTAGCGGATGGTATCAATGCCAACGTGGCGGCACCGCCCAGAATTGCAGCAAAGATAATCGCAGTCCAGATGCTTGCACGCACGGCTTTCTTTTGTCCTTGTGCTATGGCGGCCATCAATTCCTCGTGGGTTGGACCCGTGTTGGATGTAAACGAAGATGGCAGCGGTTTGGTTTGCGGGCGGATGATCGGCTCCACCGTAATTTTTACATCGTCTCTGTCCGATGTTGCGGAACTTGTTTCTTCTTTTTGTGGTGTTGGAATAAATGCCGATGCTTCGCCGCTCGTTCTCAAAACTGGTTTGTCGGTCAAAAGATCATTGATGTTGATGTTGTTTTCGTTGGCGGCTTTCAAAACATCATCGCGGCGAGCGCCGGGAATGACATCACGCTTTTTCCAGCCTTGAACGGTTGTGACAGGTGCGCCGACTTTGGCGGCCATGGGACGGATCCCCCCGAAGCGCTCGATAATCATGGACGCGTTTTTCAGGGCATCGATGTCTTCTTGGCTCATCTTCACTTATATCCTCACTGATAATTTTACGACAAATCCTGCAGCAGCTTCAACATACCCACTCGATCGGGTGTTTCGGCAATGAGAGCCTGCTGGAAGGGCAATACGGAAACGGACTGTACCACGGCCTCGCTTATACACAAAGCCTTTGTGGTTTTGAGACGTACGGCACGATCATATTGCTGGACCAGCTCGACGAAATTCTGACCGCCGCGCGAAGAAAACAGCATAACGGCCTTAATTTCACGATTATCGAGCCGTTTTAAGAGATCAATCGATAGATTTTGGGCAAAATTGGCTCTATAGACGATCATTTCATCGATTTGAATGTCCTTTTGAGCCAAAATTAGCTTCAAATCCTTCGAAATATCCTCTCCCCGCGCATAAAATACAGACTTTAAGACTGTTTTACCCGCCTGAACTACCAATTCAACCAAATCATCGACCGTTCCAGCCACCGTGCGTATCTCAGAAAAGCCCAAATGCTTGGCCACCTCCGCCGTACTGCGTCCAACAGTATATACGGGATTGTCCCGAGAGCCGGATAAACGCGCGAAAGCCTGTACGCCATGCGCGGATGTAAAGATGAGAGCTGTATCGTCATCAAGCACCGGTAATTCAGTATCCAGATATTCAACGGAAAGAATTGGTTCGACGAGTGCGTCATATCCCAGCTCTTCAACAGCCTTGATCAGAATCTCGCTGTCTTCTTTAGGCCGAAGAATGACAATCGTGCGCGCACTCATTCGAATATATCGGCGGGCACACGCGGTTTAAGTTTATTCGCTATATCTTGTCCGAATTTTATCGCATCTTCTTTGCTTGAAACAACCCCACGCGCTTTTTCTTCGAACATTCTTTTGCCATCGCACGAACCAACGACTAGATCAAAAACAACTTCACCATTTTCAAACCGTGCATAGGCACCGATTGGTGTGTGGCATGATCCATCAAGAATTTGCAACGCCGCACGTTCTATATATCCACATAGCCCAGTCTTGTCGCAATGGATGGCATCGAGCAACTCTCTGGTGATTTCATCATTATCACGTGTTTCAATACAGACAATCCCCTGCCCGCAAGCCGGAGTCATTTCGGCGGTATCGATCGGGTGAATGAAATCCCCGCTTAAACCTAATCTGTTCAATCCCGCCATGGCTAGAAATGTCGCATCGGCTTGGCCAGCGTCGAGCTTATCAAGACGCGTCTGTACATTTCCGCGCAACGGAACGGTCTTCAAATCCGGACGTTTGGAAAGCAGAAAAGATTGACGGCGGAGAGAAGACGTCCCCACCACTGCGCCATGCGGCAAATTCATATAGGATTTCGCCTTTTTGGAAATAAATGCATCGCGCGCATCGGCACGTGGCAATACATGATCGAGAACCAATCCTGCTGGCAAAAACGATGGCATATCTTTCATCGAATGCACGGCGCAATCGATCTTGCCAGCCATCAAAGCTTCTTCGATTTCTTTCGCGAACAGCCCCTTGCCGCCTTCGGTTTCGGACAATGGTTTTTCGCCGTCTTCCGGCTTCCAATCACCCGATGTCTTGATGACCACGCGCTCTGTCTCGATTGCCGGATGCGTTTTGTGAAGGGCCGCCTCCACCATCGCCGTTTGCTTGAGAGCGAGCGGCGATCCACGAGTTCCAATCTTTAACGTCTTCACGGTCATGGCCGTTTTTTTACACGATTAGTTTCTTGCTGTCATCCCACATAGCTTATGCTAAAACCCAGCCCATGATTGTACTGGGCATCGAAACTTCCTGCGATGAAACGGCCGTGGCGGTGATCCGTGACGACAAGACGATCATGGCCAATCTGGTGCTTTCCCAACTGGAAGAACACAAGGCTTTTGGCGGCGTAGTCCCCGAAATTGCCGCCCGCGCCCACATGGATCATCTGGATAAGCTAATCGCAGGCGCACTTCAGGATGCGAATATTACATTCAAAGATCTGGACGCCGTGGCGGCCACCTGCGGCCCCGGCCTGATCGGCGGCGTCATGGTCGGCATGATGGCGGGTAAGGCAATCTCTGCCTCCCACAAACTTCCTTTCATCGCCGTCAATCATCTAGAGGCGCACGCTCTTACGCCTCGCCTGACGAACGATCTGGAATTTCCCTATCTGTTGCTGCTTGTCTCGGGAGGCCATACGCAAATTCTCGCCATCGAAGGCGTCGGACAATATAAACGTCTTGGCACCACGATCGACGATGCATTAGGTGAGTGTTTTGACAAGGCCGCAAAATTGATGGGCCTTCCCCATCCCGGCGGCCCACAAGTAGAAAAAGCAGCAGCAGATTGCAAAGATAAAACCGCCGCCCTTAAAAAATTCCCGCTGCCCGTACCGATGAAAGGCCGCGATGGATGTGATTTTTCTTTTTCCGGTTTGAAAACGGCTGTGCGCAACCACGTCGAAAAACTCCCAGAAGGAAAACTCGATTACGCAGATGTCTGCGCGCTTTGCTACAGTTTCCAAGAAACCGTTGCCGAAATTGTGGCCGATCGTTGCGGCAACGCGATCCGTGATTTCAACGCTCGTTACAAAACCAAAGGCACAATTGTTGTCTCCGGCGGCGTGGCTGCAAACCGCAGAATCCGTAGCATTTTGAAAGATTTGTCGGAATCGAACGGGATGGAATTTGTTGCACCGCCATTGGAATTATGCTCGGATAACGGCGCGATGATCGCATGGACGGGAATTGAACGCTTGAAACAAAACATGACGGATACTCTGGACGTTCCCGCAAGACCGCGCTGGCCGCTCGATCCTCTGGCCGAAGCGAAAGCCTGAACAACAATCAAGGATTTTTAAAAAATGCAAACAATCGGCATCATTGGTGGCGGAGCATGGGGAACGGCCCTTGCACAATCTCTGGCGCAATCGGGAAAGAACGTTCTGATCTGGGCGCGTGAGGAAGAAGTCGTCACCTCGATCAATAGCAAGCATGAGAACACACTTTTCCTTTCCGGAGTAACACTGGATGAAAAAATTCAAGCGACTGGCAGCTTGACACAAATCGCAAAGGCCGATGCTTTCCTTGTTGTCACACCAGCACAACATCTGCGTACAACACTTCAATCATTGAAGGCAGATCTCGATGACACCAAACCCGTTGTTCTTTGTGCCAAGGGCGTAGAAATCGAAAGCGGTCTATTGCTATCACAAATAGCTAAAGAAGTGATCCCACAATCACCGCTCGCAGTTCTGACCGGCCCCACCTTCGCCATCGAAATCGCGCGCGGGCTGCCAAGCGCAGTAACGCTTGCCATGAAAAGCAAGGAAGATGCCGAAAAACTGGCTGAACAACTCAGCAGTCGAAACCTTCGTATGTATGCGTCCGATGACATTATCGGCGCGGAAGTCGGCGGCGCGGTCAAAAACGTCATCGCCATTGCTTGCGGCATTATTGAAGGAAAGAAGTTGGGGGATTCCGCGCGTGCCGCCCTCATCACACGTGGCCTTGCCGAAATCGCGCGCCTTGGCTCCGCGCTTGGCGCAAAGAAAGAAACATTGATGGGTATGTGCGGAGTCGGTGACTTAATGCTCACCTGCTCTTCCATGCAATCGCGCAATTTTTCACTCGGCTCGGCTCTTGGTGAAGGAAAATCGCTACAAGATATTCTTGCCTCGCGCAATTCTGTCACCGAAGGTGTGCACACAGCAAAGGCCTTAATGACGATGGCAAAAAATAACGCCGTCGAAATGCCAATCTCCGAAGGCGTTTATAAAGTTCTTCATGAAAACGCGAACGTGGCCGAAACCATCACGCGTATGCTAGACCGGCCCCTTAAACCAGAGATGAACTAATGAACTACTGGCTCGTTAAATCTGAACCTGATGTCTGGTCGTTCGAACAGCACCTAAAAAAAGGTGTCGAAGGCTGGAACGGCGTTCGTAACCACAGCGCGGCCCTTAATTTAAAAGCCATGAAAAAAGGCGATCTCGCTTTTTTCTATCATTCCAACATCGGTAAAGAAATCGTTGGCATCGTCGAAGTGGTCAAAGAATTCTATCCAGACAAAACCGATGAAACCGGCAAATTCGTTATGGTGGATTTCAAAGCCATCAAACCACTTTCAAAACCTGTCACACTCGCAGACGTAAAGGCTGATCCAAAACTTAAAGACATGGCCCTTCTCAAATATTCCCGCCTGTCCGTTCAGCCAGTCAAAAAATCCGAATGGGATTACATCTTAAAAAAATCAGGCGCAAAATAACTCATTGTTTTTAATAAACAATTATATATTTACATAATTTAATTTGACCCTCTCCATATTGGTCATGTATGGTGCAACATATTTTATTGTTACGAGGTAATGCTATGAAATCCCTGACCAAACTTCTTTCCGCAGCCGCAATAACAAGTGTGATGAGTGCTGCAGCACCAACAGCACAAGCGGATGATTTCTTAGGCGATCTAGGAGATAGCGTTTTAAGTGAAGTTGAAAACGGGATCATTCGTGAATTCAGAAAAGAAACGCGTGATAGAACAAACTGTGCCTTAGGCGAGTTGTTCAATAGGCAAACAAGACGGTGTGAAAACAGATCGCGCGATAATTTTTATAGCGAAGATCAATTCAACAACCGTCGTGGCAGTTTAGAAACTTCCAGCTATTTTAACAATTGTTCCGTAACAAAGATCAAGGGGTCGAAAGAATCCGTTCTGGTATGCAGCGATGCTTACGGTCAATTTGTTTTCAATGTCAGGGGTAGAGATTTGGCTTCTGAAAATGTCGGGGCTTGTAATATTCAATATAATCGCAGTAAAGCCAGTAGTGCGGTTTGCGATAGAGGCGTACTTAAATTGAATGGCAATATGTAAGATTATTGCGTCGCACAAACCCTAACCCTTTTCATCAAAATCCGCTGTGATATGGTTTCTTAGCAAACCAAAGCAGCGGATTTTTTCATGACCACGATCACACCCGACCTTTATAAATCCATGTATGCGGAATCGGTGAACGATCCGGATAAATTCTGGGCAAAGATCGGTGAGCGCATTGACTGGTTTCAAAAACCGACAAAAATCAAAAACACCTCGTTCAATCCCCCCGTTTCCATCAAATGGTATGAAGACGGAATTTTGAACGCATCCTACAATTGCATCGACCGCCACTTGCCCGCAAAGAAAAACGATGTCGCCCTTATCTGGGAAGGCGATGATCCATCCGAAGATAAAGAAGTCACTTATGGTGAATTGAAGGATGAGGTTTGCAAACTTGCAAACGCACTTAAATCTCGCGGTGTGAAAAAAGGTGATCGCGTTACCATCTATATGCCGATGATCGTGCAAGCCGTATATGCCATGCTGGCTTGTGCGCGTATCGGCGCGGTTCATTCCGTTGTCTTTGGCGGATTCTCCCCCACGTCTCTCACCGACCGCATTCAGGATTGTAAATCCGATGTTGTGATCACGGCGGATGAAGGATTGCGTGGTGGTAAGAAAGTCCCTCTGAAGGCCAACACCGATGAAGCCTTAAAATCCTGCCCCAATGTTCACAC
>CAYYPX010000058.1:0-9480 GCA_964473655.1 uncultured Micavibrio sp.
GATAACAGGAACTTCGTGCAATTGCGCTTTTTGTGACGCTCTCCAACGACGCTCACCCGCAACGATCTCATACATATCGGCATGGCCCGCAACAGGGCGCACGAGGATAGGCTGGATCAATCCGTGCTGCTTGATGGATGCCGCAAGCTCATTGATATATTTCGGATCGAAATGTGTTCTCGGCTGATCTGGATTTGGAACCAGTTGGCCTATACCAACCGTTTTACGCGATGTTCCGCTCGCCGCTGGTGTGTTATCCGCCGCTACGGCGAACGTTGCTTCTTCGTCTTCGAACAACGCATCAAGGCCGCGGCCCAATCCTCTTTGTTTCGGTGTCATCTCTTGCTTCCTTTATGCTGCTTGGGTCGCATCGCCGGTTTGCGGCGTCGACAAAATTTTCTTTTCGCGTTTCAAAACTTCACCGGCCAGTGAAATGTAGGCGCGAGCGCCCGGACATTTCATGTCGTAAACGATGGCGGGCAATCCATGGCTCGGCGCTTCGGATAGACGCACGTTGCGTGGAATGATCGTCTTGTAAACCTTGTCGCCAAAATAACTGCGCACATCGTCCGCCACTTGGTCGGATAAATTGTTGCGACGATCAAACATCGTCAGAACGATGCCATGAATTTCAAGGCGCGGATTGAATGACTTGTTCACGCGCTCGATTGTTTTCACAAGGTGCGAGAGCCCTTCCAGCGCGAAAAATTCACACTGCAATGGCACGACGATGGCATCAGATGCGACCATGGCGTTGAGCGTTAAAAGGCTCAAGGACGGCGGGCAATCGATGATCACATATTCATACGGCATCGGCACACGCAGCGCGCGCTGCAATCTGAATTCGCGGTGCTCGGCCGCAACCAGCTCGATTTCGGCGCCCGACAAATGGATCGACGATGGCAAAACAAACAGCCCCGGAACCTTGGTCGGCTGCACGGTTTCGGCCACGGTCGCATCATCAAAGATCACATCATAGGTGCTTTTGCGTATGCCGGCACGCTTGATACCCAAACCGGTGGAAGCATTCCCTTGGGAATCCAGATCGACCAGAAGAACTTTTTTGCCGATGGCCGCCAGCGCAGTGGCGAGGTTTACCGCCGTGGTCGTCTTACCAACGCCACCTTTTTGGTTGGCAACGGACAATATGCGGGGAATACGGTTTTGCGACAGGATGGTTTTGTGCGGTTGGCGTTCGGCCGGAGATTGCGTAGCAAAATCGTCGGTCATCCTGTACTCCTTTGTTTCACGTGAAATGAAGTAATGGAATCCCGCCGCTTAAAATGCAAGAAGATTCGACTATCGGGTAAGGTTCGAAAGCAGCAAAATCCGAGCGGATTTGTCCGTTTGACTCGGCTTTTCGATCATATCGAAAGCCCATCCGGCCTCCTTAGCCGCGTCGATTTCCGTCTGAAACTGCGCACCTTTTGGAAAGATTAGGCGCATGTCTGGCCGTTGTTCCAGCCATGGCCGAACATAGTTCAAAAGCTCAGTCAGGGACGCCAGTGCCCGCGCCGTGATAAAATCCGGCGGCAAAAGTTTTTCGGTGGCTGCCTCGATCCGGCTGTTCTGGATCGTTACCGGCACGCCGGTTTCACGTGAAACCGTCTGCAGGAAGGCGCACTTCTTAGCATCGGATTCGATTAGTGTTACCGCCAAATCAGGTCTCATAATCGCCAACACCAACCCCGGAAAGCCCGCGCCGCAGCCCAGATCATAGAGTGTGGACGGCATGGGGGAAAGATAGGGTAAAAGCTGTGCAGAATCGATAAAATGCCGCTCCCAAGCCTCTGGAATCGTGGCCGGACTGACCAGATTGATCTTCTCCTGCCATTTGATCAACAGACCGTGATAGACCTGTAGCCGCTCCAAAGTTTCACGTGAAACCCCCTCCAGCTCAAGCGGCTTCATCGGATCGATCGCGGCGTTTGACATGGCGGAGCAGGGAGATAATAGCCGCCGGGGTCACCCCCGGTATTCGGGCCGCAGCACCCAGCGTAGCCGGGCGGGCCTTTTCCAGCTTTAGGCGGATTTCCGTCGACAGAGAACCGATGGCGGCATAGTCCAGCGAGGGCGGAAGCTGCATGGATTCTTCTTTGCGGAAAGCCTGAATATCGGCCTCCTGACGGCCGGAATAACCTGCATAAACGGCATCAATTTCAATCTGCTCGCGAATGGAGCCTGTGATAGAATTCATCTCCGGCCAGTAAGCAGCAAGGCTTTCCCAAGTGATGTCAGCATAGCGGAGCAGCTCGGCAGCGGAGCGGCGGCGGCCGTCCTTGTTCACGATAATTCCAGCCTTTTCCAGCTCATTCGGCGTAGCTTGCAGAGTCTCACAAACCAACTGGTTGGCGGTAACAAGCTTGGCTTTTTTCTCTGCCCAAGCCGTCGTCCGGTCGGAATGGGCAAAGCCGTTTTCAACGGCCTTGTCGGTCAGGCGCTGGTCGGCATTATCGGCGCGAAGGGTAAGACGATATTCGGCACGGGAGGTAAACATCCGGTATGGTTCAGGCGCACCACGAGTGATCAAATCATCGATTAAAACGCCAATATAGGCTTCGGAACGATCTAATACGAATCTGTCCGTTTCACGTGAAACAGGGTCGGAACCAGCCCGCATAGCCGCATTCAGACCGGCCATAAGACCCTGCGCAGCGGCCTCTTCATAGCCTGTAGTTCCATTGATTTGCCCAGCCAAAAACAGGCCAGAAATACGTTTAGATTCAAGGGTTTGTGTCAATTCACGCGGATCACAGTAATCATACTCAATGGCATAGGCCCATTCGAATACTTTTGCGTGTTCCATACCGGGGATCGAAGCAATGATTTCTGCCTGCACATTGATAGGCAAAGCGTTCGAAATTCCGTTTGGATAAATGGTCGGATCATCCAAGCCTTCCGGCTCCAAAAATATCTGGTGGCGGTCTTTATCGGCGAAGCGCACGACCTTGTCTTCGATCGATGGGCAATAGCGCGGACCCGTTCCGGAGATCTGTCCGGAATACATCGGAGCCTGATGTAGATTGGCTCGGATGATATCGTGTGTTTTCTGTGTGGTATAGGTAATGCCGCAATCAATTTGCGGAACGGTGATCTTATCGGTGAGATAAGAGAATGGAACAGGCGGATTATCCGCCGATTGTTTCTCAATACCGCTCCAATCGATCGTGCGCCCGTCAATACGGGCAGGCGTGCCTGTTTTTAAGCGTCCCAGAGGGAATCCATACTTCTCGAGCGTCAAAGCTAGGCCAATGGAAGGTTTTTCACCCACGCGCCCCGCAGGGGTTTTTTCAAGGCCACGATGAATGAGGCCGCGCAGGAAAGTGCCGGTGGTGATCACGACCGATTTTGCGGTGTACGTATGACCATCGCCACTGCATACCCCCGTAACCACCCCATCGGTAATCTGTAAATCCTCGGCACCGCCCTCAAGCAAAGTGAGATTCGGATAATCGGTTAAAATTCTTTGCATTTCAATCCGATAGAGCTTGCGGTCCGCTTGTGAGCGAGGGCCTCTAACGGCGGGCCCTTTTGACGCATTGAGCATTCGGAATTGGATGCCGGATTTGTCGATCACGCGGCCCATAATGCCGTCCAGCGCGTCGATTTCACGCACCAGATGGCCTTTGCCAAGCCCCCCGATGGCCGGATTGCAGGACATCACGCCAATCGTGTCGAGTTTATGGGTGAGCAAGGCCGTTTTCGCACCAAAGCGAGCCGCAGCCGCAGCCGCTTCACAGCCCGCATGCCCGCCGCCTATCACAATGACGTCAAAAGATTGGTCCATGCGGCATTCTATATATGTTTTTAGCTGGCTTTTCCACAGTGTTTTCATATAACCATAAGGCGGAAGATATGAGGGAATGTGTTTATGTCCGAGCTGTCTAAAATTTTTGAAAAAATTACAGTCGATCAAGCTTCATCGCACGTTGATCTTGTCGTCATCGATGTTGTAGGGACGCTTGTCGATAATGCTGGCCGCGAATTAAACAAAGACCTCGAAAATTTTTATCATTACCTTCGCACGCAAAGCAAAGATGTATTCATCGGCAGCAGCGATGCAAGCTATGCAAAGACTCTTTTGTCAAAAGCAGGCGCACGTATTGAGACAATCAATGCCGTTAACAACAAACATGACATTCTTGCGGCTGCCTTCATGGACAAAAAAAATATTATTCTGATAGATGATCAACCTTTGCGTCGCACGATCAGTGTTGATCCACATGGTGTGCAGCTTCGTGCATTGATAAGAGAATTTTTACCGACAGTTCAGTAACTACTTCCCGATACAAAAATCTTTGAAGATCACATCGAGCAAATCTTCGACATCGATACGGCCCGTGATGCGGCCCAATGATCTTGCCGCCACGCGAATATCTTCGGCCATTAGTTCGGGAAGCTTGGCGGATTTGGAATCCTTCAATCGTTCAACGCAATCCTGCAGCGCGGCGCGGTGACGCGAGCGGGTAAGAGATGGTGTTTCACGTGAATCAGAAAAGTGATTTTTGATCTTCTCGGTGAGTGTTTTTAAAAGTGTGTCGATACTGTCTCCACTCGTCGAAGAAAGCTTGATGGCATTGTCTTTGGGCGACTGGCAGAAGGAAGACAGATCGGATTTTGTGAAAACGATCAGACTATTGTCATCCATCAAATCCAGCGTGTGTTTATCAAGCTCTTTTTCCGTGCCATCGAACACGAGCACACGCAGATCGGCATCCTGCGCCCGTTTGATGGCGCGTTTTATGCCTTCAGATTCCACGGAACCATGTCCACCATCATCGACGATCTGATCGGGACGAAGGCCAGCCGTGTCGGCCAAAATAACAGGATAACCACCAAGGTCTAAATGAGCCTCGATCACATCGCGGGTTGTACCCGCCATAGGAGAGACGATAGCAACATCACGGCGGGCGAGCGCATTGAGCAGGGATGATTTACCCGCATTCGGCGCACCGACAATCGCGATCTGGATTCCATCACGAAGGCGTTCGCCGCGATGATTATCATTCAAATGATCTTCGATCTCACCGATTAATTTATCGATGGCGGGGATCGCTTTGGCGGTTTCGGAATCCGGCACATCTTCATCGGGAAAATCGATCACGGCCTCGACATAGGCCATGGATTTGATCAATCTCTCGCGCCAGCCTTCATAGAGATCGAACAGGGCGCCACCCATTTGTTGCAAAGCTTGTTGGCGTTGCATTTCCGTTTCGGCGTTGATGAGGTCAGCTATGGCTTCGGCTTCGGTCAGATCGAGCTTGCCGTTTTCAAACGCGCGGCGTGTGAATTCACCATGTTCGGCAAGGCGGTGTTTGGGGAAAGTTGAAAGCGCGGCGAGGAATAATTTTACGACGGCCGGCGATCCATGCAGGTGGTATTCGACGATATCTTCACCGGTGAAGCTTGCGGGGCCTTTGAACGGAATGATCAGGGCCCGATCGATGATTGATCCGTCTTTTGGGTGTTTGATCGCGCGGAACAAAACCTCACGCGGTTTAACGTTTTTCTCGCCGGTGAGTTGTTTGAAAGAATCAAAAGCGGCAGGACCCGACACGCGCACGACAGATACGCCGGCTTTGCCGGACGCCGAAGAAAGGGCGAAGATCGTCTCGCCTATCATTCTTCTTCTTTTTTCTTAGACTTTGGCTTGGCGGCACCGTCAGTATTCACACCCATTTGCTGCCAGAACATTTTCTGCATATCGCCCCAGCCCTGCATACTCATCGGCATCCATGTCTTGACCAAAGTTTCAGGATCGAGCGCGCGAAGATTTTCCGCCATGCGCGCCTCAAGCTCCTTCATCATCTTTTCCTGCATCGGGCCCAGATCAGGAAGACCCAGAAAGCGGCGGGCTTCTTCGGGTGTGCAATCGACATCGAAAATGAATTTCATGGCTTATCCTCCTCTGGCGTTGGATGATGCAAGATAGGTAGAAACGTCACATGGCGCAAGGGGATAGACTCTTTCCCTTTTGCGCCCATTTATCTTATAAGAAAAAGGCATGACACAAAATTCCGCACCATCCGCCGCCGAAAACGCGCTGGCCCAGACCGCGCTGGATCATGTACGCCGGATTTTCAAAGGAAACGGGATCAAGGCGGATTCCATTCAGATCCTATCGCAAAACATCGCCACGCACAGCGTGAATGCCGGAACGTATCTGGAACTTAAACCCCTCACATCGGAAAAAACGGTTGGCGGGCGAAGCATCATCGGCCAGCCGGTGAATAGCCGCGAAGAGGCGTCGGCCAAGATCAACCAGATCATGAGCCAGACAATTCATGACGCCACGATGAAAGCGCAGATCGCGAATATTCTGCTGCAAAGATCAGACAAAGGCTTCGGGCTTCATCAGCAAGCCGTGCCGATCGGTTTTCTGGGGCGCGAATTTTCGTGGCATGAACCGTGCTCCACCTGCCAAGGGCGCGGGCAGAGCACATGCCCGCAATGTCAGGGACGAAAAACGCAGACCTGTAACAAATGCTCCGGGCGCGGTTTGACGATCTGCCCGCAATGCCGTTCCACCGGTATGATTCAGGGCGTGAAATGTTCGCGCTGTCAGGGGCAACGTTACGTGCCGTGCGATCAATGCCGCAGATCCGGTTTCATGACCTGCAGAACGTGCAACGGCATGGGCACCGGCAAATGCACAACGTGCGGCGGGGCTGGCGCAAAGACACATGTGATGACGCTGGCACCGCAAGCACTCACTTACTTTGAATTCGATGCTAAAAGCCTTCCCAAAGGAGCCGCCGATGTCATCGAAACCGATGCGATCAAACTTGTCGAAGGTGGCAAGGTAAAAATTCAAGGCCGCATGGCGGATGACAAGGAAAATGCTCTCGGCGCGTCGTATGAGGTGAGCTTTCCTTACGGCGAGATCGTTTTTTCCGTGGGCAAAAAAGAAGTGAAAGCCAATGTGTTCGGGCACAAGGGCGACATCACGCTCTTCCCGCACTTGCTCGATAAGCTCATCGCACCGGCCGTGGAAGATTTGGAAGACGCTGCGAAGAATATCGGATCGGTTGCAGACGCCATTCAAAAAGCCACGCGGTATCGCGTTATCGCGCAAGGATTTTTATACGCGAGCAAGGCGAGCGTAGAAAAGGCGACATTCGCGCTTTTGAAAATCTACGATATCGGGCTGAGCCAATCGATGGCGGAAAAAATCGTGAGCCTTGCCGACACCACCACATCGCGCATTACAAAAAAACCGCGCTATTACGGGCTGGGGATTGGGCTTGGCGCTACGGCAATTTTCAATGCGCTTTATTATTTACTGCCCGTGCGATCAACCATCGCCTCTTATCTTCCCGATGCGCGGATGGATATCATCTTGGATGTTCCGCCTATCGTGATCGGCGGCATGATCACAACCATCGCCATTCAAATGAGCGCGGCCAAAGCGATGCAAAGCGCACTTGGAAAACTGATTGAAAAAGGATTGAAGGGAACGTCTTCCATCAAGACACGTGACAGCGGTTGGATCGGATGGGTGGGCGCGGTTATCTTGACGCTGCTGTTTGCGGCCTTATCCATTCCATCGCCTTATTGGTATTCACTCATCATGGACGGATAAACGAAGACCGCCCCGGGGAGAGAGCCGGAGCGGCATCGGTTAGCATCCAAAATTTAGGACCCGTTGTTAGTATCTATCCATCGCAAGCCGCGATGGCGAAGATGCTTTGGAGAGAACGCATCTTCCATCACCCGAAAGAAGTCCGGCATGATTTTGACGCTGCGGTGTGTGTTTCACGCTTTGCTCCAACGGGCCGGAAATATTCCGGACACCCAAAGCAAGTGCGAGTGCCATCGCAGGCGTCATAGAAGGCCCAGCCGAGCGCTGGATCCGGTTTTGCGCCTCTTTATGAGAGAGCGGGGCATTGTTGGCCGTGGGGGCAGATTTGGTCACGGTACAAGGCGCAGGGCCGGAGGAATTTTTGTTGAGCTGCGGCTCCGATGCATAAACAGATGGAGCCAGCAAAAGCATCGCCACGAGAACCACGGCGGTGCGATTAAAGTAGGAATAGAATTTGATTGGCTTTTGCCAACGGACTTTGTGTCCGCAAATACGAACTGACATGATACTTATACCCTTGTTCTTCTCGCCGGACGCTTATGATTGTAGATACAGGTAGGTTTGCGTCTTATTCCGATATACTTATATTATACCGCCGTTGTGCAGTTGCGTTCAAACATTATCGTTTCGGATTTATTTCGAATTTGATCAGCATTTTTTATGGCTTGAAAAACAACAATAAAAAAAACCTGCCGCTCGTGGGGACGAAGCGGCAGGTTATTCTTAGATGACCCTTGCGTGTGTGGCGCTAGGATCCTTTCGTGTGTAATTATTTAATCGTTGGCGCGGTGACCCAAAAGGGCGGGATCGATATGCGTGACTTCGTTGCTTTCAATCAGCACGATTTGCATCGCCGTTTCGGTATCTTCGAAAGACGCCGAGTCCATGATCTTCCACATTTGAACGTCGATGGGTTTAAGGCCGCGCACATTCACCATCAATCTCAAAAAACGATCGAAACGAGGGCCGTAGGATGAAAGCGGGTGTTTCAGCTTAACACTCATATCAGGCAGCCTTTGCCAGCGGTTGGTAACGGGCGGCGGCATCAGCCTCGATCTGGGCGCGATAGGCGGCCTCGAGACGCTCGGCCTGACGCATAAGAGACTGGTAGCCTTGCAAACTGGCGCGGGCCTTGGCTTTTTGCTCATAGGCTGCGTCATAGACGCTTTTGACATCCATATAGGACAGGCGGTTCTGATTGGCGTTATCTATATGATTTAAAATAATAAAATTGTTTCTAACGGTCTCAATATACGTCACTTGGTAAATTCCTTCCCACAAAGGTTTTTCGTTTCAATGAAGAGATTTTTATAGACAAAAGATTAATAGATCGTTAAAAAATCCAAAAAAAGGCATATTTTGCCAAAAAATGGAATATACGAACGATGATTACATTAAGACAAATAGATGCAGCCTTAGGTTTGCTGGGCTTAAGCCGCACCGAATTGGCCGAACAAATGGGCTTTAACAAAAGCACATTGAACGCCTATTTCACCGGCAAGGCACAGATACCTTCCGGCAAACTTTCCGAGATTCAAAAATGGCTAGAGAATTCTGGTCTGGTTTTCACCGAACAGGGCGGCGTCAACCCCAACACCTCTGATGTCATCGTATATGAGGGCAAGCAAGGCTTTGCCACTTTCATGGATGATGTTTATGAAACCGCCAAACGCTATGGCGGTGGAATTTATCTTTTCAATTCGCGCCCCAAGCTTTGGTACGAGTGGCTCGGCAAAGAATGGTACGAGATGCATAGCCAGCGCATGAAAGAGCTTGGCGACAAGATACAGGTGAAGATCACCGTCCAACAGGGCAACAATTTTCTTATCCTTGGCACAGCAAAACATCGCTGGTTTCCAAAGGGCCTATCGAAAGACAAAATTTTTTATGCTTACGGC
>CAYYPX010000059.1:0-9452 GCA_964473655.1 uncultured Micavibrio sp.
TACGTTTCTTGGTCATTCAGCAGCCTCCAGCAATTGTTCGCCATGCGTGAAAACTCGGGAGCATTCATGCATCGTCGGCGAAGCCTTGGTAATTACATTCGTTAAATAAAAATCGGAAATCGTGTTTTTCAGATCACCCGTTGGGATAGCACCTTCAACACCAAAGCTCGCCCACTTCACATCTGGTAGCTGATCGATCGCATCAAACTGCGGGAATTCCTTTACAAGACGTCCGCGCAATTGCAACAGATCATCGTATTTAAGCGGCGTTCCAGTATGGATAGATAGAGCACGTAGAATTTTCCAGTCTTCACGTGCATCACCCGGTGCATCGACGGCCTTCTTCGCCATCTGCACACGGCCTTCTGTATTCACATATAGACCGGACTTCTCGGTGTAAGCCGCACCCGGCAAAACAACATCGGCGCGTTTCGCGCCAGCATCACCGTGGTGACCTTGGTATACAACAAACGCGCTTGATGAGATTTGTGAAAGCGTTTCGTCGTTATCAACTCCAAGCAGATAAACCATTTCCATGTCTTGCATATTGAATGGCTTGGATGGCAAGAAGCCAATCTCGATTGCGCCCACGCGGCTCGCCGCCGTATGAAGCACATTGAACCCAACCCAATCGGATTTAATACAACCTAGATCCTCGGCTGCCTTACGGACTGCCGCCTGAACGGCCGGACCTTCCTTACCCTTGAATACACCAGCACCAACGATGATCATCGGACGCTCGGCTTTGATCTTACTTTTCAAACCATCAAGAGAAGAAAGATTTTTACCTGCATGATGATAAGGATAGGTCAGATCAACCGCCTCACCAACAACAACAACGTTGATTTGCTTGTCGAGCCATGCCTTGCGGATACGCGCATTGACCAAAGAAGCTTCGGTGCGGGGATTGACACCGACCAATATGATTGTGTCTGCTTGCTCAATCGCAACAATACCAGAATTGAAAATATATCCTGCGCGCTCACGCACATCGTAATTCGTGCCATCGACACGGCATTCCAGATTGTGAACGCCATTCGCCGCCATCAAATCTTTCAACGCCAGCATGGATTCCACATCGGCGAGGTCGCCAGCAAAAGCGGCAACTCTTTCCTTCGAAGCTGATTTCAATTTCGTGGCAATGGCGGCGAAAGCTTCATCCCATGTCGCTTCGACCAACTTGCCATTCTTGCGAACATACGGGCGATCGAGACGTTTATATTTCAAACCATCATACGCAAAACGCGTGCGGTCATTGATCCATTCTTCGTTGATACCCTCATTCAAACGTGGCAACACGCGCATAACTTCCGAACCACGCGCATCAACGCGGATGTTGGAACCAACGGCATCATGCACATCAATTGTTTCAGCCTTACGCAATTCCCACGGACGCGCCTTGAACGCGAAAGGTTTGGACGTCAACGCACCAACAGGGCACACATCAATCAAATTGCCCGACATCTCGCTTCCAATGGCCTTGGTGATAAACGTACCGATTTCGGAATCTTCCCCGCGGTTCAATTGACCCAAATCATCCACACCGGCAATTTCTTCGGCAAAACGGACGCAGCGTGTGCAGTTGATACAGCGCGTCATCACCGTTTTGATCAGAGGCCCCATATATTTGTCTTTAACGGCGCGTTTGTTTTCGTCATAGCGCGAGCGGTCAAATCCATAAGCAACGGCTTGGTCTTGCAAATCGCACTCACCGCCTTGGTCGCAGATCGGACAATCGAGCGGGTGATTGATCAGCATCATTTCCATGACGCCTTTACGTGCCCGCTTGGATTTATCCGAAGCTGTGCGCACAACCATATTATCGCCGCAAGCCATCGCGCAGCTTGCAACCGGCTTTGGCGCGCCTTCGAGTTCGACAAGGCACATACGGCAGTTCGCCGGAACGCTTAATTTGTCGTGATAGCAAAAGCGCGGGATTTCAATCCCAAGCTGTTCAGCGGCCTGAAGGATACTGGTCCCCGGCGCTACTTCTATGTCCTGATCGTTGATCTTGAGCTTTGGCATGGCGTGGCTTTGATAATAAGTGACTTCCGTAGGCTCTGATATACCCTTTTTACAAATCCATTCAAAGGGTTTATATGATGTGCATGACCCATTTTACCCCGAATATTATGCTTGAAAACGGCTGGACGGATTATACCCTTCTGGATAGTGGCGATGGCCGCAAACTGGAACGTTTTGGGCAAGTGCGCGTCAACCGCCCAGAACCGCAAGCATTATGGCAAAAATCACTGCCAGATGCCGATTGGCTGAAGGCCGATGCCGTTTTTACCAACGCTTCCGAAAAGGAAGATGATGAAAAAGGTAGCTGGAGCCACAAGGGAAAATTGCCCGATGTCTGGCCGGTCAAGGTTGAGGGTGTCACTATGATGTGCCGCCTGATGTCTTACCGCCACATGGGTCTATTTCCGGAGCAAAGACCTCACTGGAATTGGTTTTCCAATGAAATTAAAAAATCAACAACACCTTGCAAGATTTTGAATCTTTTTGCTTATACGGGCGCGGCTAGTTTGATCGCCGCCAAGGCTGGCGCGGAAGTGACCCATGTTGACGCTTCAAAAAAAGCCATTCAATGGGCCAAGGAAAATCAGGAATCCTCCAACCTAAACCAAGCCAAAATCCGCTGGATTTGTGATGATGTTTCCACCTTCGTCGCCCGTGAAATTCGCCGCGGCAATCAATATGATGGAATTCTGCTCGACCCACCCCGTTATGGCCGCGGGCCAGACGGCGAAGTTTGGAAATTCGAAACAGATGTTGCACCGCTGCTCGCCTCCTGCGCGCAGCTTCTTTCACCCAATGCCCGCTTTATGATTCTAACCGCCTACACGATGCGCCTCTCATCCATGACGCTAGACCATATGATGCGCGATGCGATGAAGGGCAAAAAAGGACATTTCGATCATGGTGAATTGCTTTTGAACGATCAGACGAAACACCGCCCCCTCGCCACCTCCATGTTTTCGCGTTGGAGCGCTTGATGGCCCGTATCGAACACATAACCTCACCGTCTAATCCGAAGATCAAGCTGATCACTTCGCTTTTCATCCGTAAATTCCGGAAAGAAACGGGCCTGTTTGTAGCCGAAGGACTTCGCTCGGTGATCGAAGCATTAGACAGCGGAAGCATTCCCGAACAACTGGTTTTTTCTGACGAAGCCGATATCGGCGGCGAGCTTCAACGCGCCATCGATGAAACATCTGCCCGCGGCGGCCTTTGCCTAAAAGTCGGTGAAGCCGTCTTAGAAAAACTTTCCCGCAAAGAAAACCCCCAAATGGTGATGGGCGTTTTCAAACAAAAATTTGGACGCTTGGAACAAATCAACCCTGCAAAATCAAAATGCTGGGTGGCACTCGAAGAAGTGCGCGACCCCGGCAATCTAGGAACCATCATCCGCACCGTGGACGGCGTCGGCGCGGACGGCGTGATTTTGATCGGCCAATGCTGCGATCCGTTTTCCGTCGAGGCCACTCGCGCTACGATGGGCTCCATTTTCTCAATCCCAGTCGTTCCTTGTACGCGCGAAGAATTCCTCGATCTTACTGTTACATGGCCCGGCAGCATTGTCGCCACCGCGCTCAATGATCGCACTATCGATTTCCGTGAAGCTGATTATAAAAAGCCCCTTATTATAGTCATGGGGAATGAACAGGCCGGCATCACCGAAAAACTCCAAAACGCGGTTCATCAGACCGTCAAATTACCGATGAATGGTCGCGCGGATTCGCTCAACCTCGCCATCGCCACCGGCATTATGCTTTATGCGACCATGGAGCCGTGGAAACAGCCCTAATTTTACTGGAATTCTGCGGCTTTCATCGTTAAAAAGAAACTATGTCGCAACGCATAGAAGTCATTACCGTTTCCGAAGATGGACGAGCCAAAGTCCTTGAACAAAATCTTGTTCGCATGGGTAAAAAAGCTTCCGCAAAAATCGTCGATGTCTACACCATCGAAAAAGACATCAACGATCCTGCGAACCTTCAAGCTCTCTCAAAATCTTTTGTAAATCCCGTAACCCAAAAATTACTATCACGTGGCGATGAGGGTGATTTTGACTGGGCAGTCGAAATCGGGTTTCTTCCGGGCGTAACCGACAATATTGGCCACACAGTTTCCGAACTCGCAGCCCTTACCTTGAATGACAACCAACCCGTCTATTCCTCCCAAGTCATCTTGTTCAAAGGTGATTTGGATAAAGATGATGTGAACGCTATTGCGGCCACGCTGCACAACCCGTTAATCCAACGCGCATCGATCAAAAACAAAAGCCAATATAAAAAAGACGACGGCATGGATATCGTCGTGCCAAAAGTCCGCTTAACGAACGATCATCTCGTTGCTGATGATATCGATCTAAATATTTCCGATGATGATCTCACCGCCATCGGCAAGGACGGCATCAAAAATAAAGACGGCACACGCCGTGGCCCTCTCGGTATGTCCCTGCTCTATATGCAAGCCGTTCAAGCTTATTTCAAAAAACTAGGCCGCCCTGCGAAAGACATCGAAATCGAAACACTGGCTCAGACTTGGTCTGAACATTGCAAGCACACAATATTCGCTTCGCCAATCGATGATATAAAAGACGGCCTCTACAAACACTACATCAAACGCGCGACCAAAGAAATTCGCGCCGCCCGTGGCAAAGATGACATTTGTGTATCGGTATTCAGCGACAATGCTGGCGGAATTATCTTTGACAAAGACTGGCTCATCACTGACAAAGTCGAAACACACAATTCGCCCTCCGCCCTCGATCCTTTCGGCGGCGCGATTACCGGCATTGTCGGCGTCAACCGCGACTGCGTTGGTTTCGGTCGCGGCGCGAAACCTGTTTTGAACCGTTACGGTTTCTGCCTTGCCGATCCAAATTCCAATCCGGAATTTTATCGCGGCAAAGGTAAAGTAAACAAAGCACTCTCACCCGCTACCATCATGAAAGGTGTCATTGCAGGCGTGAACCACGGCGGTAACTGCTCCGGCATTCCAACCCCTCAAGGCTTCCTCTATTTCGATGACCGCTATGCTGGAAAGCCACTCGTTTTCGCCGGAACAGTCGGCCTCATCCCCCGTGAAATCAACGGCAAAAAATCTCATGAAAAATCAGCACAAGTCGGCGACCTTATCGTCATGGTTGGCGGCAAAGTTGGCCGCGATGGAATCCACGGCGCGACTTTCTCTTCTGTCGCGCTTGACGAAGGATCACCAGCCACGGCAGTTCAAATCGGTGATCCTATCACTCAGAAAAAATTCTCTGACGCCATCATCAAGGACATTCGTGATTTAGGGCTATATAACGCGATCACCGACAACGGCGCAGGCGGACTATCATCCTCTGTTGGGGAAATGGGCGGGGATACGAATGGCTTCCATGTTGAACTCGAAAAAGTACCGCTGAAATATCCGGGAATGCAGCCATGGGAAATTTGGATTTCGGAATCTCAAGAACGTATGACTCTTGCAGTTCCGCCATCCAACATAAAAAAACTGCAAGAACTTCTCGCGAAACGCGGCTCTGAAAGCTGGGTCATCGGCACTTTCACCGATAGCGGAAAATGCCACGTCACATGGAACGGTGAAACCGTCATGGATATTGACATGGAATTCCTCCATGACGGCCTGCCGGAAACACCGCTCAAAACAACTTTTGCACGAGGCGGCGAGAGCGAGCCAACACTTGCCGAACCGAAAAACTATTCCATCACCTTACTTGCCATGCTCGGCCGCCTAAACATCGCCTCCAAAGAATTCGTGGCCACACAGTATGACCATAATGTCCAAGGCTCTGCTGTTTTAGGTCCATTGCAAGGAAAAGGTCGCGTCTTCGCCGAGGCCACCGTTTCACGCCCCGTACTTAACAATCCGCGTGGTGTAGTTTTATCGCAAGGCCTTGCCCCACTTTATTCTGACATCGACACCTATCACATGGCGACTGCCTCGCTCGATATCGCTGTGCGCAATGCTGTTGCCGCCGGATGTCCGATAGATCATTTGGCAATCCTCGACAATTTCTGCTGGTGCTCATCGGAAGATCCGGAACGTCTCGGCCAATTGAAACGCGCCTGCGAAGCTATCTACAACCTCGCCGTGCTGTACCAAACACCGTTTATCTCAGGCAAAGATTCGATGTTTAATGATTTCAAAGGCTATGACGCGAACGATAAGCCGATCAAGATTTCGATTCCACCGACATTGCTGGTTTCTGGCATAGGCGTCATGGCTCATGTTGAACAGGCCGTCTCTCTTGATCCAAAAGCCGTTGGTGATTCTGTTTATATTCTAGGCGAAACAAAAGACGAATGCGGCGCGTCTGAATACTATGCGCTGAATGATGCATTGGGTAACAATGTGCCGGAAACGAATGGCGCAACAAACCTTGCTCTCTACAAAAAAATATCTGAAGCCAACAAACAACGCCTTATTGCTTCATCGCTACCTGTCACGCTCGGCGGCGCCGGCGTTGCTTTGGCAAAAAAATGTATCGCTTCCGGTCTCGGGATGGATATCAGCATCCAAACAGACCTTCGCCTTGATAAATTCCTCTTCTCAGAATCCACAGGCCGTGTGGTTGTGACAGTTGCGCCGAAAGACACAGCCGCCTTCGAAAACCTCTTCAGCAACACCGCCACAAAAATCGGTACCGTCACGGAAAAGCCCGTTTTAAAGATCAATTCTTTCGAAACGAAAATCGCAGATCTCGAATCCGCTTATAAACAACCGCTGAAGGATTTTTAAAATGACAACAAAATCCCTCGTCCTCACCGGTTACGGTATAAACTCAGAAGAAGAAACCTCTTTTGCGTTTGAGCAAGCTGGCTTTCAATCCACGATCCGCCACATTAACGATCTGGCCGAAAACCCGAATGAGTTGAATGATGTTCAAGTTCTTTGTATCCCCGGCGGATTTTCTTATGGCGATGATACCGGCTCAGGCAATGCTTTCGCCCAAAAAATGCGCCTGACACTTTGGGATTCCTTAAAAAAATTCGTCGAACGCGACACATTGACGCTTGGTATTTGCAATGGCTGTCAGATTGTCGCCAATCTCGGCCTTGCCCCCGCCCTCGATAAAAAATATGGCGAACGTTTCGTGGCTGTCACACACAACCTGACCGCCCGTTACCAATGCCGCTGGGTCGACGTTGCCGTTCAGGATACAAAATCACCATGGCTGACCACCGGCACAAAAATGCATATTCCCGTCGCGCACGGCGAAGGCCGCTTCATGATGGCCGCTGAAACACTGAAGACGCTTCAAGATATGAAACAGATCGCCCTTCGCTTCGTAAAACCGGACGGCGCAAAAGCAGATGGAAAATTCCCGTACAATCCAAACGGTGCCATAGATGATATCGCCGGCATGACTGACCCAACGGGCCGCGTGCTTGCGTTAATGCCTCACCCAGAACGCGGAATGTTTACATGGCAGCGTGATGATTACGCTACATTGAAAGACAAGGCTCGCCGCGATGGCAAGCCTTTGTCTGAAACGTCAGATGGATTACAGATTTTTGAAAACGCCGCACAGTATTTCGGAATCAAGGCCGCAAAGCTGCGCGCCTGATTTTATCTCGGGTGATATTCGACTTCGGATTTTTGGTTGCTAATCTTACCATTATTACTGCGCGCATACCTATTCATCAGATAAAGACCGCTTTCTGTGAATCCATCCCTGCGGCACAATAAAGAAGATTCAGAACCCTCTTCCGTAATGACAAGGCACGCTCTTTCACCATCAAAAGAAACGCCGTATTGCTCTTGCAAAGATAATTCTCTTTCCGGCACCGAAGGGCGTTCCATGTTGTTTATTGCAACGCTTGCCGCGATGGCAAAAAAACCGCCAATCCCCGCTATGATCGTTTTGGTGCGTTCGGTTAAGAATGACATATAGAACTCCCTCTTGAAGGCAGGACCCTATCACAAGTCAGTATTATTGCAAATAAATCTTCGAAATCGGCAGAATTCCGGCCTTTAGGCAGCCTTGGCAATTTTGCGGTAATCCAAAATTCTCCGCTCCATCTCCGGACGGAAATGGCGGATTAATCCCTGAATTGGCCAAGCCGCCGCATCACCAAGCGCACAGATTGTATGACCTTCAATTTCTTTGGTTACATCATGCAACATATCGATTTCTTCAATTGTTGCCTGCCCCTTAACCATGCGCGTCATTACGCGCCACATCCAACCCGTACCTTCACGGCACGGTGTGCACTGACCACAAGATTCATGCATATAGAATTGCGACAAACGCGCAATCGCATAAACGATGTCGGTGGATTTATCCATGACGATAACGCCGGCCGTTCCCAAACCGGATTGCACAGCGCGAAGCGAGTCAAAATCCATCAGGACGGTATCGCAAACGGATTTTGGAATAACAGGGCAAGAAGCTCCGCCCGGAATTACGGCCAAAAGATTGTCCCAACCGCCACGAACGCCGCCGCCATGCTTCTCGATAAGATCGCGCATGGGAATGCCCATTTCTTCTTCTACAACACAAGGCGTACCAATGTGACCGAGCAGACAAAATAATTTTGTGCCGGTATTTTTCTCATCTTTACCAAGGCCCGCAAACCAAGCTCCGCCACGACGCAAAATTTCTGGCACCACAGCAATCGATTCAACATTGTTGATCGTCGTCGGGCAGGAATATAAACCGGCCGCAGCAGGAAATGGCGGCTTGTTACGTGGCTGCCCTTTTTTTCCTTCAAGAGATTCCAAAAGTGCGGTTTCTTCACCGCAAATGTATGCACCGCCGCCGCGATGAAGCGTAACATCAAATTCCCAGCCCGAACCGGCAGCATTTTTACCGAGCAATCCGGCCGCGCGTGCCTCCTCAATAGCTTTGACAACAGCAGAACCTTCATCCCAGAATTCGCCACGAATATAAATGTAGGCATGGTGGGCCTGCATAGCGAAACCCGCGATCAAGCAACCTTCGATCAACTTGTGCGGATCATGGCGCATGATCTCGCGATCTTTACATGTGCCCGGTTCTGATTCATCAGCGTTGACGACAAGATAATGTGGTCGATCCTTCACTTCCTTCGGCATAAACGACCATTTCATACCGGTCGGAAAGCCTGCGCCGCCGCGACCACGAAGACCGGATTTTTTCATCTCGTCGATGATCCAGTCGCGTCCTTTGGCGATGATGTCTTTCGTATTGTCCCAATCGCCACGCGCTTGTGCGGCTTTCAAACCTGCATCTTCGTGGCCATAAAGATTGGTAAAAATTCTGTCTTTATCTTCCAACATATCAACCAGCCTTCTTCAGCGTGCAGGAACCACCCACCGCTTCGGCTTTGTTGCGTCCGTTTTGCGGGCCGGGTTTCGGCACCACACCCTTTTTCAAAGACTCAAGAATGCCAGACATGGTTTCAGGCGTCAGGTCTTCATAAAAATCATCGTTGATCTGAATCATCGGC
>CAYYPX010000060.1:0-7381 GCA_964473655.1 uncultured Micavibrio sp.
GCTGATCCTCTTGCTCTTTTCGTGGGTCAGTCTCGTTGATGTCGTCCGCGCTGAATTCCTGCGTGCGCGTAATCTAGACTACGTCCGCGCCGCCAATGCGCTTGGCGTTTCCAACCACACCATCATGGCGCGCCATGTTTTGCCCAATGCCATGGTTGCAACCATGACAATGATGCCGTTCATTTTAACGGGATCAATCACGGCCCTGACCTCGCTCGACTTCCTTGGCCTTGGTCTGCCACCCGGCTCGCCTTCGCTTGGTGAATTGCTATCCCAAGGCAAGAACAATCTACAGGCACCTTGGCTTGGTATATCCGCATTTGTCTCGCTCGCCTTTATGCTAACCCTGCTGACCTTTATCGGCGAAGCAGTGCGCGATGCTTTCGATCCACGTAAGACCAATCTCTGATGACCGACACGCTTAAAGGATTCTTCCTTGTCCCAACCTCAAAAAATCCGGACAAAGGATTGTGGTTCGTATTCCATCATGAATCCGATGGCATTCTCGCAATCGACATAACCAAAGAACATCCAGACATTCCCTATCGCCATTTTCATGCCGTACTGGATGGTGTGGATAACAAGCCTTTAACCGAGCGCGTTGTTCTCATCGGCGGACCTGAGCAATCCGACACCGCGATGCTGGTCCTCCATAACAACAAAAATGCCATTGGTGACAATCACCCGATCAACGATCAATTTTACTTCCAATCCTATCGTTTCGTCCTAGTAGCAGGTCATCCTCCCACTATTGCCAAGGCCGATGACACACCCGGAAAGCTTGAATTGGGTTCTGCCGACTTCCTAATCATTCTGGGCTTCCGCATGTGGGATATGGATAAGCTGGAACAAGAACTAAAAGACTGGCAATGGACGTTCCTGCCTGCCTCGCCGGAGATTGTCTTCCATACGCCCCGCAACCAACGGCTCCAACGCGCCTTGAATTTAATCAATTGAGGGCCTAAAATAATCGGCATGACAACGATCAATTCCATTGCCGCTCTCAAAGATGAAATCGCCGCTTACCGCCGCGAACTTCATCAAAACCCGCAAACAAGTTACGAAGAAGTTTTCGCTAGCGATTTAGTGGCGAAGAAACTCGGCGAATGGGGTATTCCGTTCAAACGTGGTTTTGGTAAGACGGGCATCGTTGCCACTATCGAAGGACAGAAAACAGACAGCGGCAAGGCAATCGGTCTTCGCGCGGACATTGACGCACTCGATATCGTAGAATCTTCCGGCCAGCCATGGACATCAAAAATTCCGGGTAAGATGCACGGCTGCGGCCATGATGGCCATACGGCCATGTTGCTTGGTGCGGCAAAGTATCTATCCGAAACGCGTAATTTCAACGGCAAGGTCCATCTGATTTTCCAACCAGCCGAAGAAGGTGGCGCTGGTGCCGCTGCAATGATGAAGGATGGATTGTTTAAAGAATTTCCGGTCAATCAGGTTTTCGGCCTTCACAATTGGCCAATGATGCCAAAGGGAACCATCGGTTTACGCCCCGGTCCGATCATGGCCGCCGCCGATCGTTTTGATCTTTATATCACTGGCAAGGGCGGCCACGCCGCCATCCCCCATCTCAACGTCGATCCCATCGTTGCCGCTTCGCACGTTGTCACGGCCTTGCAATCTATAGTCTCTCGTCAGATAGATCCGATCGACAATGCGGTGGTTAGCGTTACCAATTTCAATTCCGGCACCGGCGCGGACAATGTCATCCCGGATAAGGCAGTGCTCAGCGGAACATTCCGCACCTTTAAACCTGAAACGCGCCAGTTCGTGGCCAAGCGTATAGAAGAAATTACCGCCGGTATCGCCGCTTCTTTTGGATGCAAGGGCGAAACCAACATTCGCTGGGGCTATGATCCGACAATCAATTCAGTGGCCGAAAGCGAGTTCTGCGCCAGCGTTGCGCGAAAGCTGGTGGGCGATCAAAACGTCAATGCCAATGTCGAGCCTTGCATGGGTGGGGAAGATTTCGGCGCGATGATGCTGGAAATTCCGGGCTGCTATATCTGGATGGGCCAAGGCGAGCCGGATAAGAAAGACAGCCCGCATAACAAAGGCCTCCACAATTCCGGCTATGACTTCAACGATGATGTCATACCGCTGGGCATTGAATACTGGGCGCGTGTGACCGAAGCGGCACTCCCGCTCTAATATTTCGAGGTAGGGGCAATTTTTTATTGCACCGCCCGCCCATTTTGCCTTATAGCTTGAATCATGATTGAAATGTCCCACGATATCGTGAATTCCCAGCGACGACGAATTATCTGACCGCCCGTGTGGTTCAGGTAAGGACGTGACGCTCATCGTCACATAATAAAAATCATAAGCCTTCCATCGTTAGCGGTCATGAGTCCCCCTCCCTTCGGAGCAGGGCTCTTTTGTTATCTACAAAACAAAAGAACATAAAACGATCGCCTAAGGATGGCTGACATGACACTTGTAACTCAAAAAAGCAACCCCGACCCTTATCCGGGAATTTTCCCTGCAATAAAAGACGGCTCAAAACATATCCACCAATCTGAAAAACTTACCGCCGTCTTCCTCAAGGCGACGGACATCGACGCCTTTTTGGATCTTCAAAACCGCGTACGGCCAACGCTAGAAAGAAAATATCATTTGAAAGATCGCGACGGAAACGATCTGGAAACTCATTTTGCCACAGGCCATGCAGCCATCGGTATCAAAACCTCTCAAGGCCGCCTTGTGGCACAATGTATTCTTGCGTTTGCCGGCAAGGATGGCGTTAAAAATCTAGACGGTTACCCTATTGCTGATAATGCAAAATCCTACACGGCTGTAGTTCAATCGGTTTGCGTGGACCCAGCGTTTCAGGGCCAAGGGCTTTCCGGTAGACTTCTGCGCAAAGCATTGATGACAGCCGCAGGGCAACGATGCACTGAGCTTGTTTCGGCCATTGCGGATGACAATTTGGCTAGCAAAGCCGCTTTCGAAAAGGCTGGTTATAAACCTTACGATAGCGGTAAAGATACGGTAAATGGATACAGAAAAACATACTTTAAACGCTCTGTTTTTGGGTGCGATGCAGCTTAGGCAAGTGTGGCTTTGACGACGCAAATCGCTTAAAATAGAAAGAGTTATCCAACCCTTTCCAAAGCGAGGAATCCCCATGGCCAATACCGAATTTCTGGACCGCGCAAACGAGATTCTGATCAACGTCTATGGATTTTGGCCGGTGCAGTTCACCAAAGGCAAGGGCGTTTACCTCTATGATACCGAAGGAAAGAAATATCTGGATTTCGGTGCGGGCATTGCCGTGAACAATCTGGGATACAACCACCCCGCTTACGTGAAGGCGTTAAAAAACCAGATTTCTGCGCTTCATATGGGGCTTTGCTATGTCGCCGATCCGAAAAGGATGGAGGCCGCAGAAACCATTCTGGCTGTTTCCGATTTTGATCAGGTATTTTTCTGTTCCACAGGTGCCGAGGCCGTCGAAGGCGCGCTAAAGACCGCCCGCAAATGGGCAAAGGAAACCAAAGGAAAGGATTGTTACGAGACGATCTACGTAAAAAATTCCTTCCATGGCCGAACGATGGGTGCGCTCTCTGTGATTGGTCAGGCGCATTACCGCGAACCGTTCGAACCATTGCTTCCGGGTATGCATGAAGCTGAATTCAACAACCTTGAAAGCGTGAAAAGACTAGTCACAAAGAACACGGCATCGATCATCGTCGAACCCGTCATGGGCGAAGGCGGCATTATTGCGGGGACACAAGAATTCCTCGAAGGGCTTCGCATACTTTGTAATGAGCACAACATCGCGCTCATCTTCGACGAAGTACAATGCGGCATGGGGCGTATCGGCACGATATTCGCTTATGAGCATTTCAATGTAGTCCCCGATCTAATCTGTCTTGCGAAAGGTTTGGGCGCGGGCTTTCCTGTCGGTGCTTATATGGGCAAACGTAAATTCACCTCGCACATTACGCCGGGCTCACACGGATCTACCTACGGTGGGAACCCCCTCGCCTGTACCGTCGTGACAACGGTCTTAAAAGAAATGCTCAAACCGGGTTTTCTTGAGAATGTGGACAAGGTTGGTGGCGTGCTTAAAAGCGGGCTTGAACAAATCGCGAGAGAAACCAATCTGATTTCGGATGTGCGTGGTCTTGGCCTTATGATCGCAGCCAACTACAATGGCGGCGATGTAAAGGATTTCATCAAAAAGCTTTTGAAGAACGGTCTTGTGGCTCTTTCTTGCGGAGAAAATTCCATCCGCCTCGTGCCACCGCTTATTCTGACCGAAAAACAGGCAAAGGAAGGTCTTGCCATCTTGCGCCAAACATTGGGGCAGATTAGCTAAATCTCTTGGTGAACCATTTCCCGCCCCTATCGGTTGGCGATGGGAGCGTGTAGGATTATTTGGTCATGAAAGTTCTATTTGAAAACATAATGAAAAATCCGGCAATGCAATATCTGCTTCGCCTTTTTCAAAATATCGAAGAAGATTATATCGGCCTGCTCGCCGCCGGCGTTGCTTTCTATTTCTTTATGGCCGTGTTTCCGGCACTGGCAGCATTAATCTCGCTTTATGGACTGTTTTCGGACCCGCAATTCGTAGGTCAGCAATTAGAGAATCTCGAAAATTTCCTGCCGCGAGAATCCCTGAACATTCTTTCCGAACAGGCAAAATCCATCGCCAGTTCTGGCAGCGCCGCACTCGGGCTTGGTTTTGCCGTAGGTATCATTCTGGCCATTTATGGTACAACGAAAGGCGTTCGCGCATTGATTAAGGGGCTGAACATCGCATACAACGTGCGTGAACGCCGTAATATTGTCGTGCTCAATTACACTGCCTTTACGCTTACCTTTTGCATGATGCTCTATATGTTATTCGCGCTCAGCTTGATCGCGTTCATGCCCGCCTTCTTTCAAATTATTCATCTACCGGATTACGTTACAACACCACTCCTGTCATTACGCTGGCCG
This sequence comes from uncultured Micavibrio sp., assembly GCA_964473655.1. GTDB lineage: Bacteria > Pseudomonadota > Alphaproteobacteria > Micavibrionales > Micavibrionaceae > Micavibrio_A. The sequence goes on from CAYYPX010000060.1 coordinate 4,966, forward strand.
TTATTGCTTTTGAGCGCAATGGTTGGTTTGCAGATCTTATATAATTTTGCACCGTGCCACCCCAAGGAACGCGACAAACATAAGATCTGGAGCTGGGGCGCGATCGTTGCAACGCTGTTCTGGCTTGGCGGCTCGTCTCTCTTCTCGCTGTTCGTTTCCAACTTTGGTAATTACAACGAAACTTATGGCTCCTTAGGGGCTGTAGCAGTGCTTTTGCTTTGGTTCTGGTTGTGCGGCCTGACGATTCTTTTGGGGGCCGAAGTAAATGTCAGTTTTAAGACCAAGGAAGAACGCCAGAAACCTGATATCCATCTGACAAATTGAGATTTTTCTAGGTTTCGAGAGAATTGAATTTCCCTAAGCATTAGAAAAAATAAAAATGAGAATAATTCTCATTTTCCTCCTTGACGCCCTCCCCACAGTCCCGTAAATGAGAACCATTCTTAGTAAAGGGTACTCAATGTCCGGCGTAAAAACTATCAACTTAAAAAGCAATTTTTCATTTCAAAGTGCCCCTCAGGATAAAGAGCACGGTCATTCTGGTCGCGGCTTGAATATCACGGTTTTTTCGGAAGACAGACAAGAAGCTCTACGCATCGTATCTAGCCTCTGTGAAGCTGCAACCAAAGGATGCTTCGAAACAACAAAAGCAGTAGCGATGGAGGCAATTGCCGCCGCTAATAACAATCAGCGTGCCTTGCATTGCCAAATCAAATTCAACTAAACCAACTAAAAAGAGAAAGAAAAACTATGTTTCCGAAAGAAATGTCCTCGAATGTTCCGCTTGGCGCAAATTCCATTAAACTTACAAGGATGTTCGGCGGGCAAGCGCTCACTGCAGAGATCAATCCCGGCTGTGAAGAGCGCGTAGATAGACTTATTAGTGATCTCGAAGTTTCTCAAGGACATGGTGGACCTCTTGTCGCGCGCGAAACTCTTCTTGCCGGTGTTGAGCAAGCCAAAAGAGATAACTGTGCTCTCGTCATAAGAATCGCCTAAAAAGGGCTTTAGAATGTGGGAAAAGGGCGAGTTCTTCCTATGGGAGAGCCGCCCTTTTCTGTTATAAAGGCCTATGGCCGAACGACTTCTCGATATTAAAAACCTCAGCGTTGATTTCAAAACCACAGATGGCGCGTTCCATGCGGTCAAGAACGTTTCTTTTTCGATTGATCGCGGGCAAACCGTTGCACTGGTGGGCGAAAGCGGATCGGGCAAATCAGTAACAGCCCTTTCCGTCCTGCAATTACTTCCCTACCCGCTCGCCTCGCATCCACACGGGTCGTCCATCCAATTCGAAGGACAGGAATTGATCGGTAAAAAAGATTCCTTCATGCGCACAGTTCGTGGTGCACAGGTCGGTATGATTTTTCAAGAGCCGATGACAGCGTTGAACCCGCTTCATACAATCGAAAAGCAAATCGGCGAAGTGCTTCGCCTCCATCAAAAGATGGATGAGAAAAAAGCCAAAGCCCGTGTACTAGAACTTCTTGATCTCGTTCAATTGCCACAACTCAAAAACCGCCTTGGTGCTTATCCACATGAATTGTCGGGTGGCCAGCGTCAGCGCGTGATGATCGCGATGGCTCTCGCCAACAATCCGGAACTATTGATCGCAGACGAACCTACCACCGCGCTCGACGTTACAGTACAAGCGGAAATACTCGAACTACTCGAACGCTTGCAAAAAGAACTCAATATGGCGATGTTGATCATCACGCATGATCTATCCATTGTTGAAAAATTCGCCGATCATGTTTGCGTGATGAAAAACGGCGAGATTATCGAACAAGGTGCGGCAGCCTCACTGTTCGCTTCGCCTCAACATGAATACAGCAAGATGCTGCTCAATGCCCAGCCGCGCGGTGTTGCTAATCCCCCGGCCGCAAATTCCAAAACCGTTATCGAAGCCAAAGATGTGCGCGTTCACTTCCCCCGTCAGAAAAACTTCTTCGGCAAAGTCACGCAAGTCGTAAAGGCCGTCGATGGCATCGATGTTACGGTGAAGGCTGGTCACACGGTTGGTATTGTCGGCGAAAGCGGCTCCGGCAAATCCACACTTGGTTTCGCCCTGCTCCGCCTTGTGAACGGTACCGGCGCGATCAATTTCAATGGTAAAGATATCTCCACTTTCAAACGTAATGATATGACGCCGCTTCGTGAAGATATGCAGATTGTCTTCCAAGATCCGTTCGGATCGTTGTCCCCGCGCATGAGCGTGGCAGATATTATCGGCGAAGGTTTGAAAGTTCACCGCAAGCATTTGACCGAAGAACAGCGTGACGCTCTGGTCATACAGGCATTGAAAGATGTTCACCTTAATCCCGATACGCGCCATCGCTACCCTCATGAATTTTCGGGCGGTCAGCGTCAGCGCATTGCCATTGCTCGTGCGATGGTGCTGGAGCCGAAATTCCTC
>CAYYPX010000060.1:7481-9411 GCA_964473655.1 uncultured Micavibrio sp.
TGCAGCCAGAACGGAAAAATTATCCAATACAAAATTCTTGGCTTCGCCCGATAGAGCCAATACGCCCGGTTTACTCATGTCATTCTCCCTGTGCTGTGCCTTCGCGGCGTGGATCGGCAGCGCCCGTCATGACACCGCCTGTAAATTGGATTGCAGTCAATCCGCTGGTTAAAGGTTTGATATCGGTTGGATGGCCCATGGCTTTCAACGGCTCGGAAAGCGCGGCCGCGCCCTCTTCCATCTCAACACCCTTACCGCGGTTCAGGATATTCGGCTCCTTCAAGGCCGTAACGATATCCTGTTTCCAATCGACGATGCCGATGATGCGCTCCAGAATATATCCCATGATCGCGCTGCCGCCTGCGGAACCAATAACCAGCGCAGGGCTTCCATCCGGCGCAAACATAATCACCGGCGCCATAGTGGAACGCGGGCGCTTACCGCCTTCCACGCGGTTGGCAACGGGCTTGCCGTCAATTTCCGGCGTGAATGAAAAATCGGTCAGTTGGTTGTTGAGCATAAACCCATCGACATACATACGCGATCCAAAAGAATCTTCGATGCTGCTCGTCATCGATAGGATGTTGCCATAGGAATCGACCAAGGAGATATGTGTTGTGCCCGGCGGCTTCGGATAAACAGGTTCCGCCGCTTTTGTCGGTAAATGTTTTGCCCATGCCTTGGGTGTTCCGGGCATAATTTTTGGATTGGCCTTGCTTGGCGAAATCAACGCGGCGCGTTCTTTCAAATATTCCGGATCGATCAGCAATTCACCGGGTGATTGAACGAAATATGGATCAGCCATGTAGTAATTGCGATCGGCGAAAGCGAGTCTGCTGGCTTCCGAAATCAAATGCCAGTTCGCGGTGCTTTTGGGACCCGCCGACAAATCGAAATTTTCTAGAATGCCGAGCGCGGCTAGCAAGGAAAGACCGCCGGAGGATGGCTCCCCTATCGTACAGATCATATAACCGCGATATTTCCCACAAACGGATTTGCGCTCGATCGCCTTATAGGCCGCCATGTCTTCAGGAGACAACAAACCCGGATTGATTTCATCTTCGTGCACTGCTTTGGCGATGTCTTCCGCGATATCACCTTTGTAGAATGCATCCGCTCCACCCGTTGCGACCTTACGCAACGTTGATGCATAGGGTGGGTTGACCAGTCGCCCGCCTTGATTGATAGGCGTAGACGCATCAGGGAAAAAATAAAGACGCGTCGGACTAAACTCTTTCAAATTGCCATGATCGTTTTCCACGAGTGCCGCAAGGCGTGGCGTTACTACAAATCCTGTTTCGGCCAAATTAATTGCCGGCGAAAATAAATCACGCCATGGCTTATTGCCAAATTTCGCGTGAAGCATTTCCAACAACCGCACCGTGCCCGGAACGCCAACCGCACGTCCGCCGATGGCGGCATCGTAAAATTCCATCGGCTTGCCGTCTTCACCGCGGAACAAATACTTTCCCGCTTCCGCCGGTGCTGTCTCGCGGCCATCAAGCGAGGAAACCTGTTTCGTCTTGGCATCATAATAAAGAGCAAACCCGCCGCCGCCGATCCCTGAGCTTTGTGGCTCGACAAGACCCAGCACCAATTGCGCGGCGATGCCTGCGTCCGCCGCCGTACCGCCGCTTTTCAAAATTTCATAGGCGATTCTGGTGGCTTCTGGATGGGCAGTAACAGCCATGATTTTGGTGCCGCGCGCCGATGCGCCGGACAAGACGGGCGTGGCGATTTCGGGCTGATATGGGGCGTTGCTTTGGGCCGCAACATATTGAAATGGAACGAAAACCAGAAACGCGACCACGGCCGCGAATTGCAAAAAGCCCTGTTTTATCATATGATTAGAAACACAGCGTTTCATTAGGACTTGCTTTCCAAACGAATTGTCGTTAGGAAACACCCTACTTATATGATTTTAAAAAAG
>CAYYPX010000061.1:0-9038 GCA_964473655.1 uncultured Micavibrio sp.
TCGAGCCACAGAGATCATGCCGCAATACGCGCCGGGTTCATGGCCGGAAATTGTCGCATCGATGTTTGACGATGTTACCTATAAATCCGGGATCTGCCATCTGTGCATTGCAAAGGAAAAGGGCGCGGAGGAAGCCGTTCGTTACTATGGAATCAGTATCGAAACCTATTTTCCTGGCTTTATGGATCAGATCGTGCATGACCTGGGCGTGGATGAAAAAACAGCGCGGCGGGAAGTCATGCACATCCTCAATTTAAACCGATGGGTTCGGGAATCTGCTTTGTACGGCGTTATCCGTGAGCTTTTCCCTGATCAGCGCGTTTTACGCGAAGCATCACCGGACTGGCTCGGCAGGATGCGGATCGATATATTTCTTCCGGAGTTAAAGCTGGCGATAGAACATCAGGGAGAGCAACACTACCGGCCGATACCAATGTTTGGCGGCGAAGAAGCCCATGCGAGAGTTGTAGAGCGTGACACATTGAAGCGTAAATTATGCCTTGAGAACGGTGTCAGCGTTATAGATGTGCGTTTTGATGCGACGATCACCAAGAGCGCCATAAAGCAGCGATTGGGAAAATTTCTGTCTTAGCGCGGATTTTGATGCTATACTTCGATTCAAGGAAATATCGGTGCGCTTGAATAATAAGACATAATTACAAATTATGCGATTTTCCCAATAATCTGATTTAATTATAAAATTAATCTATTATTTCCCATAAGATACATTATCACTTTTAGGTTTGGGGATTAGTGAGACTTGTTTCTATAACAATGGCGGATTAAATATTTAGTAACATAGTTTAAATATATATCATTCTACAATCTAGTCTTCTTCCTTACAAATATTGGCTCCATACTCAATTTGAATAGTAGCGTGTTCGATACCAAATCGGCTTTTTAAAATATCGTTCATCTTAGTGAGCATGTCATTTTGATTGGCCGCGTCCTCAAGGACTGCGTGAAGCGTAACCACAGGCTTCTCGTTTGTTAAGGACCACGCATGAACATGATGAATGTCTTTTATTCCCTTTATTTCACCGAGCGCAACACCAATACGAGCGGAATCCATGCCCTCAGGCGTTCCCTCAAGCAAAATATGGGATGACTGTTTTATGATGGCCCAAGCACTGCGCAAAATAAGGACGGCAACAAAAACAGACAAGATTGGATCAATTGGAGTCCAGTCAGTCAGGATAATAACGACAGCCGCCACAATCGCTGCCGCAGAACCCAAAAGATCGCCCATCACATGCAGCGCAGCTCCTTTAATATTTAGGTTTTCTTTTTCGCCTCGACTCAAGATCCAGAAACCCAAAATATTAATTAATAAACCGACGGCTGCTATAGCGACCATGGGCATACCTAAAACCTCAACGGGATTATAAAGCCTTTCTAAGGCTTCAATGAAAATCCAGGCCGCAATAGCGAACAAAGTCAGACCATTGGCAAAAGCTGCAAGAATCTGGAAACGGTGGTATCCGAATGACCGTTTAGGGTCTGCTGGTTTTCGAGCAATTCGGAATGCAAACCATGATAAGGACAAGGCTGCCGTGTCGGTCAGCATATGGCCTGCATCAGCCAACAAGGCTAGAGAACCCGATAAAACTCCGCCTACTGCCTCTACAAACATAAAGCCACCTGTCAGGATCATTACCCAAAGCACGCGGCTCTCACTGCTTAATGTAACCATTGGCGCATGGTTATGATCATGTCCGTGGTCATCACCATGATCATGATCGTGTTCATCATTATGCGCCATTGTTAGAACTCTATGCTTGTGAAAAAGGTTTCCTTGAATTCCATTATTTATTGTCCTTGGCCTTTTTCATGTAAGAGCTGGGTATTTTTTCATCATCAACGCGGTATTCGTCCTTGGAAATTACACCGTCTCCGTTACGGTCAAAATTTTCCTGATGTTTTGACATATAAGATTCGTATTCTTCCTTGGACACCTTCTTATCATCATTTTTATCAGCATTATTGTAGCGATTTTTAAGACGATTGGTTTTTGAATCCACGCCTTTACCATACATTTCCGCTTTCTCTTTTTTAAATTGTTCCAAAGAAGAATCAATCTCCTCTCTGGATAAAATGCCATCCTTGTTTGTGTCAGCCGCATTAAACTTTGTCACGTTGCTCTTTTTCAATTCTCCTGGCTGTAGAACACCGTCTTTGTTCGCATCGAACTGCTTTATGTCTTGCGCACGCCGCTCTTGTTTCTTTTTGATATATTCCGGTATCTCCTTTTTCTCTTTGGCCATGCCTATCGACGGCACGCAAAAAATACTGGACAGCAAAATGAGAGTAATTATTTTTTTCATAGTAGATCTCCTTGATGTTTTTCTTTTACTTTTTTTACTGAGAAAATTTTATAAAGAGCTGGCAAAACAACCAGTGTCAGCAACGTCGCCGTGATCAAGCCGCCAATAACAACCGTTGCAATCGGTTTCTGCACTTCGGCACCTGTCCCCGTGGCCAAAGCCATAGGAACGAACCCTAAAGATGCAACCAGAGCCGTCATCAAGACAGGGCGCAACCGCGTGAGTGCGCCTTCCTTGATAGCTTCCATCACATCCAGGCCTTTCTGGCGCAGCTGGTTGATATAGGTAATCATGACAAGGCCGTTCAGAACAGCGATACCGGATAAGGCGATAAAACCCACTGCCGCCGAAATTGAGAACGGCATATCTCGTAGAAACAATGTTAGGATACCGCCTGAAATCGCAAGCGGCACCCCGCTAAATACCAGCAAAGCCTGCTTGGCCGATCCCAGAGCCGTAAACAGCATCATGAAGATTAGGAAGAAACAGGCCGGCACGACAATCATAAGCCGCGCACTGGCCGCTTGAAGGTTTTCAAACTGCCCACCCCATTCCAGCCAGTAACCGGACGGCAGCTTGACCTCAGTTGCCATCTTTCCCTGCGCTTCGGCAACGAACGATCCAATATCGCGGTTACGGACGTTCGCCTGCACAACCACGCGGCGTTTGCCGTTTTCACGGCTAATCTGGTTTGGCCCTTCGGACAGCTTGAAGGTTGCCACCTGCTTTAACGGGATATAAGTCTGGGCTTCGCCGTCTTCATGGAGAACAGGAACTGGCAAGTTTTCCAGAGCGGTTAGATCCTGCCGGACGGAATCAGGCAGCCGGACAACAATCGGGAAGCGCCTGTCACCTTCGAACACAAGCCCTGCCTCGCGTCCTCCGACGGCCGCAGATACCAAATCCAGAATATCGCTAATGTTCATTCCATATCGCGCAATGGCCGTCTTGTTCAGCTCGATATCGAGCATGGGAAGCCCTGTTGTTTGCTCAACCTTTACATCGGCAGAACCCTCTACTGTGCGAAGGACAGCAGCAATCTGATTGGCTGTTGCGTTCATGGCGCCAAACTCTTCCCCATAGACTTTGACGGCCACATCACTCCGAACCCCTGAAATCAGCTCGTTAAAGCGCATCTGGATAGGCTGCGTGTATTCGTAATTGTTGCCGGGGATTTGAGAAACGGTTTTATTCAGTTTTTCGATGAACTCTGCCTTGTTCATGGATTGATCCGGCCATTCCTCCTTCGGCTTCAAAATGATGAAAGTATCGGACACGTTTGGCGGCATGGGATCGGCGGCCATTTCTGCTGTTCCTGTTTTGGAATAGATAAAGGCAACTTCCGGCAATTGGCTCACCGCCTTTTCGATCAAAAGCTGCATTTCCGTGGATTGATTGATAGAGGTCGATGGAATACGCATGGCGTGCATGGCGATATCCTTTTCATCGAGCGTCGGTGTGAATTCCTGCCCCAATCGTGTTCCGAGCAGAAGTGTTACGACCAAAAATGCAATCGCGGCGCCGACAACGAGTTTTGGATTTGCAAGCGACCAGTTCAAAACCGGAGCATAGCGGCGTTTAGACCAGAACATGAACCTGTTTTCTTTTTCCTCCACTTTATTTTTGATCAGCAGCGCGATCATGGCTGGAATAAATGTGAGAGAAAGAATAAAAGCAACGGCCAAAGCAATAATGACGGTCATCGCCATCGGCTCGAACATTTTTCCTTCAACGCCTGTAAATGTCAGGAGTGGCAAATAGACCGTAATGATAATAGCTTGTCCGAAGACGGCGGGTTGAATCATCTGACGGCTGGCTTCCATGACTTCCTGCATTCTTTCCTGCAAGGACAATAACCGTCCCTCATGCTGCTGGCGTTCAGCCAAACGGCGTAAGCAGTTTTCGGTCACGATCACCGCGCCATCTACGATCAACCCAAAATCCAATGCGCCAAGGCTCATCAGATTGGCACTAATCCCCATCTTGAGCATTCCGCTGGCCGTGACGAGCATCGTGATCGGAATGACAAGGGCCGCAATCACAGCCGCCCTGAAATTTCCTAGCAACAGAAAAAGAACCGCAACAACGAGGATAGCACCTTCACTAAGATTTTTCTGCACCGTGTGGATTGTTGCATCGACAAGTTTCGTCCGGTTTAGAACAGTTTTGGCTTTGATGCCTTCGGGCAAGGACTGATTGACCTGGACGAGTTTGTCATCGACGGCTCTGGACACAATTCGGCTGTTCGCCCCTTTGAGCATCATCGCGGTTCCAACGACAACTTCGTGGCCATTCTCGCTGGCACTCCCTGTCCGCAATTCCTTGCCATATGCGACTGTTGCCACATCCTCGATATGAATAGGAACTCCGCCACGGCTAGAAATCACGACATTGCCGAGATCTTCCATCGTTCCAATACGACCATCTGCCCGCACGACGTAGGATTCTCCGTTTTGCTCCAGATAGCCCGCGCCCGTACTGGTGTTATTGGTTTCAAGGGCTTCAATCACGTCGCTGAAAGACAGGCCTAGGGAGGCCAGCTTTTGCGGATCGGGCTGGACATGATATTGCTGCGCGTAGCCGCCGATGGCATCGATTTCCGCAACACCCGTTACGGTTTTAAGTTGCGGGCGGATAATCCAGTCCTGCACGGTGCGCAGATACATCGCCTTTTCAAAGGGTGATTTTAAGACCTGTCCCTCGGGGGTGGTGAAATCGGCCTCCGGATTTTCGTATTCCACCGTCCACATATAGATTTCGCCAAGGCCCGTTGAGATCGCTCCCATGCGCGGCTCCGCCCCTTCGGGCAGGCTTTCCTTAGCTTCGGCCAAACGCTCGTTCACCTGCGCCCGCGCAAAATACAAATCGACATCATCTTCAAAAATAACCGTCACTTGCGCAAACCCGTTGCGGGAAATCGAGCGCGTATAAGAAAGCCCAGGAATTCCCGCCATGGCAGTTTCAATCGGATAAGTGACCTGTTTTTCAACCTCGAAGGGCGATAAGGCCGGAACCTCCACGTTGATAGCCACCTGATTGTTTGTGATGTCTGGAACTGCGTCGATAGGTAGCTTCCCAAGACAATATAATCCATAGGCAGACGCCACGACGGTCAGCATAGCCACAAGAATGCGGTGCGATAGGGAAAAGTGGAGGATTTTTTCAATCATGATTTTTCTTCTTAATGGGAATGTTCGGCTTCAGCTTTTCCGGCTTCGGCTTTTAGGACAAAAGTATTGCCGATGGCAATTTCCTCACCCGGCTGCAAGCCGGATAAGATTTCAATGTGATTATTGTCTTTCTTGCCTATCACTACGGAACGTTTCTCAAACTCTTCCGCACTTTTTACAAATACAAAAGGTTTTCCTTCAATCGTCTGCACGGCATCTTTGGGAGCCACTATTCCTACTTGCTGGGTACCTGTTACAATGGAAGCGTTCGTATAGTCACCTGATCTCCATTTTCCATCAGGATTCATCAGTTCAATGATGGCTTTGGCAGAGCGCGTATCGGGATCGATGACGGGACTGACAAAAATTAATTTGCCCGTTCCATTTTTACCACTGCCTTCGATATAGGCTTCTTGGCCTTCCTTCACGTTAGAGAGGTCATCGGGCGCAATAGCCGTTTCCACCCACAGAACGCTCAAATCAGCAACGGTAAATGCCTTATGCGACGTATCGACAAATTCGCCTAAGGTCAGTTCGCGCTCGACTACCAGCCCGTTTAGAGGAGACTTCAGTTCGTGGTAGCGAGATGGTGTCCCTTTATCGGCGGTGCCGCCGAGAGTCTGCATTTTCTGCTTGGCAAGGTCGAGCCTAATTTGCGCTTCCTGCCATGCATTCTTGGCACTCAAATAATCCTGCTCAGCCGTAACTTTCTTTTCCCACAACGTTTTTTCACGATTATGGGTTGTTCTGGCAAGCTCGGCAGCGCGGGAGGCGGCTTGATATTCCGCCGCCGCTTCTGCCATTTCGCGGCTTTCGATCAGGGCTAAAACCTCGTCCTTTTCAACCGTATCGCCTAGGTTTTTACGCGCTTCAACCACAACACCCGACACTTTCGGGACTATTTGCGCCATCCTATCGGCATCGGCCACGATCCGGCCTGGCACGCTGACCTGATGCGAAAGGCTTCCCTGCCGTACGATCACAGTTTTTACACCCGATGCTGACATCTGCTCCGGCGACAGTTTTAATGCGCCTTCGTCATGGCCTTCCTCGCCATGTCCATGTTCGTCCTCGCCTTCACCGTGATTTTGTTCGGGCTTTGCTTCATGGGCGTGGCCGTGTTCATCTCGCCCTTCGCCATGGCTTTCTTCACCGTCCTCATGCCCGTGCGGGTGGCCATGTTCGTCCTCCGCCGCAAAGGAGAGCGGAATCAGTCCTTGATAAACCATACCAGCACCCAAAAAGGCGGCGATAGCAAAAGTTATACCTAATTTTTTAATGACTTTAGCCTTCATTGTGCGTTTCCTTCTTCGCGCATCATTTCGCGGGCAGTGTAATCCCGTCTTACTTTTTCACGACAAGCTGATTTCTTTTCTCCGCGCTTGCTGTTGCACAGTTCTCGTTCTGCGATAAAATGATGCTCTAATTGAGCAGTAGGGATAGCATCGACTTTTTTCTGAATATGCGGTGGAACGGGATCAGCTGTACAAGCGGTAACTGTCAGCATTAGTCCGACCATAAATACGATTTTTTTCATTGATTTTTTTCCTCTTTGGTTGTCAAGGCGTGAACAGCAGTAAGACGATCAAGAACCGCCATTTCGCGGTAATAATCGAGCATGGTTTGAATTAATTGTTTGCGTGCCTCGAACAATGTACGCTGTGCGTCCAGAACTTCGAGATAGTCAAATTTTCCCGCGTTGTAGCCTTCGCGGGCTACATTGAAGGCCTCTTGCGCCCCTGGGAGAACGGTATCTTTCAAAACCTGATTTTCACGGTAGGCATTGGACAAGGCTTCATAGGATTTCACCAGATCGCTTTCTGAAGACAAACGGGCATTGATCTTATCGAGCATAGCCGCGTTGTATTCGTGTCCGGCGCGTTGCACACCCGCACGGTTCATATCAAACACAGGAAAGGGAAACGATACGCCTGCGACAAAAGCCTGTTCATTGTCTTCCCTAAAGTCGCGCACCCCGACATTAATGGTCGGATCAGGAACGCTGCCGGCCTTCTCATAAGAAAGGCTCGATTGCGCCCGCTCGATCATCGCATCATAGGCACGGTTGTCCGGTGAATTATCGATCATTTCAGTGTAGGCAGAGAGACCAAGCGGCGGTTTCATAGCTGGAAGGGTTTCAGGCGCAATCACAAAATCGCCCGCCTGTCCGCCCATCAGGTTCGATAAAACCCGTTTGGCCGTATCCGCACCGCGCTGCGCCCGCTCAAAAGCGATCTCACTGGATGAGAGAGCAATCGCGGCCTTGTTTTTTTGAATGGGCGGCTCTTTTCCGGCATCAACCTTAGCCGCAACGCTTCGATACACATCATTTGCCAGAGATTGTTCTTCTTGCAGGACTTTCAACTCTTCCTCGGCGGCAACGGCATCAGCATAGGCGATCACCACATCGCGTATCAGATCCAAGCGCGTTGCATCACGTTCATAAAGGCTCTTGCGCTCTTCACCTTTTGCGACATTCTGTCTGCCAGAGCGCTTTCCAGGCAATTCAACCAGTTGTGATACGCCATAGGTAAGCTCGGCCCCATCAAACCCTTCATACGGCCCGTCTCCGCCGATATTTTCGGCCTCTATTGATAATTCGGGATTTGGTAATGCGCCAGCTTTGGACGTTGCGGCCATCATCGCTTCGCTGCGGTCAATAGCAGCCCCGAAAGACGGTGATTTTTCAAGGGCCATTTTGATGGCCTCATGCAAAGACAGAGCAGGTGAAGAGTCCTGTGCGGCAACAGGAAAAGGCATGGCGAACATAGCAAGGCATAAGGCCAAGCCTATAGGGGATTTCATTATATAATTCCTCGCGTAACAAACGTGTGGTTGGCTCCGGCACATGCCGGACACATCATGCGAAGGTCAAAGCCTTCGATTTACACGAGAGTTTTGGGAGGGCGAAGGAGGAAGAAGAGTCTGTTTTGAGGCTGGAACTGCGTTAATGCAGAATTCAAATTCGATGATTGGGGCGTTGGTTCCCAAGACTTTGTGACAGGGATCACAAGCGACACCGCACAGCAGTGAGCGCAATCAAGGCAAAATCCTTTGGCAGATTTTTCATGTTTTTGAGCGTGGTCGGGAGAAGTCCGCGCATCGGGAGAACAATCATCGTCCTGAATTATTGATGCCGACGAGCAATTTTCCGTCACGATAGCGTGGCTAGCGGCTGAATAACCGCTGAATATCAAAGCAAAAACTATCAGGGCGAGAATGATTTTCATCAAAAGAATCTTAGCACCTGCACAATATGGATTCAAGAAAGACTTCGTGACAATTTTATGGCAGTAGCAAAATTAGAGCCTTCCTTGATCGTATTATTTAAGCAAATGCTGGGCTGGTTAGCATCAAAAAGGTGGTTGTTAATAATAATTTCTTCATGCGCTTAATCCTTGCATATCGTTTTCCGTTTGTTTCTTGATTATATTCGACATGTAAATCAGATACAAGACAGGGATCAGGATCAAGGTAAGGATGGTCGTCGAAATCATCCCCCCCGATCATTGGCAAGGCAATCCGGCGCATGACGTCCGATCCC
>CAYYPX010000062.1:0-9037 GCA_964473655.1 uncultured Micavibrio sp.
ACGCTCATCGGAGTGACCTTCGATCGTGATTTGCAGGTTTGGATAACGGTTCAACCACTCGACTTGTCTGTTGAGTGTGTCGCGTGCTTCTGGAGCTAGGTCATAGCTGTCGTAAGCGAAGAACACGCGGTCACCAACGTTGGTGGCGAGGTCTTGTTGCGAACCGGGAACAGCGGAGCCGCTAACCGAGCCATCGCCGTAAACGCCGGTACCATCGAGCGGGCCACCACCGTCAGCGCGTTCGCCAACTGTTACGGCATCACCGTTTTCTCCATCTTTCGTGGAAGAACAAGCGGCGACCGAAACGGTCAGAAGCGCTATTGTAAGCAAGCGGATGAGCATTGAAAAACTCCTTATGAAATTAGAATTGCGATCGTTTTAAAGAATACGTTGAAAAGGGTGATTCGGTTCCCTCAGAACGTTGTATTCCCTAACGCAAGCGGTGACAAGAGGGCACACAACAATGCCCAGAACAATTCACATTTTATCCACAATGCACAGACGCTTAGCTATGTTCGATTTTATAAATCGTAAAAATGTTTGATTAACGCTGCCAACTTCTTTTCGTGAAAAAATTCTTCTTGACAATATAGGAATATGATCCTATATTCATCTATGAACCATGAAAACAACGCGGAACAGAGTCTCCGCACCCAAGAACTCGCCCTCGCCGCTTCGAATATGAAGCATTACCTCAAACTTCCCGACAACGGACCGCCGATCGAAGACCTCGTTTTTTCGCTGGAACAAAGCATCGCCGACGCCCACGCCAACAACCCGATCGATTTCAACGATATGCTGGCCACGCAAGCGCGTCTTCTCGATGCTGGCTTTCACTTCATGCTGGATAAGGCAAAAGATCCTTTCTACGCGCAAGATTTTCTCAACATGGCCTTGAAGGCACAACGCCAAGTGCAGCGTACGATTATGACGTGGGGCACACTCAAAAAAGCGCAAAAATAATTTTTTTAACGGGAACGAACTAGACAAAATGCCGCGCTGGACACCAGAAGCAAGACGCAAACAAGCCGAAATACAACGGCAACGGCAATCATGGAAACATTCCACGGGGCCGAAAACAACCGTCGGTAAAGCGCGCTCGAAAATGAACGCGCGAAAACATGATTACTATTCCGCGCCGATGATAAGGCTTCGTGAGCTTATGCGCGAACAGGATAAGTTTTTGAAAAGATTGCAAACTGCCATAGGAATTTTGAGATTGAAGAAGAAATTACCAAAAGAATTGTCATCGCGAGGCGCAGCCGACGCGATCCAGACAAAAAACTCTATATCTGGATTGCTTCGCTACGCTCGCAATGACATCGCAAAGATCAATCCACCAAATCCCGCACCTGACGAAGCAACGATTCCGCTTCGCGGCGTTCGCGTGGGTCCGGCGCAAGATTTATATATTTCTCCAGCGCATGGATGGCATCATCGGGCTTTCCGGTCTTCGCATATAACACGCCCGCATCCAGAAAAAGCCGGTATTCATGCGGATCAACGAGGCGCATCATCTCCACCGATTGCAAAGCGTCGCGATAATCGCCCGCGTCGATCAAACGCAGTTTTATATTATTCTGCAACCGGATCAAAATTTCGCGGTTCGTGCACGGTTTATAAAAATCCGCCGACAATTCCGCGTTTGTGCCGCGTATCTTTTTCAAAAGCGCGCGAAGGTCCGGCGCTTCCATTATCTTGCATCCCGAAAACGGGTCGAAAATCAAACGCATTCCATCATGCTCGATACGGCATAAAAAATGTCCGGGGAAATTCAACCCGTCGATCTGCCACCCATTGGCGCGGCCCGCCTTTATATAAAGAATGCTAAGCGCGATGGGCATTCCCTTTTGCCGGTCGATCACGCGAATGATATCGGCATTTTGCAGATCGTTGTATGTTTCTTCGTCGCCCACATATCCTTCGCGGTCCGCGATAATGTGTTTAAGGGCCGCAAGGCGCGTTCGCGCATCATCCTTCGCACCGGCGTTGAGAAGCGAGATATATTCCGCGCCAACATCTGTGGCTATTTTTTCGGCATGGTGGATGTATCGCTCGGCGACGATACCTTCATGTGTGGTAACGGCGAACGCCAGCGCGGCAAGAAACACGTCGATGTCGGAATCGTCTTTGGTGCCGCAGGCTTCTAGAACAGCGCGGGGCGTGAAACTCACTGCGTCACGCCCTGCTGTTGTACAGGCTCACCCACCATTTTGACATAGCTGATGACCTGCTTGACGTTCGGAATCGTGCGCGCGATCTGCATCACCTTGTCCAGCTCTTGCGTGTTCATCGCCACACCCATCAGATACACAACGCCTTGCACGGTATCGATGGAATAGTTGAGCGATTGCACACCGCGCTCGAACGTGATGGCAGTGCGAAGACGGGTGGTGATCCAATTGTCGCGCACGAAACCGGGAACGCCTTCGCTATCGGCGACTTGGATTTCGTTGATCACTTGCTTCACGCCCTTCACTTGCCACACAAGACGAATGGCTTCCACGCGGTCTTGCGGGTCTTGCACCACGCCGGTCACCAGAACGCGGCCTTGGTTGACGGTGGTAGAGAGTTTAGAGAACGTGTCGATGTTGTATTTGAACCATGCTTCGTTGATCGATCCTTTGATCGAGGCATCGGTAAAGGCACCATCGATACCGCCCTCTTTCGAAGCCGCCGTACCAACACCGGCCGCAGCACCCGTCGCCATACCCAGCGGCGTGCACGCGCTCAAGAGAGAAAGGGAAAGGATCGAAAGCAGTATGTGTTTCATGATGCACCGTATCTATGTGAATGACAGGTCAAAGGTAATACCTCGCCTAAACCTTGTCCAGCATTGCCACCAAATATGGCAATCAGATGTCCGTCTCCCACATTTGCTCGACGAATTCATAGCTTGTCCCGCGCTTGGCGACATGGCCGATTCCGGGGAAGCACAAATGCATACCGCCCACGCGAATTCTATCGGTGGCCGCTTCGTCGAAGATCTTCGCGCGGGTCTGTTTGGCAAGCTCCGCATCGGTATCGAACGCGATGGATACGTCCGGTCTATCAAACTGGATAGCGGGAACATGGACGATATCGCCCCAGATCAGGAACTGCGCCGATCCTTCCGATACGCGCACGCCGCTATGCCCCGGCGTGTGACCGGGAAGCGCAACGCTCGAAAGCCCACCACCAAGATCGGCGCCGAGTTTGAACGTTTCGATCTGCCCGCTGTCCTTGTATGGCTTCAGGTTCTTTTGCGCGGACTGGAACAACTCCTTCTTCGCGCCGTACTTTGCTTCCATCGCAGGGTCGAACCAGAAATTCAGCTCCTCTTCGGAAAGACGTATCTTCGCATCGGGGAACATCCGCCCGCCATTCGCATCGATCAAACCGTTGGCGTGGTCTGGGTGCGCGTGCGTCAGAATGATCTCTTCGATTTGCGATGGCATCCAACCGGCTTCTTCCAGATTGCGGATCAGGTTTCCGGTCGTGGGTCCGAAACCATTTGCCGCACCAGTGTCAATCAGGGTTCGCTTTTTGCCGTTGATCAGGAATCCGTTCAAATACGCCGGAAATTCTTTGCCCTGTGCGATGAAGTTCTTGTCTTTGGCTTCCTTGATTTGCTCTGGCGTGGCAGTCAGCAAATCATTGCCCAGCTTCATACCACCATCGAGCAAGGACGTAATCTGGATCGATCCAACCTTCGTCAGATAAGACCCCATAATTTGCCCCGGTCTTCTGGCCGGTGTTCGGGCGTTGGCAACATTTGCAGACAAAGCCGGAGCAATCACTGTACTCGCCGCCAACACACCGGTGCCGATCATGAAATTGCGTCTATCAAAGCTCATGTAATATCTCCTTGTTTAATCCATAAAGGCGTTTTCGAGGTGGTGTATCTTGAACGGCAACCTTACTGCCATAACGTCAAACCGCATCGGAAGTTCCGCAAATTGCGGGTGCAGGGCCACAAAATGTCCCGCCGCATCATTGATGCGGCTGCGCATTTTGGGCGTAATGGAATAGAGCGCATCGTCAATGCTCGCACGGCCCTTCACTTCGATGAACACAAGATACTGGTCATCCCGCGCGATGATATCGATTTCGCCAACCGGCGTTTTGTAACGGCGCGTGATGATCTCGTAACCCTTGGCGCGCAGGAATATCTCCGCCACGCCTTCGGCCATAATACCGTGATCATATGTCTTCTTTTTTTGGCTCACGCTTTTCCTGAAAGTTTCAACGCCAGCATATATATCGCCTTCTTTGGCTTGCCCGTGGTAACCGCCACCATCTCGGCGGCATCGCGCACCGACAAAGTTTTCAAAGCCTGCAACAATTGTTTTTCAATCGTCGCGCCATTATCGACTTCCTCGCCCTTGTTCTCGCCGATCACCAGAACGATCTCGCCCTTCGGCGGCCCGTCTTTCTTCAACACATCCAGCAGCGCAGAGATTTTACCACGGCGCACTTCTTCATACAGCTTGGTCAACTCGCGTGCGATGGCAACGGGACGATCACCGAGCACTTTCTGTATATCCTTGAGCGAGTCTTCCAATCGCGGTGCGGTTTCGTAACAAATGAGTGTGCCCGGACGATCCACCCATTTCTCGAGCAATGCTTTACGCGGACCGGACCGCGCAGGTAAAAACCCGACGAAGCTAAACGCATCGCATGGCAATGCGGATAATTGCAACGCTGGCAGAATGGCATTCGCACCCGGCAATGCGGTGACTTCATGTCCTTCGGCGATGATCTGCCGCACCAGCTTATATCCGGGATCGGAAATCATCGGCGTACCCGCATCGCTCACCAATGCGACCGCTTCACCTTCGGCAATCACCTTGATGATATGGTTGCGGTCTTTTTCGGTCGCGTGGTCGTTGTACACGCGCATCGGTTTTTTGAGGCCGAACGCCTTCATCAACTTGCCCGTCACGCGCGTGTCTTCGCAAACGATCAGATCGACGCCCGCCAGAATATCCAGCGCGCGGAATGTCAAATCGCGTAAATTCCCGATGGGCGTCGGAACAAGGTATAACCCCGCTTTGAGGGAAACCTGCTGTGGCGTGCGCGCGTCTTTTTGTGTAGTGTCTGTCTTCATATCCAACCCGAATTTGAGCAAGAGAGTATCAGGAGCATGACCATCTTTCACCGCTTTTGTGCCGTTTTTCCCGTTTTCCTCCTGTTGATTTTGGCCGCCTGTACGGCGACAACGCAGAACACATGGAAACCATCAAACCAACCGGTTGATCAAAGCGCGGCCGCATTGCCGCCAGCGACTTCTGGGCAACCGGCCGTCAAAGTCGCCATCCTGCTCCCGCTCTCGGGAAGCAACGGCGCGGTTGGGCATTCGATGTTACAGGCGGCACAACTCGCCGTTTTCGATGTCGGATATGACAATTTCGAGCTTATCTCCAAAGACACGCAAGGTACATCCGCGGGAGCTGCCGCCGCCGCAACCACCGCATTGTCCGAAGGCGCACAATTGATCATTGGCCCGCTTTTGTCCGATGAGGTGCGCGGTGTGAAATCCGCCATCGCTGGTCGCAACGTTAATATGCTGGCCTTCTCTACCGACTGGACTCTCTCCGGTGGCAACACTTATATCATGGGCTTTCTGCCCTTCGGCCAAGTCGAACGCATCGCACGTTATTCGGCATCGAAAGGTTTGAAACGCGCCGCAGTTGCCGCTGGTGCCGACACCTATGGCACGTCCGTTTCCAACAAGTTCGAAGCCGAAGCACAAAAGAACGGCATCGCGATCAGTCGCGCCTTGTCCGATCCTTCGACCTATGACTCCGTGTTCATTCCGGCGGGCGGCTCCGCGCTCGATAACATCTTAATGCGCGTCACCAATACATCGGCGCGTAAACTCGGAACGGGTCTATGGGATGATGCCCGTGTCGCGGCAAACCCGAAACTGAACGGCGCATGGTTCGCGGCACCTTCGCCAAACGCCCGTGCAGATTTCGAAAACAGATATCAAACGACTTACGGTACACGCCCCGTGCGTCTTGCCACGCTCGCTTATGACGCAACGGCACTCGCCGCCGCACTCTCAAAAAGTGGCGGCTTCGGCATAGACAGCCTTACCCACCCATCCGGTTTTGCTGGCGTTGACGGCATCATCCGTTTTAACAAATCAGGATTGGTGGAACGCGGTATGGCCGTACTGGAAATTCAAAATGGCCGTATCGTGGAAATCGATCCCGCCCCATCAAGCTTTTAGGAGCCAGCAATGAATAAAAACAGATTGGAAGCATTCAGCGATGGTGTAATCGCCATTATCATCACCATCATGGTTTTGGAAATGAAGGTTCCGCATGGGAATGAACTTTCCGATCTCGTCAGATTAATTCCTGTGTTTTTAAGCTATGTTTTGAGCTTCATTTATATCGGCATTTATTGGAACAATCACCACCACCTATTTCATGCCGTAAAAAAGGTCGATGGACGCGTTTTATGGGCCAATCTTCATTTACTTTTCTGGCTGTCACTGCTGCCCTTTGCCACAGGCTGGATGGATGAAAATCATTTTGAAACCTACCCCGTTCTTCTTTACGGGTTTGTACTCTTAATGGCCGCTAATGCTTATTACATTCTGATACGCGTACTTACACACCACACCAATCAAAATGAAATTTTATCCGACGCCATAGGCAAAGATGTTAAAGGAAAAATATCTATTGTCCTGTACATCGTTGGCATAGCTTTATCCTTTTTCCATGCATGGATGGGCGTTGCGATTTACGCACTGGTTGCCATCCTCTGGTTTATACCGGATCGTCGAATAGAACAGAAAATTGGTTGATAGCCCGCTTAGGCCGCTTTCTTGTCGCGGTTGAACCAGCGCTTAGCCTGATCGAACCATTTCGACATTGGATTTTTTGAAACCGGTTTTCTGAACATTTCTTTCGCGGCAACGGCGCTGCTTGGCTGCACTGCTTTGACCTTTTTGAATTCGGCGAGACGGCGCTCCATCGACTGGAAAATTTTCTCCGGTACGTTCACGCCCGACGCTTTTTCCAAACCTTTGAAGCCTGGGAACGTGTTGGCTTCGCAGATTGTGTAACCCCCGTCCTTCAAGAATAGTAAATCGATACCGCCGATTTGAATGTCGAGCGCCTTTGCAGTTTTCACGGCCAAATCGATCGCTTCCTTATCCGCCAGGAATTCATGAACCGATCCGCCACTGCTGTAATTCGCTTTAAAATCGCCTTCCTTCGCGCGGCGTTCCATCGACGCCACCAATTCACCATCGACCACAAACAAACGCAGATCGCGCCCTTTCGAAGCGGCAACAAATTCCTGGAAGATCAATTGAATATCTGGTGCTGTCTGACCGATCAAATCCATCTGATCGCGGAAAGCTTTCGGGCTTTCGATCAGGAACACACCAACGCCCAGCGCGCCTTTCAATGTTTTAACGATCACGGGAAAACCAAGCGTTTTTTCGATCATCGCCATCATGTCATCATCGATCGGGAATTTCGCGAGCATGGTTGTCGGTGATGTAATGCCCTGCTCCGCCAACACTTGATGGGTGTGCAATTTATCGCGCACCATCTCGATCGTTTCTGCCGTGTTGTAAACAAGGCATCCCATCCGCTCTAGCTGTCGGACGATGGCAAGACTGAAATAAGAATGGTCGTCATGGTTGAAATACGGATAAACCACATCCGGAATCGGCACGGGTTTACCCTTGATCATGACGGAATCGCGCGTGTGTTCGCTGACGATCAAATCGAAATGCGCAGGGTTATAAACTTTTAGGGAGATTCCCATACGCTCTGCTTCCGTTTTGAAACGGCGCACTTCGTGGGCAAGATCGGCGTTCGATTCAACATCGTCGCCAAACAAAATCCAGACTTCCATAGACCCTCTTATTCTTCTCTTTTTGGAAGCCGCATATATCCCATGAAATGTGCGGCCGCACAATTTAAAAACATTAGTGAACGGCAATGTTAAACGTTTTCAGGGTGTTAAGGTTCCAACGCACGCGCACAAAACGGCTGTGGGCAAAAACTGTGATACACTAAAGAAACAGGGATTTTTAACGGCCTCCCCTGTAGAAATAAGGGTATGTTAGACGCCAAATCTTTTACGTATTCTACACCCAACCAGCACCTGATCCAGCGCGCGGTCATCAAGACGATTGAGAAACTTACAGGCCAGATAAAAATCTGGAATCTCTATCGCGAATACACGAAAGAGGCACCGTCCCTTTACGAAAATTTCTGGGATGCAGCGGTTAAAAAATTAAACCTCAACGTTAATTACGATGCGGACAAACTATCGCGCATTCCAAAAACCGGTCCGTTGGTCGTTGTCGCAAACCATCCTTATGGTGTTCTTGATGGGCTTATCATTACGCAATTGATGAAACGCGTACGTCCCGATTTCAAAGTCCTTACCAATTCCGTTCTCTGCAAAGCACCCGAAGCAAAAGACGATTTGCTTCCCATCGACTTTGCCGAAACCGAAGAAGCGCTCGCCCTCAATCTCGACACGCGTAAAAAAGCGCGCGAGATTCTAAAACGCGGCGGCTGCATCGTTGTATTCCCTGCGGGCGGTGTTTCCACCATCCCGACATGGAAAGACAAGGTTGCGCAAGATACGACATGGCAGCCTTTCATCGGCCGCCTGATCCAAGAAGGCAAAGCCGATGTCGTGCCCGTTTTTTTTGAAGGGCAAAACTCACGCCTGTTCCAATTGGTCAGCCTATTTTCCTCCACCCTGCGCCTCGCCATGTTCTTCAAAGAAGTTGCCGACAAAATCGGTAGCCGCGTTGGTGTGGTCATAGGTGACATAATCCCGTTCTCGAAACTGGAACACATCACAGATCGCGCCGCACTGTGCCACCATCTGCGCGAACAAACCTATGCCGTTGGTGGCATGACAACCTTGCCGCCGCCAAAACCGGCTTATCGCATCAATCCAAAAAACAAGGGCTAGCGTTTTCGCCTGCCTGTGGATAACTTTTACGCGCTGTTTGCGCCGCGGAACGGTTTTATTCTAAAACCGTTCGTATCGTATAAATCATAAAAAC
>CAYYPX010000063.1:0-8987 GCA_964473655.1 uncultured Micavibrio sp.
GACTTTGGCCATGACGCCTTCCATCGGAATCATTTTCGATTGCAGGAAGGAGTGGTAACCCATGACGCCGAGACCGACCGAACGCTCGCGCATCGCGGCGTATTTCGCGCGCTTCATGGAATCCGGTGCTTTCTCGATAAAGTCGGTGAGGACGTTATCAAGGAATCTCATGCAATCTTCGATCATCGTCGGGTGGTCTTGCCACTCTTCGAAATTTTCGAGGTTGAGCGAGGACAAGCAGCACACGGCCGTTCGATCATTGCCGAGGTGATCGCGGCCTGTCGGCAGCGTGATCTCGGAGCAAAGGTTTGACATCTTCACGTTCAAACCGGCCATCTTGTGGTGGTCTGGAATTTTATCATTCACGTGATCGATATAAACAATGTACGGCTCGCCGGTTTCAATGCGCGCTGTGAGCAAGCGGATCCACAGATCACGTGCTTTCACTTTCGTTACAACCGAATTGTCTTTTGGTGAGCGCAGGGCAAATTCTTCGTCATTCTCAACCGCGATCATGAACGCGTTGTTGACCAGAACGCCGTGGTGCAGGTTCAACGCCTTGCGGTTCGGGTCGCCGCCTGTCGGACGTCTTATTTCGATGAACTCTTCAATCTCCGGATGCCAGATCGGCAAGTAGATCGCAGCAGAACCACGACGCAGCGATCCTTGGGAAATTGCGAGCGTGAGGGAGTCCATCACGCGGATGAACGGAACGATACCGGATGTCTTACCGTTACGGCCGACTTTCTCGCCGATCGAACGGACATTGCCCCAGTAAGAACCGATCCCACCGCCCAAGCTGGCGAGCCAGACATTTTCATTCCATAGCGAGACGATCTCTTCGAGGGAGTCGTTGGTCTCGTTCAAGAAGCAAGAAATTGGCAATCCACGGCTGGTTCCGCCATTGGATAGAATAGGGGTCGCCGGCATGAACCACAGCTTGGAGATGTAATCATACATACGCTGGGCGTGGGCGGAATCATCGGCATAATACATGGCCACGCGCGCAAACAGATCCTGCGGGCCCTCTTCAGGCAACAGGTAACGGTCATAGAGGGTCTCGATACCGAACTTCGTCAGATTGGAATCGCGGCTGCGATCGATCTGGACACGGTTGCCCCCTTGGATTTGCGCGTAATCAAACATGCTTTTACTCCCCAAAAATGGTAAAAGTTATTCACAAACTGTGGATTTCTTCTGTGGATGGACCGTGGATAAACCACAAGCCCTAGTGCTTAGTTCTTCTTGATCATACTACATGTCGGGGTGCTGTCTATACAAAAACAGCAGAATTCACATCCGAAATTTGCATGGCACATACCATCGAAAACCACGATCAACCCCTTGGATTTGGCTGACATTTTTCTGACACATTTGAAATCGTTAATATAAAAGACGCAAAATTTCAAAATTACAGCTAATGAATTTAGCCCGATTTGACCCCATAGGAAGGGACTCGAAACAGGAATTATTTGCGCTAATCGGGCAATAGTGACGGATTCGTTTCAATAGGGAAAAGATTCGCCCCGAATACGCCACGAATCGGCGGAAATCCGCCGCGAATCGCCATCCGAATCATTTTTCGATGAAATCGAGATCGTCGGCGAAGGTCTCGCGAAGGGTCCAAAGTGAAGCCGCCGCTAAAAGGATCAAAATCGCCATCACAATACTGCCCGCACCCGCCACACCGGCAAGCGGGATCAGCGCATGAAAACCGGCGGTAATAGGAATGGTCAGGCCCCGCACCATGTTGGGAATCGATGTTGCAGCCGTTGCACGAATGTTGGTGCCGAATTGCTCCGCGCCCATCTGGATGAACATCGCCCAGTATCCCGCGCCCGCACCAAGCAGGAAGCACATGAAATAATACACATCGAGCGATCCATGTGGGACTATCATATAAAGAGTAACGAAGAACGCGGTGGCGGCGAGCGATGAGGCAATCGCTTTCTTGCGGCTCTTTAAATATTGGCTGAGCAGGCCGCTAATCATATCGCCGATGAACAATCCTAAGTATGCGAACAAAACGGCGTTGCCGGCTTTGGGCAAAATCTCCATACCGAAATCTTTGGCAAATTCGGGTGAGAAGGTAATCAGCAAACCAATCACACCCCAGATCGGCGTGCCGACCAGAATGACGCAGATATAACGTTTTAGTTTTTGTTTGTCTTTCACAAGAATGCGAACATCGCCGCGCCCCATCGTCTCGCGCGCTTTGTGATAGAGAGTAGACTCACGCACATTGATGCGAAGCAGGAGCAGCAGCAGCCCAAGCACGCCGCCGATAATGTATGCTGTGCGCCAATCCGTTATGCCGACGACGAGCACAGCGGTGACGGCACCAAACATACCAATCGTTGCAATGAATGTTGTGCCAAGCCCGCGCCACGCTCGTGGCAGTAATTCACTCGCGAGTGTTACACCTGCGCCGAGTTCTCCGGCCAATCCGATCCCTGCGATAAAACGCAGCACGGCATAACTCTCTACGCTATGCACAAAACCATTTGCGATGTTGGCAAGTGAATAAAGAAGGATGGAACCAAAGAGCACAGACACGCGCCCCATCTTGTCGCCCCACACTCCCCACAAAAAACCACCGATCAGCAATCCTGCCATCTGAGTGTTGATCAGAAAAATTCCGGTTGAAAGAATATCGGCCTCATCCACGCCGATATCTTTCAAGCTTTGCACGCGAACGACGCTGAAAAGAAGCAGGTCGAACACATCGACGAAATAACCGAGCGCGGCAACGAAGATGGTGAGCAACGTCGCGCGATCCATCGCGCTAAGGCTTGATTTAAAACTGGTTGTCTCTGACATCTCATGATCCTTTGCGAATTCAACGATTAAAGACAGGAAAAGAAGGGGCCGTCCATAAGGAGCCCTTCTTGACATTGTATGAATTTATTCCTATAATGAAAGATGATCATTCTCCCCACCGCATCCGGCGCAATGCCCATATATGTCTTGTCGTCATTGCGAGGAGCCGTAGGCCACGCGGCAATCCATTCTTCAATTTCTACTAACTGCAAAAAATCATCAAACGAACTAAGTGATTCAACATTAGGGAAAACAAACAGCGAAAAGAATCTTTTTTTCGAGGAACGAACTGATAAATCACGACCCCTGATTGCGCACAACCCGCCAAAGACGGGTGACAAACGCTCCGCCCTCGCTCATAAAGAGTCATTATATAAGGAGTCGAATTCGTCCATGCCGTCCATCCATAGAAACCGCCAGACCAAAATCGTCGCCACATTGGGGCCGGCCTCCGGCAATCCCGATATGATGAAAAAATTGTTCGAGGCCGGTGTCGACGTCTTCCGTATGAACTTTTCCCATGGCACGCATGATGCGCACGCGAAAAATCTGCAGACCGCGCGTGAACTGGAAAAAGAATATGGCCGCCCGATCGGCATGCTCGCCGACCTTCAAGGCCCGAAAAACCGCATCGGCAAATTCAAGAACGATAGAATTGAGGTCGCCGCTGGCCATATCATCCGCTTCGATCTTGATGATGCGCTCGGTGATGAGAGCCGCGTTTGCCTGCCGCATCCCGAAGTCATCGCGGCGATGAAAAAGGGATCTGAAATCCTGCTCGATGACGGCAAGGTTCGCGCGGTGATCAAGGAACAGGGCAAAGATTATCTGCTCGCGGAAATCATGACGGGCTCGAAGCTTTCCAACAACAAAGGCTTTAACATACCCGGTGTCATTATTCCGATGCCCGCACTGACTGATAAAGACCGTGTTGATCTGGATGCCGCGCTGGAAATGGGCGCGGATTGGATCGCGCAGAGTTTTGTGCAGACGGCAGCCGATGTTGCCGAAACCAAAAAAATTATCAATGGCCGTGCGGCCCTCATGGCAAAAATTGAAAAGCCGAGCGCGCTCACATACTTCACGGAAATTTTGCAGCATTGCGATGGTATCATGCTGGCGCGCGGTGATCTGGGCGTTGAAATTCCGCCCGAGCGCGTGCCGAACGTACAAAAACGTATCGTCCGTGAAGCGCGTGATGCCGGTAAGCCGATCATTGTCGCAACACAAATGTTGGAATCCATGATTGATGCACCGCGTCCGACGCGTGCGGAAGCCTCCGATGTTGCAACGGCTGTATACGATGGTGCCGATGCTGTCATGCTTTCTGCTGAAACAGCGGCTGGGAAATATCCGATTGAATCAGTTGAAATCATGGACCGCATTTGCGTATCGACGGAACATGATGAAACCTATCACGCCATCATGCGCTCAAACTTGTTGCACGCGGAAATGGACGCCTCTGATTCCATCACGGTGGCGGCAACGCACGTGGCGCGTGATATCCGTGCGGTCTGCATTGCAAACTATACAACCTCCGGCGGCACCACCACCAGAACGGCGCGTCAAAGACCGGAAGTTCCAATTCTCTCGCTCACACAAAATCTTGGTACCGCGCGTAAATTGACTTTGTCTTACGGTGTGCAACCCGCGCATATGCCACTCATCAATTCCTTTGCCGAAACGGTGGAATGGGCAACGAAACTGGCGAAAGAAAAAGGCCTCGCCAAATCCGGTGAGCGTATCGTTCTCACCGCGGGCGTTCCTTTTGGCACACCCGGCTCAACCAATGTTTTGCGCATCGCTTGGGTGGAATGATCCGGATATTCTTCGATATCGATGGTGTTCTAATAGACGGTTTTCATACGAAGCAAGAGCGTCGTAAGAGGTGGGATACTGATTTACAAAAAGACCTCGGTATCGATCAGGATAGATTCCAGCAGATTTTTAGCGGATGGTTTCTTGAGGTTTTGCAAGGACGGCTGGATTTCGAAGAAGAAATGGATCGTTGGTTAAGATCGCATGGCTATGCTGTAGCAGCAAAAAAAGTCATTGATTATTGGCATGAAAAAGATTCAAACTTAAATCGTTCGGTTTTCAATGTTGTAGAAAAACTGACACCGCACCAAGATGTTAAGCTGTATACCGCTACAAATCAAAGTCATAAAAGAATTGCATACCTAAGCGATGTTCTTGGCTGGAAAAATCATTTCGATGATTTCTATTATTCGGCTCGTCTAGGCTGCTTGAAACACGATCCCCAATATTTCGCGCAGATTGAAGAAGCGCTTCAATTCGACCCATATCAGGAAGCACCGCTGTATTTTGATGACGATCCTCGTAACATAGAAGTGTCATCTGCGCGAGGTTGGAATTCAGTTCTTGTAGATGGTCCGGAGGATGTGGTGAATCATTCTATTATTCAGAAGTTGTTGTCTGTATGAAAAAAATCTTCCCTCTAATTTTCTTACTAACTCTTACCGCCTGCGGCAGCGTTGAATCCGCACGTGAAGTATCACGCGCGGGCGATTACCAACCACAAGGCATGACTTACGCGCAGTTCCGAAATCACATGGGCGATGAAGATAGTCTTGCTGCGCAAAAACGCTTTCTGGCTTTGGATCGTGACAATAACGGCGTGCTCTCGCCGATGGAACGCGGCGGACTATAGGTCAGTAGAACCAAGCCTTGTTTTCATTGAAGGTATAGACCGTTTGATAACGGTAATCCATCGGATCGGGATCGGTACTATCCGAATTCATATCGAGCATATAGCGTGTCTTATCCATATAGACCATCAGAACGGCATGGTTCAAATATTTGATGGAATCGTAGACGACCGTGATCTTGAGCTCTTCCGCCGTGAATCCCAATTGACGCAAGGTGAAGTATTTGGCGAGGGCGTAATCTTCGCAATCGCCGCGTTGAGCCAAGAACTCACCCGTATCCGCCCAATGATCGAGCGTTTGATAGGCATATTCATCATACTTGTAGGTTTGACGATTGAACCAGCGATTGACGGTGATGATCTGGCGCAGTCTGTTTTCGCCGCGCAACGATTGGATCAAATTCGCCCAGCGTTCCATCTCTGGGCTGCAAACGGTGCGGTCTTGTTCGCAAGCGGACAGAGACTCCAATGCCTTTGTCTGGCGCGCCATAAAGTCTGTCCATAAGGGAAGGGAAGCAACGGCGGCTTCGCGCTTTGGCGTGGAGGCTGGTGCTATTCCGATAAAGGACAGCAGGCCCATCGCCGCAACCATCAAACACATCAAAATCCGCATGGCTAATTTATAGGCAATTGCGCAGGTAATCGCAATAAATCAGGATTTACGCAGGTTTTTCAACGTCTAAAGGACGATTGCCGGTTTGGTCGACGGCCGGTAGAAACGTTTGCGATGGGATGGCGAAGTAGGTATGAGACTCACTCATGAAGCCGATGATCTGCAGTAAAAGATCCTGCTGGGCCTTTAGATACTGGGTGACATCCTGCACATTGATGTAGCAGAAGATCTCCATCGTGAAGCCGTTGTCGACGGGGCCGAGCAGACGCACAGGCATACCTTCTTCGGTAACGCTTTCATGCGCGAACAATATTTCTTCGATCTTCTTGAGCAGCAAACGGATTTGTTCCGGCGTGGTATCGTAACGCAAGGTAAACTTCTTGTGCATCAGGAAACGCGAGCGGCGAGCATAGTTTTCGATCATCTGGGTCGATAGATCGCCGTTGGGAATTGTCACCAATGTGCGTTCATTCGTGCGGATCCGTGTGGAACGCATACCGATATCTTCGACCGTGCCCGAGACATTACCGATCTTGCAGTAATCGCCGATATGCAATGGCTGGTCGATGATGATGGAAAGCGAGCCGATAAAATTCTCGAGCGTTTTCTGCGCACCAAGGGCGAGCGCGATACCGCCGATACCCAAGGCGGCAAGACCGGCCGTAACATCAACGCCCAGATTGTCGAGGATGATGATAAAGATGATGACGCCAAAAATGATTTTGATCATCCGGCGGACAAAGAAAAGAATCGATGAAATACCAAAGAAGCGGTTGCTGGCGATAATCTTTTTCTGGGCAGCATCGGCGAATATGTCGATAAGCCTCCATGCGAGCAGTGCGATTGCTGTCCACGCGACCACGACATTCAACTGGCTAAAAGCCTGACGAACGATGAGCGAGACACCGATAAAAAGACCGGAATAGGCGAATATCCATACAGCCGTATAAAGGCTGACCGGAAGGCGCACGGCATCAAGAAAATGAATCCCCGACACGGTGCATTTCTTGCTCCATAGTTTTTTGACGAAGGCAAAGAGGCTTAAAATGATAAACCATGCGGATATATAGGCCAGCACCATAAGTGCGATCATGGCAAGCCAGTGACCGATCGGCGCGCCATCCCATTTGTTTTCAATCAAACTACTGGGCAGAATTTTATTGATTAGGGGTGTGTTGTCTGCGCCCACCGTCATCAGTTCCGGCAATTGCACGATGGTCTCTCCAGCGATAAGCCAGATCATGGTGCCGTCGGTATTCTTTATGTGCTGCGCAAGAATATCGACATTCTTGCCGTTCCCGCGAAGTGCGCCGATGCGCTCTACATCTTCGGCAATGCCTTCTTCGTCTTTTTTGCCATCGACGCTGTCATTGATCATGGTCGATGGATAAAACCATCCGCCCTTATCTAGCAGCACTTGCAGATTCTGCGCGATCTTGACGGCGTCCGCCTTGCGCTTGGCGTTGGGCACTTTGGAAAGATCGAGATATTGTCCGGCCTTATCAAAATCTTCGGCGGCGAGCGCATCCAAAAACCCGGCAACCATTTTCCGCGGCGTGGTGCGACCAAGCGCATCTTCAGGTGCTGCTGCTGGAGTAGGCGCAGCGGCGGAAGAATCTTCTGTTTTTGTAGCTTCACCCGAAGCGGCCGCAACGCCGCCCGTAGCGGTCGCGTGTGCAGGGATCGCAAAAAGTAGGGAGGCAAGCAGAAGCAGTAAAGGCAAACGGGTGATCATAATAAATTTCGCTATGTATGTTTTTTGTGAATATAGAACGGTTATAGCCGCCGGATAGTTCTAGCGGAATTTCACAAAAACATAAAGATACGGCGCGAATATGGCATCCGCGCCGCGTTTCCCCCTAAGGAAAGCCGTATATTATCTAGAAGAAGAGGCCACGACCGTTACGTTTCCAGCTGGTTTCGTGTGCAGCCACCAACCTTCACGGTTGATTGAAAAGATCGGTTTATAGTGCGATACGCGTTCCAGCGGCGTTACGGATTTGATCTGGTTGTCCAAAAGGACAGGGCCGTTATCCGTGTAAACGATCAGGATGGCGTGTGGAATATTCTTTTGCATGTCCTGCAAGATCAAGATGCGCATACGTTGTTCTGGAACACCCAGAGCGCGAAGCGCGACATATTTTGTGATGGCGTAATCTTCACAGTCGCCGCCGTTTTTCATGAATTCCATCGGAGTCGCCCAATAATCGCTCTTGCCGTAGATTTCAGAGTCATTCACGTATGGAATGCGGTTTACAACCTGATTGACGCCATCGACCATTTGGTTGACCGGAAGGCCACGCAGGAATTCGATCTGTGATTTGAATTGATTGATCGATTGCTGACCTGCGCTTGTGCTTAAGGCCGCATCGAAACGATCGAACATCGTTGTCCATTTTGTAAAGGCACCCAAAGAGCCGGAGCGTTTTTCAGCAGAGCCGAACAATTTCGGATATTGACCGATAGGGCCAATGGCGGCGGCTTGTTGGAACGCCATGCGTGCCGGTACATCCTTGATGCTCGCGGCTTTTGCTTGTTTGATACCGCCACCCATGCTGGCGAAAGAAATAAAGAGTGTTGCAACCGCCATTGTGAAACGGAGCATGAATTGTTCGGCCAAAGCTTTACGGATCGTAGCTTTTCTAACGATGCGTTCATCGGACAAAACACGACCCAGCGGCTTACCGGTATATTTGCTAACCGCCAATGCTTCTTGCAATTGGTCTGTGGAGATCGATCCGTTGAGGACCAACAATTCGCCAAGGCGGTTCTTGTGCAAACGGACTTTCAGCCCCGTCAGAACGCCGCGATATTCAGTATTTTTGTGTGGTAAGTGTTGCAAGCCCCTAGAGTTCCCCAACTCAATAAAACCTATTAAAAACCCGT
>CAYYPX010000064.1:0-8676 GCA_964473655.1 uncultured Micavibrio sp.
GAAACATTTGGGATTGTCAAGCCCGTCTGGTTCGCGCCCGAAAAACTCCGTGCGCCGTTTATCTGCCCCGAAGAAATAAACGATGTTCCGGTTTCTGTTCCCACATCGGCAGCACCCGTAACGCTGTTATAAAGAGGCGCATTCGTATCGTCGAATTTCCAGTGGCCAACTAGTCCCGCAGATGTTGGTTGTTTAATACCAAGTGCAATTTGTGCACCATAGCCAAACGCTGTTGTTGCCGTATCAATTCCTTCGAGCATGAATTGATTGGCGGTGGAAGATTGACGCAGCAAAGATGTTCCCGAACCCGGGAAGGAGAGACCACTTGTGCCGCCTTCCGTATCCGTCAAAAGCGTTGTGCCGATGGCAATATTCCCTTGCGCGGTGAAACCGGTTCCAAGATCGCTCCAGATAAAAGGGGCCTTGGACGGTGAGAAATCAACTGGATAGGGTTGACCTTGCGCCGCCGTCACTGCTGAGCCATTCCCCAATCGTCCGTTTGTGTCCGCCCCCCCAGCAATAGGCTTTACCCTCGAACGACAAACCGCACACGGAATTCCCACTGGAGATCGCCGCAAATTTAATACCGCCGACGACAGGCGCGGGTGCGGGAATACTGGTTGGTACACTGGTTGTATCACCTTGGCCAAGCGCACCGTTCAATTTTTGCCCCCAACTTACGGCCGTTCCATCGGCCTTAAGCGCTACCGTCGATACGAAAGGCGATACATAAACGAAAGGACCAGCATCGGAAACCAGCGTAGGCGACACACGATCGTTTGTAGTATCGGCACCGTTTCCGATTTGGCCGTTGCCATCATTGCCCCAGCACCATAACGAGCCGTTGACTTTAATGCCACAAGTGGGCCCAGAACCGGATCCGGCAGATATTTGTCTCCATGGTCCCGGCTCATCTACCGCGCTAGGGCTAGACTGGTCGGCGGTTAAGACACCACCATTACCCAGCTTTCCATTGCTATCTGAACCCCAGCACCAGCCACTGCCATCGCTCTTTACGCCGCAAGTGATGGGCCATGAAGTAGAAATATCAGTCCATGTTCCGCCACCTAAAACCTGAACCGGTGAAGGCTGGTTGCTTCCGGTTGCGCCATTTCCAAGCTCGCCATTTCCACCGCTGCCCCAGCACCATGCCGTCCCATCGGTTTTAATGCCGCATCCTGTATAGTTTCCGATCGAAATTTTTGTCCATCGATCGGTACTGCTTCCGGCAAGAACCGGAACATCGGAACTTCCGCCCGCACCATTTCCAAGTTCACCGTATCCATCACCGCCCCAGCACCAGAGCGTTCCATCGGCTTTCAAGCCGCAAGTGTTTTGCGTTCCAGCGCCGACTTGTATCCAAGGACCAGGATCAGACACGCGTGTGGGAGATTCTTGGTTTGCCGTGAGAGCCGGGCCATTGCCCAATTGTCCAAACAAATCTTGTCCCCAACACCACATCGTTCCATCATCTTGAATCATACACGCATGTTGCGAGCTGGAAGCGATTTTTCCTTGATAGATATTGATTGGTGGTGCGGCATTCACCGTTTCATCGACAAGGGTCAATACTGAAGCTTCACCGACACTGATTTGTATAAAGTTTGATCCCAGAACTCTTACCGGTGATGGCTGATCCGCTGTTACTACATCTCCGTTACCAAGTTGATAGCTTGAATCGCTACCCCAGCACCACGCCTCACCGTTTTTACGCACACCGCACGCTGATGTAAGTCCGACCGAAACATCAATCCAGTCAGAAAATCCTGGAACCTGGCCGTACACATTGACGTTGGTGAGGGGTAATCCGTTACCCAACTGGCCCACGTTATCCCGCCCTGTGCACCAGATTTCTCCGATACCGCGAAGGGCGCAGGCCGTAGAACCATAAGTAGAAATTTTTACCAGATCGGTGAGGTTGGAAATTTGAGTTGGCGATGAAGAAGTTCCGGCCGTTACACCGTTCCCAAATTGTCCGTTGGCCTGAGTTCCCCAACAATAGCCACGCCCGTCTTTTGTAATGCCGCACACGTTAGAGCCCGATTTGTTTGCAGAGATAGAAACAAAATTGGAGATTGTTGAAACTTTGACAGGCACAGAACTATCTGCCGTCGCCCCATTGCCCAACTGTCCGTTGCTACCTTCGCCCCAGCACCACGCTTCGCCATTGCGTCGCACACCACAGCTATATCCCAGCGCAACCGTCGCACCCACAGAAACGTCTATAAAATCATTAAAGGCCGCTGCCGCGCGCACTGGCGATTCCTGCAAAGTGGTTGTGCCATTACCCAGCCCGCCGGACGTGTTTGTTCCCCAGCACCACAATGTTCCATCTTTCTTCAATGCGCATGCATGTTCAGTGGCTACAGATATTTTTACGATATTTGTAAGATTGTCTACCTTGACGGGGACCTGTTGCACTGCCGTTACTAAAGGACCATTTCCAATGACGCCGTATGTATCTGCACCCCAGCACCAGACCGTTCCATCCTGATGAAGGCCACAACCAGCGGTATCAGAGGCTTCGGTTTGGACAAAACTGGAATTACTTGCGCTGGGAGAGGGGGAGTGTGCAGCATTATCTGCACCATTCCCAAGGCGTCCAGAACCATCTGCGCCCCACCCAAAAATACGGCCCGCTTTTTTCGTGGTGCCGGCATTGAATTTCGGGACACCAAGTTGATAGAGTTTTGTAACTTCGGCATCCGATAGGCCGTAATTGTAAAAACGCGCATCATCGATGCGACCTTTGAAACGATTGTTGCCAGCACTATTCCCGATATAAAGACGGCTTAAGGCGTTTGTCGCCCCGTAGTAAATGCCCGTCGTCAATGTTTTGGATTGGGAAAGCGCGCCATCAATATAAAGGCGTTTTTGCGGTGCTGGTCCCGCCGGATCGTAAACGGCAACGGCATGATACCAAGTTCCATTCGAGAGTGTTAAAGGGGACGTTACAACATCCACCGTGTTCGGAAGATTGCGTGTACCAAATTCAATGGTCGTAGCATTATTATTTGTAAAGTGAAGCGACCACGCATTTGCGCCCACATCCTGATTGAATTTCGACATAAGTCTTGAGGCTGTGTCGGGCTGCGTTCCATCAGCTTTGAACCACAACGCAATCGAAAAAGCGGTTGGTTCCAATTTCGCGTGCTGATCTACGCGCACGCTTTCGTTGGTTGCGCCGCTAAGATAAACCGATCCGCTGAGTATGCTATCCGTATCCCATGTAGGACCGTTCAGGAGTGTGCCGTTCAGGCCGCTGATGGAATCGAGCGCGGTTGTTCCCGACGTCTCATTGAATTTCCAGTGTGAAATCAAACTTCCCGTTGTTGTGCCGGGCGATGCACCGCCGCCAGTAATCTGATTCCATCCAAGGCCGCCGACAAAATCGCATATCTCTATTTTTGGGGGCGTTGTGGACGTGTTGCGGCGAAGCTGTTTATCATTCGCGGTATTGCATGGACCGGTGAGAGAGTTATCACCCGGATCGCCCGGTAGAATTAATCCGCCGCCCGTGACTGTGTTACCGGTCAGTTCAACTTTTTGCGAGAACTTACCGCCGCCTGTGACGTCGAGATTTTTGTTGGTTTGTGCAACGTTGGCATCGGTTGTCTTAATCTTCCACAAACCATTGCCCAGATCGTTTGCTTCGGCGTAAGTATAGCCGAGCACGATATCGTCACTCGCTGGTGCGCGCACTAGCATCTGAACATCGGGCTTCCCATCCGCCGGCGTGGTGTCGACATAGGCATTGCAGGTTGTTTGAAAAATTTTATCTTTACCGGCAGAGATGATCGCGATGGAATATTGATTGCCGGTGGGTGATCCGACCAAACGCCCCGCCGCGCCGCCGCATAATGTGCGCACCGTTCCGGAATCCCATGCGCAATAACCGTATTCGGAATTCCACGGATCAAGCGTGCTCGGCATCATACCGGTCGGCATATAACCACCGCCCGTTGGTTTCGGTCCGGCGCCCGCATCACGGAACGGCATCGGTTCGACATAACCATCGGCGTCGCAATCGCCATTCACAGTTAAGGGCTGTTGCGTTGTCGCGCTGACCACCGCCACGCGGGATGAGGTGAGTACGGTATTTTCCGCCAGCGTTTTTTTCGTGGCTTCGGTCATGCTCGCGATCGGGCCTTTGATCACGGAATTGAAACTAAAACCAACCGCGCCGACCATCGCAACGGCGGCGAACAGCGCGAAGAAAACATTTCCGGCTTGTGATGTTTTGCGGGTATTTGAATTGAGTGCTGGGGCGCGGCCCTCGCGCGGGCCGTCATTCACTTGGCTATTGGTGTTTTTACAGCGTGTAAAAATTTTCATAACCCCTAGCGGCCCGTGGCTTTGCCCCCTTTGGAAGGGGCAAAATGGGCGCGTATCCCCACTTCTATTATCCGCCCCAAAAGATTAACAATCGCTAAAATTTTAACTATTCGGGAAGGCGTATATTAAGACATTGAAAAATAAAGAAAATCAGAACGAGTACACAGAACGGTACACAGGTATGACCATGGTACCCGAGATTATGCCTGTGGAAAAGTCTGATAAGCGGAAAAAAGCCTTTAAAATCAGGCCGCTATTTCCGTATTGCCCGATTGATTTTTGGATTGGTACATCGCCTTGAAATCCACCGGATTCAAAAGCAATGGTGGGAAGCCGCCAGAAGCCACGGCGTTGGCTATGGCGTGACGGGCGAAGGGGAAGAGCATTTGCGGCACATCGACATATAAAATCGATTTCACGTGTTCGGACGCGATGCCCTTGATCGTGACGAGGGCGGCATAGCAAACCTCCCCAATAAACATGGTCTGGCCGCCGCGCGTTGATTTCACGGTCAGCGTGATCGCGGATTCATAAAGATCAGGATTGGTTTCATCGGTGATCTTGGAAGCATCAAGCACAATGTTCATATCCATTTGCGGGCGCTCATCGCCAGCACGCAAGGAATGCGGTGCATTCGGGTTTTCAAAAGAAAAATCTTTAATATATTGGGCGTGAACCTGAACCGGCGTGACGGGAATATCCGCATGCATATTTGTTTTTTCCATTTTTTCGTCGGCCATGTTTTGGTCTTTCCAGTGAATATTTATAAGTATTTCGTAGCAGTTGGGGTCAGTGATTGCAAGGCTTTAGGCCCCTTTTAGGGCAATTGCTTTGGCGGGGCAGGTTCTTCTTTGACCACGACAAAGTCACCCTCGATCACGCCATCATCGCGCTGACTATAAGGCTCGTTTTTAAGACCGAACTTGCCTGCGCTTTTGCTGCGGATTATTCCGCGCACTATCGGTAGCAAAAGCAAGATGGCCGCAACATCGCTTAAAAAACCGGGAAGGATAAAAAGAAAACCCGCAATCAAAATGCAAAGCCCTTCGAAGATTTCATCCATCGGAAAAAATCCACTATCCATGGCGCGCTGGGCCTTAATGAAAGTCATCATGCCTTGCGTGCGCACAAGAAACCCGCCCGTGAACGCCGAGAGCAGCAAAAGGCCCAACACCGAAAAGAAACCGATTTCAGAAACTGCGAGGATAAGAACAAGAACTTCAAGCCCCGCCAGCACCATACCGATCTGCCAAAAAAACATAAATACCGCCTTGTTTTTGCCCCGATTGAAAGTCACATAGATTAAGGCTTTTCCTTTGGGGAATAGTCTGTGATAAAGTAGGAATGTTGCGATCAAATGCAACGAAAAAGGAAAAAATTTAGTGCAAGCCGATCTTATTCTTTACGCGCTGGTGGCAGCAGGACTTGTTTTCTGGCTGCGCTCCGTTCTGGGTACCAAACATGGCGACGAGCGCGAGCGTCCAAATCCATTCACAGCGCCAATCGAACAAAAACAATCGAATGTTACACCGATCAACGATGATGTGATCGCAGGTTTGCCATTACAAGAAGATCGCCCCGTTCTGCCGCGCAATGTTTCCGTACTGCCTGCTGCCGAAGCAGGCTTGGTCGATATTGCTCGCGCCGATCGCGATTTTGATTTGGCACGTTTTGCGCAAGGCGCACAAGACGCTTTCGTCATGATCGTCGAAGCCTTTGCGGCTGGGGATCGCGACACGCTGAAAACGTTCTTGGAACCTAATGTTTATGCAGCATTCGAAGGCGCGCTCAAGCAACGTGAAGATGCTGGTGAGAGCATGAGCACGGAAATCCATTCCGTGCGCAAAGCCGAAATTCTCGATGCAAAGCTCGATACCAAAAATGCTTATGTCACAATCCGTTTTATCGCGGATGAGACGTGCGTGATCCGTGCGAAGGATGAATCAATCATTTCGGGCAATCCAGACAGAATTACAGAGATGAACGATATCTGGACATTCTCCAAACCACTCAAATCACGTGATCCGATCTGGTTCTTGCACCAGACACAAGATGGCGATGTGACCGAAGAACAAAAAACGCCGGTGCCCGACGCGGTATAAAATTCCATTCGGCCTTTTCTAAATATATGTGCCGTGCGATAAAGGGTGATCACTTTATCGCATAAGGTTTTCGGTCATGAAAAAAATCCTTCCTGTTTTTGTTTTGTTGTTTCTATCGGCTTGCGCGGGCACGGCTACCACCACCACGGCAACAAAAGACAACAAGACGCCATTACAATTGAAACCGGCTTCCTTTGCCGATCTCGATGGATGGAACAACGAAGACTTCAAAGGATTTTTAGCGGCGTATAAAACAAGCTGCGCACGCATTTTAAAAAAATCTGCGACTGATAAATTCTCATCCGATCCTGCGTTCGGCACTTACGGTGATTGGCAAGGCCCATGTCGTACGGCAAGCAGTATAGATGCGAATAATTCATCCGCGGTAAGATCATTCCTCGAAAGTAATTTCAAAGTGTTGCAAGCAACGGCGGCGGGCGATCCAAAAGGATTGTTCACCGGATATTACGAGTCGACATTAAACGGATCGCGCACGCAAAAAGGCGCCTATCAATATCCGCTCCTCGCACGTCCCAATGATCTAGTGATGGTGGAGCTGGGTGATTTCAGAGACGAGTTGAAAGGCCAACGCATTGCTGGCCGCGTGATCGATGGAAAATTAAAGCCATACGAAAACCGAGAAGCGATCGTATCCGGCAAATTGGCGTCCGCACAATATAAACCTCTGGTGTGGCTCGATGACAAGCACGATGCATTTTTCGTGCAGGTGCAAGGATCAGGAATAGTTCACCTCGATGATGGATCAATCATGCGCGTCGGCTATGACGGGCAGAACGGCCATGCTTATTACGCGATCGGGCGTGAATTGGTAAAGCGCGGTATCTATACGAAAGATCAAGTGTCAATGGATTCCATTCTTGGATGGATGCGCGCCAACCCAGACAAGGCCGAAGAATTGATGAATACAAATCCATCTTACGTATTTTTCCGCGAAACGCCGGATGATGGAACGGGTGCAGGACCGCAGGGCGGCGAGGGTGTAAAACTCACGCCCGGAAGATCGCTCGCCATTGATCGTGGCAAATTGCCGTATGGATTCCCCGTTTATCTGATCGCGAATTACAACGATGAAACCGGAAAGCCGATCAAAAAATTATTGATGGCGCAGGATACGGGCGGCGCGATTGTCGGCGCGGTACGCGGTGATTATTTCTGGGGAGCAGGCGATACCGCCGAAAGATTGGCCAGCCCGATGAAAGCAGAAGGAAGATATTATTTCCTTCTGCCCAAAAATTTATAACACGATTTGATTATTCGCCGTCGATGGCGTCTTCACGCAAATGCTTGTGATAGAAGTCGCCTGATTTGACGTAGCCGCTTTTCTCATACAGATGCGCGGCGCGGTCCGCACCGATATCAGTGTCGAGTTCGATCAGGAAGCAACCTTCTTCGCGCGCACGATTTTCAGCGAACGCAATCAGTTGCGAGCCATAGCCATGGCCGCGGAAATTCTTGTCGACGACAACGTGTTCGATATAAGTAACGAACCCGTCATGCAAATTGTGGTTGGCGATCACACCGATTACCCCCACAACCTTGCCGTCCACTTCACCCATGAACATCCGGTAACCAGTGGCGCGTGCGACGAACACGCGGCGCGCATAGGTCTGCATATCTAGCTGTGGCAAGAGCTGGCGGATAATGGGGTAGGCGGCATGGTAGTCGGCGTCAGAACGCGCCTCACGAATATCGAGAGCTTCTGTCTTTTTGTCGGTGGTCATGAAATCACGCTTATTTTCGGGTTTTTGATTGTTAGGGGTATCCTAACACGGGGCCGCTTAAAAGGCCAGATTGATGAATCATGTATGTGCCTAACCCATTGATCGCGCAATAAAAAAGCCCCTCTTTGGGAGGGGCTTTTTGAATGATTTTGGAAGCCTTAGCCGCCGCAAGCCGCTTGGCCCAGATTGTCGGCCATCGAGCCACCGTAAACGATGTTCGCGACCTGACCTGCGCCTGCTGCTGCGATTGCATCGCCCCAACATTGCGTATCTTGGCCGCCGGCTTGTGTATCTATGGCGTTCAATGTTTGCGCGGATGTCGTCGCTGTTCTGTTTGCTGCGTTACCGCCGGCTGCCGTTTCAATGTTGTTCAGATCGGCTGGGTTGTTACCACCGCCAGCGAAGGTCTGAATTTGGTTGAACTGGAACGGGCTTGGTCCAGCAGGTGCCGCACCCGGAATGTTCGGCAAGCCAGTGATACGAACGTTCAAGCCTGT
>CAYYPX010000065.1:0-8513 GCA_964473655.1 uncultured Micavibrio sp.
AGTTTGCTCCATCATCTCGATGGCGGCTGCCAGATAAGACGCCAGTTTGTCGCCTTCAACATCGCCGGTCAAGAGTGCGCCGTCTGTCGACATTGCTGCG
Source organism: uncultured Micavibrio sp. (assembly GCA_964473655.1). Taxonomy (GTDB): domain Bacteria; phylum Pseudomonadota; class Alphaproteobacteria; order Micavibrionales; family Micavibrionaceae; genus Micavibrio_A. Next base: position 101 of record CAYYPX010000065.1, read on the forward strand.
GTCGACCATTTGCCGCCAGCCGTTTCAACCATGCCCTTTTTATCTTCTGGGCCGGAGACTTCTTTACCGTTTACGTGCTCTGTGTGCGCCAGCAATTGAACCGCGTCACCCATGCAGATGACAGGTTTCATGGAAGCGATGAAGCTGCCGATAAAACGGCGGGAGTGCGCCGTCATTTTCAGTTTATCAAGGCTGCGCTGACCGCCCGGAATGATAACGGCATCGTAATCAATGCCAAGTGCGGTGTTGAGTTGTGCGTCGATTGCAAAATTATGTCCCCAGCCTTTACCGTCCCAACCGTTAACCAGACCTGAGTCGGTGGAAACGATCTTAAGAGACGCGCCGCGTTCGATCATCGCGCGTTGAATGGAGAGGAATTCGTTTTCGTTGAAACCGTTCGAAATAAGAACGGCAATTTTCTGTGATTGCAGTGTTTTGGTCATTGTTTTCCCTTTATTACACCCGTGATATTTTCGCTGTCTTTTCTGTGCTTTTTTGACGAAAAGATCGCTTGGGCGCGCGGATAATACGGAAGCACCCGAGGATGTCAAGCTTTAGTAGATTCTCATGTAACCCGGAACATCAAAGGCATGGTTTTCAACAAGGTTATTGTAACGCCAAACGGCTTGTTTTCATCATTTTCAAGCGATCTGAACTGATTTCACTCGCCTGTTTGAAAACCACCGCATCATAGGTGCCACCACCTGCAAAAAGCTGTTGTGGATTGTATCGGCCCAATTCTTCATGGCTACAGACGTTTTTATAAAACGCTTCGTGGAGTATGATCTCGTAATTGCAATTGCCGTAGCCTAACCCGTGAACAATCAGCCCGCCCTCTTTTGTCGTCGCCGCCACAGCCATCATGATGGATGGTGCATTGATCGAGGAAAGATTGAGAACATTGCCACTAATAACGACATCATATTTACCTTCAGCTATAACCTCGTCCACGGTATCGAGCGAAACGCCGAAATTTATTTTCGGATTGAAATTCGCGAACGCATTAAACATAGAGCGCAGTTTGCGCGTCTGCATGGAAAACACGCCAAGCCCCTTGCCCATTGGCTCCCCGCCCAGATAGGCGAGCCTGATATCGCCGAAAGGATTCACATCATACTTTTCAAAAATGTACCCAAGCGTGCCCAACATGTGAGGCCACGATCCATAAGTCGTCAGATAAGACCCGATTTCATCTTTGATACGTCCGCGTGTTTCTAGATTTCCGAAGATTTCGGGCGTTTTATTGAACAAATGGTTGATCGCCACACACACAAGCGCCTTATCATGTTCATAGGCGGGCTTGGCATTCTTTCCAAAAACCGGAATCAACTCGTTTTTCATGGAAGCTGGGATTAGCAATAATTATATATTATGTCAATACAATCTCATTAGTTCCATTTTTCTTAATGAAAATTAACAGGTTAATTTAGATATATCTCAGCGTTATACCTTTACTTTGCACCTCTTATAGATGTAAAAATGCAGGGCTGCCCAACGTAAGTTCGGCTTGTTAATCAATGGACTTAAGGAGTTTTCAATGCAATTTTCGCGCGGACTTATGATCGTGGCCGGTGTTCTGGCCCTTGGCGCTTGCGATTTCAACAAATTCGATGAAGTAGACGCCCTGCGCGAAGCGCAACCTGTCGGCAGCCCCTTCACACAAAAACTAACCGCTGAGTACAAAGATTACGTGAACAACGAAATCGAAATCGGCGATCACGCAGACGCTCTACACTTCTCCCGCAAGGGTTTGGCCGCCGCACGTGGCGATGTTGTCACACCGGAACCGCTGGGTGACTGGAACGTTCCTGCTGAAACAATGAACGAACTGGCCACTGGCCGCTCCCGCTTGATGGCCGTGTTTGATCTCGGCGCACGCGAAGCCTACCCAGACGTTTCCGGCGTTGCCCAAACACGCTTTGACTGCTGGATCGAAAATCAGGAAGAAAACTTCCAAGGTGATGAGATCAACCGTTGCAAACGCGAATTTTTGGCGGCCCTGCAGCAACTCGAAGGCGCAATGCCGGCACAACCGCCAGCACCAGTCGCTGCACCTGAAACACCATTCAACGTAGACCCGAACGCACCGATGGCCGCTGAAAACGCGATGTATCTGGTGTTCTTCGACTTCGACCAATCCACGCTCGGCCCGGGTGCCCAAAGCGTTCTGGATGCGGTTGCAGCCGAAATCTCCAAACGTAGCTTGAACTCTGTGACTGTTGTTGGCCACGCTGACCGCTCTGGTTCGGAATCCTACAACTTGAAACTGGCACAGCGCCGTGCGAACGCCGTGCGTGATGCTCTGGTTCAACGTGGCGTCAACGCTTCGATCATCAAAGCTGAAAGCCGCGGTGAGAGCGAGCCATTGGTTGAGACACCGGACAACGTCCGCGAGCCAGCCAACCGCCGCGCTCAGATCTCCTTCCAGTAAGGATATCGTTCAACAAATTAAAACGGGGCCTTCGGGCCCCGTTTTTTATTACTCATATTAATCATCGGTTCGACGCCCGCAACGCGGGCGGATGACGACGATGATCTTATTTAAGTATCCCCGGCGTCTGATCTAAGGCACGGTTGATGGCGACATCAACATCACCCACCAGCTTCTCTAGGAACTGTGTTTGTTTCATCTCACGCTCCGCCAGCGTCGTGCTGGATGGCATGACCAGCGTGCGCTCCATACGGATCATGGTAGATGGCGCACGAAGCACGCCGTCCGGCGTTGGCGTCACGCGCAGCCTTAGGAACACCGTGTATTCATCTTCCTTGCCAATACCGGACCAGCTCAAGGCTTTGTTCTGCTGGTCGATCTGGCGTATGTGGACGCGTGAATCTTCAATGGCGATGTTGAACGTGCCGTTGCCCGTTCCTGTGGCCTTATACCGGTTGGCTGCATAGGCTTTGATGGCTTCGCCCGGCGGCATCACGAATTGATCTGATACATCCTTGGGATCATTCTCAATCGTCGGCGCGTCTTCCGCGGTTGAAGAGGACACATTCAAATTGATCGGCTGATATTGCGCGAAGGTCAATTTCGGCGCCGGCATACCATCCGGATAGGAATTGGTACACGCCGCCAGAACGGCAACCGCCGCTGCGCTCAAAAGTATCTTTTTCATTGAATCGTTCCTTTCTTGATATTGTTTGGATCGAATGTGTAATCACGACTACAAAATTCACACGTCATAACGATTTTACCGTCTATTGTCATTTCGCTAATGTCTTCTTGCGACATACCCGACAAGATGGTCTCCACGCGGTCCGGTGAACAACGACACTCATTGACCAAGGCTTGCTGTTCGTAAACCCGCACGCCTTCTTCATGGAACAGGCGATACAGCAGATCCTCGCCCTTTAGATTGGAATCGAGCATTTCCTCATCCTTCACACTACCCAGCAATACCATCGTGCGACGCCAGTCATCTTCGTGCGCTTCACTTTCCTGCTGGTTGCGTCCCGCATTGTCTTCAGGCATTTGCTGAACCATCAAACCGCACGCACGCCATTTGCCTTCATGCTTGCCGATCGACATCATCATGCCGGTAGAGATTTGTTCGGATTGCGAAAAGTAATGCTGAACGCTGGACAACAGTGATTCCGCCTTTAATTCCACGATGCCTTGGTAACGCTCCGTATTCTCGCCCTGATCGACCGTAAAGGCCATATAACCCTTGCCCAGCAGCTCCGCGCGGTTGTTTTGATAGGCTGCGCCTTTAATCGCGTCTTCTTTAAAGGCTGCACAGGCCCGCACCTTTCCGGCACTGGTCATGTCTGCGACCAGCATAGTGACATCGCCCTCACCTTGCGCTTGAAGCGTAAAGATACCTTCGTACTTGAGCATCGACGATAGCAACGCACACAAAACCAAAGTCTCGCCCGCCAAATGCGCGACATCATCCGGATATTTGTGCGCGGAGAGAATATCGTCCAACACGCTGCCGAGCCGCACAATGCGACCACGTATATGGGAGGATTCCAGTTGGAATGATTGTACGTAATTGTCGTCCATAGGCCCTAACTCTTGATTTTATAGCCGGTTTGTACCATGCGCAGGGTGAGAATGCACAACAGGATATTGATCACGATCAAGCAAGCTAGCCCTGCCAACAAATTGCCATCGGCATGGCCCGTAAAGCCGTAACGGAATCCGTCGATCATGTAAAAGAACGGGTTGTAATGAACCAGCGTGTTCCAAATACCCGGCAATTGCTCTGCCGAATAAAAAGTGCCGGATAGGAATGTCATCGGTGTTACGATAAAATTGGTCACGGCCGCGATATGGTCGAACTTTTGGGACCAGATACCGGCGGCAAGGCCGAGGCTGGACAGCATGGCATTGCCAAGGACGGCATAGGCCACAACAGCCCACAGCGCGTGAATTTCAATACCCACAGTCGCCCAGACGGCCACGGCGCACACCGCGCCCACAATCATTCCGCGGATAATCCCGCCGACCATATAACCCGTGAACAGCTCACCCGCCGATATCGGTGGCATTAACACATCGACGATATTTCCCTGCACTTTGGCGATCACGATGGATGAAGATGTATTGGCGAAAGCGTTCTGCACCATCGTCATCATGATAAGGCCGGGAGCTAGGAAAACCATATAGGAAATGCCCCCGATCGTTTTGGCGATCCCGCCGAACGCCAGCGCGAACACGGCGTAATAGAGCAGCGTCGTCACCACAGGCGCAACGATCGTCTGGGTATAGACGTTGAGGAACCGGCCCACTTCCTTCCCGATCAGGGTTTTAAGACCGATCATGTTTATGGCCGGAATGACACGGGGTTTGAGTTCGGTGCCGTTTGGTATAAAGTCCAATTGTGTCATGAATGAAAATCCGCGCTTTAAAATAGATTTGAATACTCCGAGCCAAGATATGGCAGAGGAGGAAAATATCAAGCGCGGTAAGCCTCGGCGGGAAAAGAAACCCCCTAAGAAAATCACCGAAAAATACCTCTATAATTCGGGCCTAGCCTATCTCCAGCGGTTTCCGGCCAGCGTCCCGCATTTCCGGCGGATCATGGGCCGCAAAATCGATCGCTCCTGCAAACACCATCAAGAACAGGATCGCGAGGAATGCACCAAAATGCTGGAATCGGCGATTGCCACCTTCGTGCGCCAAGGGCTGCTGAATGATGATGCCTATGTCCAAGGCATGGTGACATCCTTGCGCCGCCGCGGACTATCAAGACAGGCCATCCTGTCAAAACTCCAGCAAAAAGGACTATCGCAGGAGTCTATCCTGAAAACGTTACAAGCCTATGACGAAGATCGCGGTGATACAAACCCCGACCTTACCGCCGCCGTCCGTCTCGCCCGACGCAAGAAATTAGGATGCTTCCGGAGTAAGGAAGAAAATCTGGATCGTGAAATGTCCGCCCTCGCCCGTGCAGGCTTTGGTTTTGACATTGCAAGAAAAGTGTTGGAAATGGATTTGATCGAGGCCGAAGAAATACTGTCGGCGCAGTCTTAAACGCGCTCTGGCTCGCGGTGTGACGATCTAGACACACGTTTTGGCGGGAAGATCAGCGTAGCCGTTGTGCCCACGCCTTTTTGCGAGAACAATTCAAACGATCCGCCATGAAGTGCCATCAACGATTGAACCAGCGTCAGACCAAGACCAGTTCCGGATTCACTCTTACTCAGCGACGTGTTGACCTGCCCGAACGGCGACAATGCCTTTTCGATTTCCTCGTCCGTCAAACCGATACCCGTGTCAGTCACGGAAATATGCATCTGGCCTTCGGCATCATATTCCGCGTGAACGGATACGTGGCCGCCTTCCGGGGTGAATTTCACGGCGTTGGACAATAGGTTGATCAGCATTTGCTTGATCGCATGATTTTCACCGATCAGGCTGCCCGCATCGGTAGAGAGCGTATTCTTGACGATCGTTTTGTGCGCTTCGATCTTGGGTGCAAGCATATCAATACTGGATTGAACAACCTTGTAAACATCGACAAGGCTTTCGTTCAACTGACGGTCGCCCGCCTCGATACGGGATACGTCCAGAATATCGTTGATGACATGAAGCAAACGCTTACCGCTTTCATTGATATCGCGGGCATATTCCAGATATTCGCTGCGTCCCACTTCGCCAAAGGCTTGGTTTCTGATGATATCGGAAAAGCCGATAATCGCGTTGAGCGGTGTTCGCAATTCATGGCTCATATTGGCCAAGAATTCGGATTTCGCACGCGATGACAAATCGGATTCTACCTTTGCTTCACGAAGCGCCAGTTCGGTTTCTTTACGCTGTGTGATATCTTCCATACTGCCTTCGAAGAAGATCAATTGATCCTGATCATCCTTCACGGCACGTAAACTTTCATGCACCCAGATGATCTTGCCATCTTTGCGGCGTACCTGACATTCAAGGATAACGCTTCCCTCACGCACGGCATCCCGCAAGTAACGCTCACGCTCGCGACTATTATAGTAAATATCGGCGTTGGCATCCTTCACATCGCGCAAAATCTCTTCCGGCGCGTCGTATTTCAGGATTTTTGCCATAGCGGGGTTTGCGCTCAAATAATACCCTTCCGGCGTCACCTGATAAATTCCGCTCGCGGCGTTTTCAACGATCGCACGGTATTTCTTTTCCGCTTCCGAAAGCGCGCGCTCGGCGCGACGGCGTTCTTCCACATCGGTGATCGTGCCGACCACACGCATATTCTTGTTCTCATCCTGACGGAGCATAGAAACCGCCAATTCAACAGCGCGGAAATTACCATCTGCGGTGCGAAGACGCGTAAAGGCTCGGTAAGATTGCTTCTTACCCTTGACCAGCTGCGCAAAATTACTGCGCTGCTCGGCTTGGTCCTGCATATACAAAAGGTCAAAGATATTACGCCCTAGTGAGCGCTCCGACGAAAAGCCGGTAATCTTTTGCCACGTATCATTGAGGAACAAGATCTGACCATCGGTGGAGGTTTCAAAGATAATATCGCTCACCGCGTCGATCACAGCGCGATTTTCTTTTTCCGCCTGACGCAAGGCTTGGTTCAACTTCTCGCGCTCCACAACCTCGTGGTTCAATTCATCGTTCTTGGTCGCAAGCTCGCGGTTCATGATCGCAAGGCGTATGGATTGCCTTTGGTTGTTGCGCACATACAGCGTGCCGATCAATGTCAACGTGACACCAAACAAGAACATCAGGAACGGGATCTTTTTCAAGAAAAGTTCGCGATCATTCAGTGTAACATCAACCTGCATCTGGACCGTTTTATTGGCCAGCGGAATATCGAAATTCTTTTTGAACAATTGCGTTTCGTTGACTTCTTCGCCCTCTTGAGCGGGTCTTTCGTATTTATATGTGCCCGTATTTTTTTCACCGAACACCAGCGTAAAGCCTTGCACGTTTTTCTTTAAATTGAAAAACTCCGGCGACGCTATGTGACTGACACTGGTCACACCATAAAGAATATCTTTCGCGCCATCGGCGGCCTCGATGTAGGTTGCCACCACCAAAGGATAATCATTCACGCCTGCTTTGCTGACAAAGGCTTCATACTCGCTCATCAATTGCAGGCCTTCTTGATCTGCCGCAATGTTTTTGATGACGAATTCATGGAGTTGGATTGAATTGCCTTCATCTGGAGTGGCTGGAGATTTCACATCCGCATGTGTGACCAGATTGTGGGAAAGATAAGGCCCATCGGATTTTTCAAGCCAATAGATTTGGTCGAAATAATCGCCGTATGGCCCTTCTTCGAAATTCTTGACGATTTCCTGCGGCGCAATTTTACCGGAAAATGAAACGTAGGAGCCCGCCATCTGCATATTTTCTTCCAGATTGGAAAAACGGTTGGCCAGATGATCGCGGGTCTCTTGCGCCACCGTGGAAACACCCTCATCGACGATCTGGGTGATAAAGACGTTTAACGTGGCAAAGGCTGTAAATGTCAGGATAAGGCCGTTCAGAAACACCATAACTTGGGCCATATTGCCCGAAAGCCAGTTCTTACCGCTCCGATCGCTCTGTTTCAAAGCGTCGGACAACATTCTCTGGTTTTCGGTTCCTAGGACAGACATGGTCCTTCAGTATCCCCGCGGGTAATAGTTCTCTCCACCGTACACACTGCCCAAAACAGGTTAAAATATTGCTAACGTGTCAGTATAACCCGTTTTTCTCCCAAGCTTTTTCACACAGGCGCATGGTTATCAAAAATGATTGTTAACTTTTCTTGACCGCGCTGCACAAAAACCATACGTTGTCCTCATATTCAGATTTTTAGGAGACCAACCAGATGCAGCAAAAAAATCCAGCCGAAGCTTTTTTTGGCGATATCCAATCCACGTTCAAGCAGATCATCAACTCTGCTCCATCGGGATATCCGTTCGACATCAAAACCGTTATGGAAGCGCAGCGTAAAAACATTCAGGCATTGGCCGAAGCAAACCA
>CAYYPX010000066.1:0-8349 GCA_964473655.1 uncultured Micavibrio sp.
ATTGTTCGATTCCATTTTGGATGTGGGCCGCAAGGGAATTACGATTTCCCGATATAAAGGTCTTGGCGAAATGAACCCAGAGCAGCTTTGGGAAACAACGCTCGACCCTCAAGCGCGTGTGTTCTTGCAGGTAACAGTCAAGGATGCAGAAAAAGCTTCCGAATTGTTTACCACGCTGATGGGCGATGTGGTTGAACCACGCCGCGAATTCATTCAAGAAAACGCTCTGCGCGCGCAATTGGACGCATAATAGATCATGCCGTCTCTTGCGCAGAAATTATCGGACATCGTCGGCGATGCGTTCGAAGCGCAAGGGTTGGACCGTGCGTTCGGCCGCGTAACCTCATCCGATCGTGCCGATCTGGCGCAGTTTCAATGCAACGGTTCTATGCCGGCGAGCAAGGCCGCCAAGAAAAATCCGCGTGAATTGGCGGGTGTGATCGTTGATGAGTTGCAAAAGAACAAAGCCTTTACCAAGGTCGACATCGCAGGACCCGGATTTATCAATCTGAACGTCACCGATGAATTTCTGACGACACACTTGAAAGAAGTTTCGACTGATAAACGCCAAGGTGTCGCTGATAGCGGTCATGGCACCACGGTCGTTCTGGATTACGGCGGACCGAATATTGCCAAAGCTATGCACGTTGGACATTTACGTTCCGCCATTATCGGTGAATCGGTTTGGCGTATCATGGACTTTTCCGGCTATAAGGCTCTGGGTGATATCCATGTGGGAGATTGGGGTACCAATCTTGGTATGCTCATTGATAACTACATTACAACTGACGAAAGTAGCTTGATCACGGATGCCGATATAAACGATGCCGCGACGATGCAGAAACTGGTCGATGATATGGCAGAGCGTTATCCGCGTGCCGCGACCAATGCAAAAGACAATCCGGACGTGATGGATCGTGCTCGCGCAACGGCCTTAAAACTTCAGAACAAAGAACAGCCTTACTACGGCATTTGGGAAAAAATTCGTGCCGTGTCGCTCGCCGATATGAAGAAGAATTACGAGCTTCTGGGCGTGCATTTCGATCTCTGGAAGGGCGAGGCCGATGTGCATGATTATATCGCGCCCATGGTTGATGATCTTCGTGCTGGTGGATGGGCGATTGATAGCGATGGCGCGGTCGTTGTCCCGGTTGCCCAAAATGACGACAAGAAAGAAGTTCCACCGTTGATTCTATATAAACGCGATGGTGCGGTGATGTATGGCACGACCGATATGGCGACGATTGTCGAGCGTGCAAAGCTCTATGATCCCGCCAAGATCGTCTACATCGTCGATCAACGTCAAGGATTGCATTTCGAACAAGTGTTCCGTGCCGTGCGCAAAGGCAGCATCGTCCGTGATGACGTCGAGCTGACCCATGCTGGTTTCGGAACCATGAACGGAAGCGACGGGAAGCCGTTTAAAACCCGCGCCGGCGGCGTTATGCGCCTTGATGACCTTCTGGCCATGGCGATTGAAAAAGCCCGTGTTCGCATGGATGAAGCCCATGTCGGTGAAGGGATGCAATCGGCCGAGCGCGACGATATCGCGCGTAAAGTAGCGATTGCCGCGATTAAATTTGCCGATCTTCAAAATGCCCGCCAAGCGGATTACGTGTTCGATCTGGACCGCTTGACCAGTTTCGAAGGTAAGACAGGTCCTTATTTGTTGTATCAAGCAGTGCGGATCAAATCCCTGTTGCGCAAAGCAGAATGGGATTTGGGTAAAAGCGCAGCGTTGCAATTGCAAGATGTAGATCGTCCGCTTGCCTTGCTTTTGACTGAGCTTCCAGACGCCGTGGAAAATGCCGCCAAGAATTACGCGCCGCATTTCTTGTGCGATTATGCTTACAGGCTCTCGCAGGCTTTTTCATCTTTCTACGGGAATTGCCACATTCTCTCCGAAACGGATGTGGCTCTGCGTAGCAGCCGTTTGGCATTGTGTGCGCAGACCTATCGCCAGCTGGAGCTGGTGCTCCGCCTGCTTGGCATCGACATTCCGGAGCGGATGTAAAATTAACTTTTGTCTAGTTCGTTCCCCGAAAAAAAATTGATTTCTGGCCAAACATCCAATAGTTCGTTTTTGTAGAAAAAATTTCGTTTCCTGAATTTCCTAATAAATTCAAAGATTTAATTACGCCGCTGGCGGCAGTGATTTTCTAACCAGAATCAAAGGCTTTATGAGGGCGCAGCTATGGCGTTGATGGAAATACCATAGCACAAACGTGCCTATTTATACAGATTTTTGGTGAAGGTGATGGAGCGGCGGCCGGGGCGTTGCGGTCGAACTGTGCGGCCAACCATGCTCTCAACCGCGCTCAAGAAATTATCATTGCCGCGCGGACGGCCTGTTTGCAAATGACGATCGATGGCTTTCGGATCTTGTTCGGCGGGCCATTCTTTCAAAAAACCACTCCAGTCCGGCACGAAATGTAGCAACGGTTTTTCAGGCGTGAGCAATTTGTCTTCGCGGCCTTTTACGTGGGCGCGTGCGCTGCTCCAGAGATAGCTTTCCGGTGTCGGCGCAACGCCGGTGAAAACAGGCAATGTTTCGATGTGGCGGGCGGCGTTCAGAAGGTGCGTTTCATCCATAGGATAGGAAAAGAAACGATCTTGGAACAAATGGCCACGCCATTGATTGCGTTCATTGATACGGCGTGTGTAACGGCGGTGCGCTTCGCCAAGTGCACGGGCGAGGGAATGTTCCTTGTGTGGTACGGCGATCAATTGAATCTGGTTCGGCATCAGGCAATAGGCCCAGATGACAACGCCTTTGTCGGCGCATTCTTCGGCAAGGAATTGGATATAGGCTTCGTAATCGCCCTTTTCAAAGAAGACGGGTTCGCCGCGATTGCCGCGCTGAGTGATGTGATGAGGGGTGTCCGGAAGGACGATTCTTGCTTGTCTGGCCATGGCGGCAAGAATAAGTGGATTCTGTCAAAGGGTCAAGAATTGTATCCTGTCCCTGATAATTTAGCGAGGTGACCAGACATAAACGATTTGATGGAACCCTCGGCAGAATGTGGATTGACCTGCGAATGCTGTATTTTCATCTCCCAGAATTGGATCAGCATCGCTGACGTAAGGATTGTAATTTTTTAAACCGATCAATTCGTTGTAAGCATCGCAGATCTCTGGTTTAGTGGCAGCCATCACGAAAGCCAGTTCCGGAGCCGCTGTACCTACATTAACAATTTGAAAGCCTGACCACTTAAAGTTAATGTTTCCCACATTTATATCTCCGGGTCCGTATACTGCGTATGTTTGGTATTTTTCCCATTGCATATTCATATTCAGCTTGCCACCATTTTCATCAAACACATGACATGATTTGTCGACAGGGGCCGTAGCAGAACTATTAAATGTTATAAAAACCCCTGTGTCTTTCGGACTAGAAAAGCTGATATCGTTTTCTGAACATCCCTTTTGTCTCAATTTATTTGCGGCTCTGTCTACTGCGGTAAAAAAATCGAGCAATTCCTGCGCCGCGATTTTGGCTTGTTGCGATGTCAGATTGCCTTGTCCGCTTTTGGAGCCTTGCATAAAGGTGAAGGCGAGCGCGCCGAACAGCGCGATACCAATCAGGATGACGACGACGGCGTTACCGGATTGGGAATGACGTTTCATTGATTATTCTTTCTTGCCAAACAGTGAGGCTGCGGCATTTGCACCAGCATCTTCCAGAATTTTTTGTGCGGCTTTGTCTAGCGGACTTTGTGCGGGCGTAGGCTCGACGGCTGCTTTTGGTGTTTCTGCGATTGGGGCTGCAACCGGTTCTGCTGCAGGTTCTGTCTCCGGTGCTTTCTTGAAAAAGCCCATCGGGCCGCCGGTGGCTGGTTTTGCAGCAGCGGGAGTTTCTGCTGGCTTCTGTGCGGGCGGTGTCGAAGCGGCTGGTGCCGGAGATGGCGTCGGTGCAGCAACGGGTTCTGGTGTCGTATCACCGGACAGTGCCTTGGCGGCTTCTTCCGGATTTTGTGTGGCGTGTACTTCTGAAACGGCCGCGATACCTTGTTCGACAGGATCGACGCCGTTGGCGATTCCGACATCATAACCTTTACGCAAGCCTTCGATAACTGGCGGCGTCAAAGATTTCACATCGGCCTTTGCGGCCGTCCATGTCTTGCTGACCAGATGATCGCGCAGCTTGGTGAGTTGTTCTTTGTGTTTCGTGATCTGTTCATCCGGCGGTGGCAGCGATAGATAACGCGTAACGCGCATTGCCTTTGCGTGACCCGGATTGGAATAGAAGATCTGAACGTCGATGACGGTGCCTTCGAAAATCATCACGGCTTCGCCTTCGCGGAGTTTTTTCAAATCGCCGTAATCGGCGCGGTCTGCCGCTGTGATGCTCGCACCCTGATTGTCGTAGAAAGAGCCGGTGGATACGCCGCCTTGAAGCTGGAAGCCCGTTGTCTGCATAACGAGCGCTTTACCGGCTTGGCGTTCGAAGTAATCCTTCGTATCTGTCGGATCGGACAGCTTGCCGAAAATTTTGATGTTACAGTTACCGGTGATGGATCTGGATTCTTCCTTCACGCGTTTTTGAAGGGCGGGCAAATCCTGCGCCGAAAAGATGAGTGAGAAGCCCAGCGATCTTGCCTGTGCCGCCATAACGGCCATACCGTCCGACACGTAATATCCAACCTCGTCGAAGACCGTCATAAAAGGTGTGGCCGAATGGGTCGGTTTGTTTTCGATGACGGAAGAGCTTTCGCCCTCCACGGTAGCGCCCAGCGTAGAACCCATCATCCCTTTGATGGTTGCGGCAACGATTTTACCAAGGTTGGCCGTTTCATCGGATGATTTTTCCAGTGCCGGGATCAAAACGATCAGAATGCGGCGGTTCAAGACGACATCGACCATGTCGACATCGGCAGCTTGCGTATCGAAGATGTAGCCGTAATCATCGCCGAGCGATTGCAAGGAGCGCGTGAACTGCATGGTTAAATAGCCGTGCTGCTGGCGCACAGTCGTCGTATCGATCATCGGTTGATCTGGACCAGCTGGCTTTTCCTTACCGTTGTCATCGAATGCGGCGTCGACATAGCCGGGAAGTGTGTTCAGATATCCGACGATGGATTCACGCATTTGCGGTGGCAGCGCATCATCGCGAGAGAGCTTGATGACATTGTTCATCTGCAGATAGTCGCGGATGGAGGATACGGACAATGGAATATCCTGATTGTCGCGTTTCCATGTGAGGGCCGGCATAAGCGAGCTGATCAACGATACCGCACGCTCTTTCCACATGGCGTTGTCGCCTTCGGCCTGCGGCATAAGCGAGACGAGCATATTGGTCAGGTACGATGCGGAGCCGGAACTGAACGGGTTCATCGAGTTCGATGGCGCGCGTGTGTCGGAGTTACCCGTCATATAGTTCAGCACCAGCAAATCATCATCACGGCCAAAACGACGCACGAGCGATGATAGCGAAGACCACAAATCCGTGTCTGCCTTACCATCGATATAAACAAAGCCTGAACCCCATGTGAGGGCGTTCGTCACCATCGATTTCAGACCTTCGGTCTTACCAGAACCGGTGGTACCAAGGTAGAGAATGTGCGTACGCGCATCGGAATTGGTGAACCAGATTTCCTCATTCGTGTTGGCGGAGCCGCGTGCATTACCAAGATAGAGAATACCTTCGGGTTTGCCGGAGCGTCCGCCGCCCATGCTGTTGAGGTCTTTTAGTTTGGAATCCGCCGGCATTTTGAATGGCAACACGCGTGGACGTTTTGTCAGCCACCAGAAATAAAGAAGGCTTATCAAAAGAATGACATCTGCATATTGCCGGCTTTCCGGCATAAAGTAGAAGGGCATAATAATCGCGATAAAAACGACGAGCGTGTTCGAAGGACGTTTCAGCCATTCGCCAAGGCGCACATACATCGGGCGAACATCCCGAAGGTGCGCGTAGTAGCCGTATCGTTTTTCATTCAATGCCATTGTGCGTTAAAATCCTTTTAGAAGCTGGTCCGCGGATTGCGGAACGCCGCTTTCGGCATTTGAAGGTGATCCATCAGTTGTTGTGCCCATTTGTTCCGTTGCAACGGAAGCATGACGGGGCGCCTGTGCATTCATGTAGGCGAATAAGAAGATGACAAGAAGAATGCCACCAACCGCAACGAGCCATTTGGTAAGGCCTGCGCGTTCAAAGACAGGTTTGCTTGGAACATCTTGAACGGTGTTTGCGTTGCTCGGAGGCGCAATTTTACCGTGCGCGTTTTGCAGAGCAGACGAGACATTCATGAGTGCGCGTACTGCTTGTTCTTTTGATGTGTAAGGTGCGATATCGTGCGTTTCCCCGCGTGGCGTTTTCAAGAATAGCATGAAGCTTCCATCACTGTGCGGGCGGACTTCAAGTGCGGAGGCCTTTACGCTTCCTAGTTCCATGCGCCAGACAATCGGATTGATTGCGTCGGGTAGAGACAAGATCAGATTTCCATCCACCACTTTGGCGGAAGAGATGTAATCATTTGCTGCTTTTTTCCAAATATTCGTCATTGCCTTATGCCGTTTTCAGTTTCTTTACGCCGCGCTTTTTTGATCCGCTGTAATCCAGTTGCGGCAAAGTGCGCACTTTGTTCGATGCCAGATATTCAACGAGTGAGCTTACGGCATCATTGACTTTCGGGCGTGGAATAGGACGTTGCGCCATTTTTTCACCCTTGTAATGAGCCATCGCGCCCATCGCTTCCATATGGAAGGATTGGCGACCGAGATTGTTCAGAGGATACCAAAGCGTGCGGTCGTGGCCACGCAGCCAAACGAATTGCGCTGGTGCCAGAACGCCGCCTTCTTCACGTGCCGTTGCCAGTGCGCGGATGAGGGCCGTAGTTTCCCATGCGTGCTCGTTACATTTACGCAAAATTTTTCCAGCGATATCTTGATTGGAAAGAACGGAGCGCGCTTCACGAAGAAGGCCACGATCTCGGCTAAGTTTAAATCCATCTTTTTCCGTCCAGCAATGGGCGAGGCGACCAAGCATGGTGTCGGAGTCTCCACGTCTACGGGATGCCTTCAAGCAAAAAGCGGCGAGCAGGATTTGTTTATGCGGGCTTAAATGTTTTGCCCCGCGCCAGCGTGGACCCAATTGTTTTGCAAAGGCCTTGTTCGCGGCTTCTTCATCGATCTTATTGTTGATGACAGGAACTTCATTGTAGACGACCCATTCTTCGGGTCCCAACGCTTCGGCAAACAATGGAAGTTCCACAGGTACAGGCGCGCCCGGCGCACGTGGCGGTTGTTTCGATGGATTGAAGTTAATGAACGGCGCAATGATCGGAAAAATATTCGCTTGTTTTTTGATCAATGTGTCGATGTTAAACTTGCTACGGTGTTCCGTGCCCGGTCCTTTGAACAACGCCCATATTCCAAACGCTATGCTAAGGATGCCGATCGGAACGAGATAAGGATAGAGGGCAACTTCGGCAAGAAGGGACATGAACTGTCCATCGAGGCGGTCGGACGGAACCTTGGCAGCCGCGTTCATGAGTTCGTGGTAATTCACGGGCTGGCCATTCCACGAAACGGTGTAATCCTTATCCAAGAACCAAGACGCTATCCACATTTCGCCATAGCGAAGCCAGCGGATCGCTGCGCGGATCTGTTCATGGAAAATGCTCCAGACAAGCCATGACAGCCCTAGGAAAACCAAGGCCAATAGGGCCCAGCCCATAGCGACTTCGCTCGATCCGTCTTTCTTATCTGCCATTGTCTATTCTTTGATGATCTTCGTGATTTGTTATCTGGTTCTAATTTAACAGGAATTGCCCGTTTTTTACAAAAAATAACGAAGGTGCGGACAAAGTGCAAAAAAACGCTACCGGAGCCGATTGAAGTTTGCTACACATCCCCTACCAAAATCGGTAAAAAACACGGAATTCTGCCGTTTTTGGGTAATCTGTGCTTAACCATCCCCTAAAATGGTTAATCATCCGGCGGGTTGCCGGAAAAGACGGATTAATGGTAGATAGAGTTCCTTCGTGGGTGGCCGGCGTAGCACAGCGGTAGTGCAGTCGATTTGTAATCGAAAGGTCGGGAGTTCAATCCTCTCCGCCGGCACCATTTTCAAAACGAAAATTTTTCCCAATTAAATCAATATCTTAGTGAAAAATCTGTGAATTTACGTCAGCCATTTTTTGCTTCTTAAACGTGTGTTTCTTCTTAACGTATTGAATTGACTTACGAAAAACGGACGGTGGTTCCTATGCATAGCATAGGAACCTTTACACGGAGTGTGCGCCTTCCATTTTAAACCTATGACGCGGAGAGCGCATACTGCGGGCATCATCTTGCAAAATGCAGAATAACTATTACGGATTATATATGGCCGTAGCCATCTATGGC
>CAYYPX010000067.1:0-8181 GCA_964473655.1 uncultured Micavibrio sp.
TCGCCGATCTGATCAAAAAGAAAGCGGCCTAGAGCCAGCCCTTCCGTTTGAAATAGATAAGCGGAATAAGCGCGGACACAATCATCGCACCGATCGCTACCGGATAGCCAAAAGGCCAATCCAGTTCCGGCATGAAATGAAAATTCATGCCGTACACGGACGCGACCAATGTCGGCGGCAAGAACACCACGGCGGCAATCGAGAATATTTTGATGATCTG
Organism: uncultured Micavibrio sp.; assembly: GCA_964473655.1. Lineage (GTDB taxonomy): Bacteria > Pseudomonadota > Alphaproteobacteria > Micavibrionales > Micavibrionaceae > Micavibrio_A. The sequence goes on from CAYYPX010000067.1 coordinate 221, forward strand.
GTTTTGCTCCAGATTGATCATGCCCAGCGTAGCATCGAGTAAGAAATTCATCTTGCCCGACAAGAAACCGGCATGATCTGTCAAAGCAAGTACATCGCGGTTGAGCAGTGACAGCTTTTGGCGAAACACCTTAGCCTGCCCGTCTTCCGCCCTGCCTGAATGATGCGACAGCAATCTGGTAACACTGACAAGGCTTTCCCTCAACATACCGAGCAAATCGCCCTTCGCGCCAATCCTTCGAATAGAAGACTGTAAAAGTAAATTTTTTCGCTCGATCTTGATCTTCTTGGAGCGGAAAATATCATAGGAAATTTGATCGATACTATCGCCAAGACCTTCCAAAGAATCCGCAATATGGTCGATAAATGTTTCGATGATACCCAGCATTAAACCTTGCGGCGACGCTATAGGAACTCCTGCCTTCTTCATCGCCCTGTTCGGAAAATCCATGAACGATATGAAATCCTGATACCGCACAGTTACCAAAATTTTTCCGTGCAGAATGAATGTCACCGGTGATTTGGCCGGCTCTCCGATATTCACCAACGATACAGCCAGCATAGTCAGGTAATCCGCGCCATCTTCATCGTAAAGCCGCGCAGATGGCTCGATCTCTTTCATATCCTCTTGCGTTGGAATCGAAATCTTTAGGAAATCTTCGAGCCTATGATCTTCATCCAGCGTTGGTGAATTCAAATCAATCCATCCGCAATCATTCACCGGATCCATATCGTTTAGGGAATCCAGTTTCTTTAAACGGTCGCCATCGACTTTGTAGACATTAATCATGCGCCCTTACCCTTGAATTTATCTATTTGCGCTTTGTAGGTCGTCATCATGGTGCGATCCACGCAGACAATCTTGACGAAATCCAGACGCTCATCAAGCACCTCCAGAATGCCCTTCAAAGTCACGCGCGCAAAGCGTATGTGCGGAAAATCCCGCTTATCACGCCCCATCGCCGGAATGGCGATTGTCTTGATGCCTTGGCTTTCGGCCAGATTGATGGCGTCGCGATAGCAATTCTGTAGGTCCCGTTCCTCGAAACCGTTTCCACCATCCCAATCGGCCAGCACCGCCATGAATATGGCTTTGTAACCGGTTTGAAACGGCGGCAAAGCCACCACATCACCACTTTTGGGTTTGGTCACCCGCTCCAGAATATGCGCATCCAACTGTGGCCCCGCCTGCTCCAGAATCGCCTTGTTCAACACCCCACCCCATTTTAAGTTTGGCTGCATGAAAAAGAGGATGGATTCACAATCCCCCTGTGACAGGATTTCGCCATACTCTATCCTTACCTTATCGATATACTTTGGGTTGGAAGGACGCAATTTCTGCGCTAATCGTTTAAACATGAAATTCCTGTTACTCGGCTTGCTTTTATGCCCCTTATTTATACAGCCTGTTCCGGCCAAAGCGGAAGAGCTTTATGGGCTATCCATGGTCGGAAAACCGAAATACACCGCCCAAAGCACTCACCTTGAATACGCCAACCCGAACGCCCCCAAAGGCGGCACGATGAAACAGGCCGCCATCGGTTCGTTTGATACGGTGAACCCCTACAACATCAAAGGCAAAGCCGCGCAAGGCATGGATCTTGTCACTGATCGCCTGATGGCCCGCGTGTGGGACGAACCATTTACGATGTATCCGTTGATCGCAGAGCGCGTCGATGTTCCTGCCGATCGATCTTCAATCACCTTTCATCTAAACCCCAAAGCGCGGTTTCATGATGGCACCCCCATCACCGCCGACGATGTGATTTTTACGTTCGAAACGTTGAAGCAATTTGGTCGTCCGAACATGCGCCGCATTTATAAGATCGTAACAAAAGTCGAAAAGCCCGATGCGCGCAGTGTGAAATTTACGTTGGGTCCGGATCGCGACCGCGAAACAATCATGATCCTCTCTTTAATGCCGGTTCTATCCAAAACTTACTGGACCGGAAAAACATTCGACGAAACGACACTGACGCCATTTGTTTCCAACGGCGCGTATAAAATCAAATCCGTCGAAGTCGGCCGCCGTATTGTCTATGAACGTGTGAAAGATTATTGGGCCGCGGATTTGTTGCCCAACAAGGGCCTCTATAATTTCGACACCGTCATCTATGATTATTACCGCGACGACAGTGTGGCTTTTCAATCTTTCAAATCCGGCGATTTGAATTTTCGCCGCGAATGGAACGCCAATGTCTGGAAAAACGGATATGATTTCCCCGCCATCGCGCAAAAGAAAGCAGTACATGAAGCGTTACAGCATGGCCGCCCCGATCGCGTGCGCGGGTTCATCTTCAACACGCGCCGCGAACCCTTCAAGGATATCCGCGTGCGCCAAGCGCTCAATCTTCTCTTCGATTTCGAATGGGTAAACCAGAATCTCTATCATGGAATGTATGGCCGCATTAATAGCTACTTCCCGAATACGGAACTCGCCGCCACCGACACACCGCCACCGATCGAAAATAAAACCGCCGATCAAAAACGCGAGAATATGCGAAAGGCTGACGAGCTTTTGAAATCTGCAGGCTGGGTGATCAAGAACGGCGTGCGCGTGAATGATAAAACAGGCAAGCCCCTGACGTTCGAGATCATGCTCGACGATCCATCGAACGAAAAAATCGCGCTCTCCTTCGTGCGCTCGCTCAAGCGTATGGGCATCACGCCGAATGTCCGCGTACTCGATTCCGCCGCCTTCCTCGGCCGCCTGAATAATTACGATTTCGACATGACTCTTTATTTCTGGATGTCCACATTATCGCCCGGCACGGAGCAGTATCTGTACTGGAGCTGTGAGGCGGCGGACCAGCCCTCCCGTTGGAATTACGCCGGAATTTGCGATAAAAATATCGATCTGTTAAGCAAGTCCATCGCCTCTGCCAAAACCCGTGAAGAACTGGTCGGTAAGGTGCGTAGCCTCGACAAAGCCTTGATGGCCGGCTCCTACATGATCCCGCTTTATTACAATGCGGAAGATTATGTGGCGTACTGGAAACCGCTGGCGCATCCGGACAAAATGCCGCTCTACGGCACGGTTCTGGAAACATGGTGGATGAATGCCCCGTAACGGCTTTTATTTGGTCACGGCAATATGGTTAAATAACGCAACAGATTCGTAGATTTAAGGTCGACATGAAAACACAGATTTTGGCACTGACGTTGGTTTCCACTTTAGGATTGGCTGCTTGTGAGAGCGTCGCCAAACTGGAAGACGCGCAGTATTGGCAACGCAAGAGCGCAACATCCGCGCTTTACTTACGTGGGCCAAAAGCACAACAAACCCTGCACAAGGATATCGCGGCTTGCGTGACAGAAATCAATGAACTGGAACGCCTCGGCCCGCTTCGTGAATCCATCCCTGCCGACACACAAAACGGCAAAGTGCCGGATGCAAATTCCGCCGATGGCAAACTGCGCAAATGGGACACGCCGAAACGTGACGGCTATATGTATGCCGAACATTACAATTACACGGATTTCGATGGTTGTATGGATTACAAAGGCTGGGAACGTATCGAAGCACTGCCATACGATCAAGCAACCAAAGCGCGTCAGCAATATATCGACAACGTTTACGGAAGCCAGTGGCAAACCCGTAACAATGTTGAGAACAAAAACAAGTCATCGTCAGATGCCTATGTCAAAAGCTCGCCTGACGTGACGGTAAATAACTAAGCAGGAATGAGGATCGGTGCTAAGGTTGGAACACTTTCAATCGTTTTCCATCCGCCGAGATAGTTACCTATAGATTCCATTTGCGCGATATCTGCATAATCAATCACGACAGGAATGTGTCCCCCACTCAGCAGATAACGGCCCAATGTAAATTGCGTGCCTTGCTCCACACAACGTTGAAAGCATGTTTTAAGTGTCACTGGAGTTGTCGGATACGCTTGTTTGTACAAGGCATCGTTAAAAACATCTTCAGAAACAATCGCCGTCATTTTTGCCAAGTTGTGCAGATCGTCTTTCTTGCTCAGATAAGCATAAGATAATGCTTCTTGATAAACATCAGCGGGTAAAATTGTATTCTTCAAGACTTCGAGTCTCGATATGATTTCATGAAATAAAGTGTCTCTACTCTCTTCGGTTCTATAAGACATATCTATATGTGCGCCCATTTTCGACCATGTGTAACATCCATTCGAAAGACCCGCATAAAAATTCAAATTTTTATGGCCAAGCGCGATCGAAAGCTCCATTACAGAAGCCATCAGCCTTCTTCCAATCCCCTTGCTTTGGCACATCGGCGATACGTTTATTTCAAATTTCTCAACGTCACGTTGTTTAATCAGCACAGAGCTGGAAAAGGAAGGCGAAACCATTGAATGGACTTTGAGTTCAAACTGACGACCCAAAAGAGAAATATTGACGCCTACATTATCGGCAAAATTATTTGAAAGAAGTTTAACGATATCTTTTGGATAGAAAGGAATTTGATCGTCCCAACGATCGAGTGTATTGCTGAAAAAACCTTCGCTAGGCCTTCTGCCATCCAGCAACAAGCAACCTTCCAGATCTATAAAATCCGATTGTTCAACGGGCCGCGTCTTTTGCGGCAACATGCTGCGATAGGCGTTCATAGAGAGGATCAAACCCACTTAATATACTTTTGACGTAATCGGGTTTTAAATCACTCATCAATGTTATGTCAAGAGTTTTAGGATTATATCCTTCAAAATCAATGAGTTCGTCATATGTTTTTGGCGTGGTTGTATAGCCCGTATGGTCGCCCCACGGCGCGTATAAATGCGGATAGCTTGGCCCGAACAACCCAAACGTTGGAACACCCGCTGCTGCTGCTGCGTGCATCAAACCGGAATCATTGCCGATGTAAAAATCACAAAGCGAGAGCGCCGCTGCCACTTCCCCCGGATTGCCCTTTGCAATTCCATCAATGCGTCTACCTTCCGGAATAGCATTCAGAACGGGTAAAGCTTGCGCTTCTTCTCCCGGCGCGGCAAACACAGCAACGCGCGCATTCGGTGATGGCCCCGCCGCCGACGTCATCCATTCAATCACATCAATGAAATATTCTGCTGGCCATGTCTTACCAATCCAGTTGGCGGAAGGCCCGACGCCGATCACCGGCCCACCATCCGGAATCATTTTCTTCGCGAATTCCATTTGCGCTGGCGTGAAATATAATTTCGGTGCTGGTGGCTCCTCAAGACGCATCAGATACGCTGCTTGCTCCACCTTGTGCAACGCTTCCCCTTTACGTCCGCCAAAGACATATCTTTTTTTGGCGAAGATCAAACGCGACACCGCCGAATTTCGCATATCAACGACAATGTCCCAACGCGTGCCCACAACCTGTTTCCACAGATCAATCCAGTGCCCATTACGCGGCTTTTTCTTTAGCGAAATAATCTTATCGACATTGGGGAACCCTTCGAAAATACTCGCCGGCAGAGGCCCGCAAGCGACCGTAACCTTGCCTTTCGGCCATGTTCGCCACATATAATCCAGCAATCCGGTGCTTAAAACCGCATCGCCAAGGCGGGTTGCCGTGATAAAGAGTATTTTCATGTTCGCCATTAGACGTATATCCTGAACCCATGTCAAAGCCATTCTATGTCACCCTGCCAAACCGCGGCCTCATTCATATCGAAGGCGAAGACCGCGTGGCGTTTTTGAATGGGCTTGTGTCGAACGATATCACAAAGGCCGCACCTGATAAAATTATCTATGCTTGCCTCCTGACGCCGCAAGGAAAATTCCTGCATGATTTCTTCGTTCATGCTGGCGATGGTTTCTTACTGCTCGATTGCGAAGGCGGCGAACGCGCACGCGATCTTTACGAACAACTTTTGAAATTCCGCTTGCGCTCGAAGGTTCAATTGTCCGTCGAAGAAAATCATGTGGTCTATGCGGTGTTTGATGGGGAGGATGGATTGCCCGACCCTCGCCATAAAAAATTTGGCCGCCGCACATTCGAAAAACCTGATACAGAAGAAAAACCATTCGAAGAATGGGACCGCCTTCGCATTTCACTTTGCATTCCAGATGGAAGTCGCGACATGAAAATTGAAAGCTCGACGCTGCTCGAATGCGGGATTGATAAATTAAACGGTGTAGATTGGAACAAGGGCTGCTATATGGGCCAAGAACTCACCGCCCGCATGCATTACCGTGGCCTCGCCAAAAAACATCTTTATACCGTAACACTCTCGCAAGCCATCGCGCCTTTCACTGATTTACCAAACGGCGGCAGCATGCGATCATCCTGCGGCGATATGGGCATCGCACTTTTGAAAGATGGGGAATCCATATGCCTTTAAAATATGCATTCTGGGATTCCGACAACACGCTGGTCGATACCTATCGCCATCACTGGCGCAAACATTTTGAAACGTTAAAAAGCCAAAACATTCATCTGGATGACGAACACCAAACCCGCGTTTACCACAATAATGGCGCACAAAACTGGGAATGGATGCGCGGCGAGTTGGGCCTGACGCTCACCAAAGACGAATATCTCGATGAAATTGATAGTTGGTATTTCCGTCACATCGATGAGATTGAAATCCGCTCCGGCGTTATCGACGCGCTTAAATTATTTAAAGACGCGAACATTCCGATGGGCGTTGTGTCCAACGGCCGCCGCCGTTCCGTGATGGCCGCACTCGAAGCTAAAAACCTTGCCCCCTATTTCAAATTCATTCTGTGCAAAGAAGATTACGAAGGCCGCAAACCAGACCCCACGCCCTACCTCGCCGCCCAAACCAAGATGCAGCAGATCATCGGCACGTCCATCGAATCTTCCGATTGTTTCGTGATCGAGGATGATCCAAAGGGCGTGGAGTCCGCCATCGCCGCAGGTATGCAGGTTTATCACCGCCCTATCGGCGATGAAGACGCCGCTCAATTCCTTGATTCCCTGCGTAAAAATCTTTGATGCTGCGCTGCACATCTATGGTGCACCGCGCAACAGCGATTTGTTGCACTTAAAGGTTTCCCGCCTCTAAAATCCGCTCGAACAATTTAGGGGGGATTTTATGAACGCACCAATTCTTACAGACGCCGCACAAGAAGCTTTTGAAGGTAGCAACACACCTAAAAGAGTTATGAAAGCATTCTTTGGCACTGGCCCTAACAACGCTCTTGAAGATCAGGATGCCGAAACGCAAGCAAGTGTTCTCGCCATGCTGGAATATCACAGCCACTAAAATTTATTACGCAGCTTTGGTTGACTTCTTCGTCGGTGCAATCGCATGACGGATGGATGCTTGCGCCGCCGCCAAACGTGCAATTGGCACGCGATATGGCGAACAAGAAACGTAATCCAGCCCTACACTTTCAAAGAAACCAATGGAGGCCGGATCGCCGCCATGCTCCCCGCAGATTCCGATCTTGAGATTGGATTTTACGGCACGGCCTTTTTGCACGGCCATCGAAACCAATTGCCCCACACCTTGTTGATCGATCGTCACAAACGGGTCTTTTTCAAAAATTCCCTTATCCGTATAGGACGGCAAGAACCGCGCAGCATCATCACGTGATAATCCAAGCGTTGTTTGCGTCAGATCGTTGGTTCCAAAGCTGAAAAACTCCGCGTCCTTGGCAATTTCATCCGCCATCAACGCCGCGCGCGGCAATTCGATCATCGTTCCCACGATATAAGATACTTTCTTCTTCGCCGCATCGAACACTTTCTTGGCGGTATTATCGACCAATGTTTTCAAGATCGATAATTCCTTTCCCGTTGCCACCAACGGAATCATAATTTCCGGTGTTACATCACATTCCAGAGCGGCTTCGAAAATAGCTTGAGCCTGCATTTCATAAATTTCCGGATAGGTAATACCAAGGCGGCAACCACGATGGCCCAACATAGGATTGGATTCGCTCAACTCCGCAAAACGGCGACGGACAGCGTCTTCATCTAACTTAGCCGTTTTGGCAAAATGGGCCATTTCTTCATCCCCGTGCGGCATAAATTCGTGTAGCGGCGGA
>CAYYPX010000068.1:0-8109 GCA_964473655.1 uncultured Micavibrio sp.
ACCAAGCGCGGATACTTCAGCGGCATTCTTTGCCATTTCCACCTGACGCCAAGACAACCCCACCACACGCAGCAGCGAGATGATCAGTGTCGGCGATGCAATCACCACGTTGTTTTCAGCAGCGTAATCGACGATGTCCGGATCGGCGCGAAGTGTTGCAGAGAACACAACTTCGCTTGGTAGGAACAGAATCACGAAATCAGAACCGCTGACATTTTCCTGATAGCCTTTGTTTCCCAAGGCTTTTACGTGTGATCGCACCACACGCGCCATGCCGGCTTGAACGCCCTTGGCATCTTCAGGGGATAGATCATCGTCAAGACGCGAAACGAAATCATTGATCGGTGCCTTGGAATCAATGGCGATACGGAACCCGTCATGCAAATTGATGATCACATCGGGGCGTTGCTTGCCGCCATCCAATTGTTCTTGTGTGTTGTAATGAACGCCTTTGATCAGATTGGCTTTGTCCAAAATCGTTTCAAGAACGAATTCGCCCCACTTGCCTTGTGCGGCGGGGTTGCGCAGAACGCCGGTCAGTTTCGATGTCTCGCGCTGCAAATTTAAAAGATCATCGCGAATGGCTTTGTCGGTTCCCTGCATCTGTTCAACGATGATGTTCATCCGTTCCAGATTTTTTTCGACCGGCTTTACCATCTTTTCAATTTCAAGCGTGCGTTTGTCGAGGTCGGTTGCGCCTTTTTCCTGCGCCGCCTTTAATTTTTCGGCAGCGAGCGTCAAAAATTGTTCGTTGTTCGATTGCAGGGCCGTTTGCGCCAGCGCCTTGAAATGATCACCCAAAGCTTCACGTTCGGCATCAAGGCGCGCTTGCAGGGCCGCCTTTTTTTGCGCAGCCATGGCCCAGAACAGGCCGAAGATCGCCGCGCCCACCGCAAAGCCTAGGCCAGCGGAGATTGGGTCGATCGAAAAGCTCTGTATCGTTGCTTCATTCATGGTAGAATAGAGATTAGCCATTGTTGGGGGGAAAATCCACTTGAATTCTGACAAACGTCTCGTAAGAAGCCGCGGAAACGCGATGATTTATATCCTGCTCGCACTCGCGCTGCTGGGCGCATTGACCATGGCGATGATGCGCGGGAATGAAACCGGCGGCGATGATCTTTCCAAAGACGAAGCGGAAGTTCTGGCGACAAAAGTGATCGCTTATTCGGCGGCGGCGAAAAACGTCGTCGACCAGATGATCATGAGCGGTACGCCCGTTGCGAGTTTGAATTTTGTTATGCCGAGCGAAGCAACGTTCAACACGGGCTCCCATATTCACAAAGTCTTTCATCCAGCAGGCGGTGGGTTGGCTTATCAAACATTCGACAGCAATATGAAGACATCCACTGCCTCATCGACAGCTGGGTGGTATGTGGTTCGTTTTAATAATGTGGAATGGACACCTACTACAAACCGAGATGTTATTATTGTCGCCTACCAGTTAAAAAAAGAGATTTGCGAGAATATAAATAAAAAAATTACAGGAAATACTACAATCCCTACCCTCAATGGATCGATGGCTGAATATCTTTTAGGAATCGCCCATGGCGCAGGTGCGGAATATGATTTGACCGCAACGGCTTGCTCTGGATGTTCAGGATACCCTGCGTTATGTCTGTCTAATGCAGGAGCAACCGCATATTCTTATTACAGTGTAATATCACCGCAGTGAGAGAATAGTCGCGCGGAGTTCTTCGAGGCCGGTGTTTTTTTCGGCACTGGTCGAGACGACAACCGGATAAGCGGCGGGATGCTTCTTTAACGCAGCCGTTACTTTTTCCTTGATGGTTTCCAGATCTTTTTTCGAGGCCTTGTCTTCTTTGGTTAGAACGATGCGGTAATTCACGGCCGCCTTATCCAGCAATCCCATCAAATGCACATCGGATTCTTTTAGCCCGTGGCGGGAATCGATCATGATCAACACGGCGCGTAAATTCGGGCGGCCTTGTAAGTATTGAAAGATCAGCGTGTCCCAATTGTCGCGCACATTCTTGGAGACTTTGGCGTAGCCGTAGCCCGGCATATCGACCAGATAAAGTTTTTCGCCAAGATTGAAAAAGTTGAGTTGTTGCGTGCGTCCCGGCGTGTTCGATGTTTTGGCCAGCGTGTTGCGCCCCGTGAGCGCGTTGACGAGGCTGGACTTTCCCACGTTAGATCTTCCGGCGAAAGCGATCTCCGAGAAATCCGGCGGCGGCAATTGCTGCAAATCCGCAGAGCCCCACATAAAATCGCAAGGGCCCGCAAATATCTTGCGGGCCTCTTCCAATTGCATCGGTGAGAATTCCTCACTCATTTCTTTTTCTTCTTTTTCGGCTTTGGTTTGGAAAGAAGTTTCGGCTCGCCATCCGGTGTGATCGCATCTTCGATTTCTGCTTCGATCATGGCAAGGCTTGGCTCTACGATCGGGCCTTCGGCAATTTCCTTTTCCAGTTTTGCCTTATCCTTGTCTTTGCTGAACATATGGATCGGCACGCCCATCGATTTCATGATGATCATCTGTTGCGCGATAGCCAGAATGTTATTCACCGTCCAATAGATCACAAGACCAGCTGCGAATTTCGCCATGATGAACGTCATGAAGTACGGCATGATCGCGATCATCTTTGCCTGAATTGGATCATCCGGCGGCGGGGAAATATTCTTTTGAATGATCATCGCCGTCATCATCATAAGTGGCCACGCACCAATCATCAGGATATGCGGCGGCGTCCATGGGATCAGGCCGAAGAGGTTAAACACGGTCGTCGGGTCCATCGCGGATAGATCGTGGATCCAACCATAGAAGGGCGCGTGGCGCATTTCGATTGTGTTCGAGAGAACCTTATAAAGCGCGAAGAAGATCGGAATCTGCACCAAGATTGGTAAGCAACCGGCGGCAGGATTAACATTGTGCTTTTGATAAAGCTTGATCAGTTCTTGCTGGAGGCGTTGTTTGTCATCCTTGAATTCGTGGCGAAGATTGTACATCTCCGGTGAAACCTGACGCAGCTTGGCGAAAGATTTGTAGGATTTGTTCGCCAGCGGGAACACGAGCACGCGAAGACAGCAGGTAAAGATAATGATCGCAATCCCGAAATTGCCAACCAGCCCATAGAGCCAGTTAATGATCAGGAAGAACGGTTTGGTCAGGAAATAGAACCATCCGAAATCAACCGCCAGATCGAAATGTGGAACATTCCATTGTTTTTCGTATTTTTCCAGCGAGGCGACAACCTTTGCGCCGGTGAATACATTCACCTTATAGGAAACGCTCTCTCCGCTTTTGATTTCATGGGGCGCGCCGGTGACATCGGCTTGGAAACGATCCTTGGTTTTGTCGTTGATGGCAGGAGAAGATACAAAACGGAATTTTGTGTCTTCCGAGCCTTGCACGGCGGGCGCCAAAGCAGTCAGCCAGTATTTACCGGTAAGACCGACCCAGCCATCCTTGTTTGTAAAATCATTCTGCGGTTTCTTTTTGAAATCCTTGTAATCGAATTCATGAAGCTCTTCACCAATGTAACCGATCGGTCCTTCATGGATCACGCCTTGATTGAGAAAGTCTTCGGGGAGGCCGTGTTCGGTCGCCAGCGCATAGGGGCTTAGCGTAATGGTTTTGCCGGTGTTGTTCACAACGCGGCTATCGATCGCAAAGCCAAAATCATCATCAACGGTGAATGTTTTTTCAAACGTCAGACCGTTTGATGAATAGGTCAGCGTGACAGGGGTCGTCGGTGTTAGCTTGTCATTGCCACGAACGCTCCATTGCGTTTTATCGTTTGGAAGTCCTTCGATGTTCGCGCCGACCCATCCCGTTTCGATGTAACGCGGATGCGGTGATTTTGCCGGTGAGAGCGTGCTCACATTTTCTTTTTTATCGACTGTTTTGAAATAGTCTTTGAGCTCGACATCATCGAGGCGCGCGCCTTGAAGATTGATGCTGCCATACAAAGATTTCGTATCGATCTTCACGCGCGGCGTATCGGCGATCACATCTTTTCTTGGTTTGTTGATCGCGGTATCCAATGCGCCCGGAGTTGCACTGGCTTCAGCAACAGCGCGTGCATTCATTGCGGCGCGTTTCATCGCTTCGGCTTGCGGGCGCGCGATAAAGTGATCGTAAGAAAGCCACATCGCAATAGAAATCACGGCGAAAATGATCATGTTCCGCATATCGTGCGGGTGCATTTGATCGCGTTTTTGCATGGGCTTTTAGTCTTTCTGTTCCGAGGTTTTGTGTATGGCGCGTTTATAGCCGATGGGGCCTTCCCGATCAACGTTCATCGGTACCGGATCGATCATATCGCCCTTGTAATATGGGTGGCATTTCAGAATACGCTTTGCCGCCAGAAATCCGCCCTTTATGGCCCCAAACCGGTCTATCGCCTCCATGGCATAAAGCGAGCAAGTCGGGTGAAACCGGCAATTATCACCCAAGAAGGGTGACACGGCCTTCGCATAAAGACCGATCAGGAATTTCATGACGTGTTTAGCCATTCAGTAATCCCAATTTATCCAGACACCAGCGCAAATCGTTTTTCATGTCCTTATAATCGCGGGTGGCGGCCTCGCTTCGCGCGATCAGAACATAATCCATACCGCTTTTCGCGTGGATAGTGAGAATATCGGCGGCAATTGCACGCAAGCGACGTTTCATGCGGTTGCGACCCACGGCTGTTTTCTCAAGCTTTTTGGTGGCGGTGATGCCAAATCGCGTTTTGTTCAGATCGTTCGGCAAAGCGAGAAGTGTGAATCCTTTGGAAACCCATTTCTGCGTTGCCGGATTTTCTTTGGCGTTGAGGCGCAAAAAATCGGACCGCTTTTGAAGGCGGTCCAATTTTTGTAATTCTGTTTTTGTGGCTTTCATGGTCTAGACCTCCTTTAAGGTCTAAACGCGGCGGCGCTTAAGCGCTGAGGCGCTTGCGGCCTTTCGCGCGGCGGGCGGCCAGAACTTTGCGGCCATCGGCTGTCGCCATGCGGCTACGGAAACCGTGGCGGCGTTTGCGGATCAGGCGGCTTGGCTGGTATGTGCGTCTCATGGGTATAAACCTTGTTTTCTTGTGTCTTTTTAGGAATTTCGGAGGCTGTTCTAACGCGGAAATAGCCCCTTGTCAATTTTTCTTGCGATTTAAGCCGCGCCCCGCCATAGTAGATGGCAGTCGAGCTTGTATTTCAGGCACTTAACCGTGTTATACTGGCCGTGCGACAAAAGATTTAAACCAAGGTATGACCGCCCATGTACATAGACAATAACTGGACACCTGTCGAAGGCGAGGAACTCGCTGGCTTTTTGGAGCAGGTCGGCCCGATTGGCGGCAAATACAAGGTTTCCACAGGCACCACCAAAGTCGATTACCGTATGCTGCCTTTCTATGACAGCGTGGCCATGATCCGCGTCAAAGATCCGGCTTGGACGCCTTCCAACCTTTATATCTATTACCTGACCGACCAAGGAAATCTTTACTGGCTGAACGGCACATCGCCGCCGATCCATGAGGTCAACGCCAAGGCACCGGTCAAAATCACCGATGATAACGTGCTGGAATATCTGAAGTTTTTCTGTTTCTTCGTGCGCGGAGAAGAAGGTCCGTTCCTGATCGCCGAGAGCATGGACGATCCCTATCTGCCCAAAAATGTCGATGAGCGCACCCGCTCCGTGATCGAAGGCACCATCCGCCCCGCCTCTTACGAAGGCAAGAACGAAAAGGGGAATTATATGTGCGATGCCGTGGTGTATTATTCCAACGCCATGTTTATCGCCAATTTCGCGGTTCAGCCGGGCGGGATGATCGAAATGCTGGATGACGAGCCTATCGCCGCCGATCTTTCAGTCAAGGTCAACGCCCCTGTTGCTTAACCTATTGAAATAAAACGGATAATTATTCGTTTTATCTTCAAACCCTCCTAAATTTTCATTCCGCCAAAAGCCTGTGTTATACTTTTTGTATAGATACTGGGGATTAGGGTTCAATGACTAAAATAGGCAAAATTATCTTTTCTTTTCTGACGCTTACGGCAACAGCCCTGATCGCCACGACGAGTGATTCATCGGCCAGTACGCTGGGAGGGGTCATTCATAATATTCCTTTCGCCGTGAATGAATCCTTCCCGATGCTTCTGGCGGCGTTTTCCTATCTGGCCGGTATGTATTTCGGTATTCGCGGTATTCAGATGCTGCGCGAGCACGTTGAAAGTCCGGACCGTCATCCGATGGCCGATGCGTTGAAACGTTTTCTCGCAGGGGGTTCATTCTTCGCCCTGCCGACCATAATGACTATGGTCTACACGACGATTAATGGCGATAGCGGTAATAGCTGGGCCAATTCCACTTTCAGTGGTGCCACCTCCAAGGGTGCCAACGAAGGTGATGCCGGCGGTCTTGATTCAATGCTCGTATCATTGATGGGCGATATTTTCGTGCCCATGCAATCGGCGTTCGTTGTGTTCGGTTACATCGCCGGAATTATTTTGCTGATGGTCGGAATTTCGCGTCTTTTGAAAACAGAACAGCAAGGCCCACAAGGTCCGACCGGTATCGGTACGATCATGACATTCCTGATGGCTGGATGTCTCTTTTCCAGCGGCTCGCTGATCTCTGCCCTTACGCGGTCGATGTTTGACAGCGGTACAGTCAAAACGAACGGCATTCTATCTTATACGGATGGTATGACGGCCGGCGCGGTAGACCATGTTCATGCGGTTATTTCTTCTATCATCGCTTTCGCCCTCATATTGGGCTGGGTCAGCTTGATCAGAAGTTTCTTTATTTTACGCGGTGTTTCCGAAGGAAGCTCACAAGCATCGATGATGGCCGCTATCACACATATGATCGGTGGCGTTCTCGCCATCAATCTCGGAAGCGTTATCAACGCCGTTCAAAATACGCTCGGCATCGCGCAGTACGGGATTACGTTCAATTAGAATTTTTACCTCCCTGGTAAAATAAACTAAGGGGAGCCTTCGCAGGCTCCCCCTTTTTATTATTCAATGCCGTTGTCGTCAGCCGCTTGCTGCGCAAGCGTCGAGCCAACTGAACAAATTACAATGCGTCCTTACCGCTTTCGCCGGTGCGGATGCGCACAGCGGACGTTAAGTCATAGACGAATATCTTGCCATCGCCGATGCGGCCCGTGCCAGCGGCCGTTGCTATCGCTTCTACCACCTGCTTTTCCATCTTGGCGGGAATAGCGACCTCGACCTTTACCTTGGGCAGGAAATTCACCGAATATTCCGCGCCGCGATAAATTTCGGTCTGGCCCTTCTGGCGGCCAAAGCCTTTAACTTCGGTGACGGTAAGCCCTTCAACGCCGAGTGCGGTCAATGCTTCGCGCACATCATCGAGTTTGAACGGTTTGATAACGGCCATGACCATTTTCATGAGGGGTTTCCTTCTTGTATGAAGCCTTAGGCAGGCCTATAGATTGAATAAGATAGATTTATCAAGTTTGCCCATCAACGTAAAGGTGCCACATGGCGGCCGGAAAACAGCAGATCGAACAAGCGGATGTCGTCATTGTCGGCGGTGGACCCGCGGGTTGCAGCATGGCCGCCCTTCTAGCCGCAAATGGCGTTTCCGTTATTTGTGTCGATCAGGACGATCCGAAGAAAAGCCTGAACGAATCCTTCGATGGGCGCACAACGGCCATTTCATTTGGATCGCAGCGCGTGATTGAGGCCGCCGGTGCATGGGATGCTATCTCCAAAGATGCCTGCCCAATCAAGGACATTCATATTTCCGATTCCGGTTCTCCCACGCTTCTCGAGTTTTTGGTGCGGGATGTCGACAGCCCCGCCTTTGGCTGGATCGTCGAAAACCGCAAACTGCGCCAGAGTCTTTTCGCGCGTCTTGCAAAATTGAAGACGGCAAAACATATCGCGCCCGCCCGCGTTGTGGATTTTTCAAAGAACAAAGATGGTGTAAATGTTCATTTGGAAGATGGCAGAACATATCGCGCAAAACTAGTCGTTGGTGCGGATGGCCGTAAATCATTCACCCGCGATTGGATGGGTATCGGCACACGCGGATGGTCCTATAAACAGCGCGCTCTTGTCTGCATCATCCTCCATGAAAACCCGCACAATAATATCGCCGTCGAAGATTTCCGTGCCGAAGGGCCCTTTGGCAAC
>CAYYPX010000069.1:0-8098 GCA_964473655.1 uncultured Micavibrio sp.
ATTCCCTATTTAAAGGATCAGAGCCATGCCACCCAACTGAAATCTATCCCGCGGCTAACACTAGTTCAGCCCTCAACTCCTACACCCACACCTTAATTTTCTTGGGTTTTTAATCGGTTCGCGTTAAAACCCTTCCATGACATCGCAAAAACTCATCCTTGCCCTGCCAAAGGGGCGCATTCTCGATGAACTGGAACCGATCCTGAAATCTTGCGGGATTATGCCAGAACCTGCGTTCTATGATGAAAAATACCGCTCTCTCCGCTTTACAACCAACCTGCCAGAACTCGATATCATCCGCGTGCGCTCCTTCGATGTGGCCACCTTCACGGCGTTTGGCGCGACGCATTTGGGTGTTGCGGGTTCTGACGTGCTGGAAGAATTCGATTACCCCGAACTCTATGCACCTGTTGATTTGAAAATCGGACATTGCCGTTTGTCGGTTGCCACGCGCAAAGACGATACCGAAGACCCGCGCCAATGGAGCCACATTCGCGTCGCAACAAAATATCCAAACCTGACCCGCAAACATTTCGCCGCGCGTGGTGTTCAAACCGAATGCATCAAACTGAACGGTGCCATGGAAATCGCCCCGTCCCTCGGCCTTGCAAAACGCATCGTTGATCTGGTCTCTAGTGGCTCGACCCTCACCGCCAACGATCTCATCGAAGGGGAAAAGATCATGGACGTATCTTCGCGCCTCATCGTCAATCGCACGGCCTTGAAAACCATGCCGGATGCGATGAACGAATGGATCGCAAAATTCCGTAGCGCAGTATGACCTCGCAGATTGCTTCAATAACATTGCATGAAGCATCATCCGCATCGGGATCGATGAAGATTGAAAAAGACAAGGCGATTGCAGAGCTTTCCCAAGAAAGCAGATTCCAACCGGCCGGCGATAATGCTCCGCCCTATTCCATCGATCTTCACATTCACAACAAACAGCTGGTATTTCAAATCAAAAATGCGAATGGCACCGAACTACCACATCTCGTTCTTTCACTTTCACCCTATCGCTCCATAATCCGCGATTATTTCATGATGATCGAAAGCTATGAGAAACTGCGCATCGAAGGCAATCAATCGAAACTGGAACCAGTCGATATGGCGCGGCGCGGGCTACACAACGAAGCGGCCGACCTCATGATCGACCGCTTGAAAGATAAAATAGACATGGATCACGCGACTGCGCGAAGATTTTTTACCCTGATCTGCGTTTTGCATATGGATCAGGCGCGGCTTTGGCAGGGTTAGATTTTACACTCGAAAGTCACGCCGCCCGCGATCACGATATACTCATCGCCCGGCTGGTCTTGTTCCATAGGCGGATTCGTCGGTGGATTTGGTTTCCAGTCCGCAGAAGGGCGGCGGCCCGAATGTCCATCGGCAGGTTCAACACCCCAACCTGCGTGGGCGTTGCTTGGGTGGGTGGGATAACTCGGTTGCCACTTCATTTGAATTCCTTTGCTTAATTATTTGCCATAATTAATATAAAACCGACCTTTTAGCAAGGATAAAATGGCACTTCCGGTTTGCAATATGTCATGGGCGGGAGTATAGAGTCTGCACACACTAAAAAACTGCGAAAAACCAAGGGTTTCGAGAGATTTATGGCCAAAGAAGACCTGATTGAATTTAAAGGCACCGTTACCGAAGTTCTGCCGAACGCGATGTTCCGCGTAAAGCTGGAAAACGACCATATCGTTCTCGCCCACACCGCCGGCAAGATGCGCAAAAACCGCATCCGCGTTCTTGAAGGTGACACGGTTGTCGTGGAAATGACGCCCTATGATTTGACCAAGGGCCGCATTATTTTCCGTGAAAAATAAGATCATCCTAGCAAGTGCCTCTCCCCGCCGCGTCGAATTGCTCGCGCAGATAGGCATTACGCCGGACAAAATCATTCCTGCCGACATTGATGAAACGCTTCGCCCGAAAGAACTCCCGCGGGCTTTCGCGCTACGCCTCGCACAAGAAAAAGCAAAAAAAATCGCGGACGAAAACAAAGGCTATATCGTGCTCGCCGCCGATTGCGTTGTCGCCGCGGGCAGGCGTGTTCTCGATAAACCCATCGATGAAAAAGACGCCGAGTGCATTATCCGCATCCTATCCGGAAGACGTCATAAGGTTTATGGCGGCATTTGCGTGATCGACGGGAATGGAACCTCGCGCACACGATTAAGTGAAACCACTGTGTCTTTCCGACGAATCTCCGAAGAAGAAATCGCTACTTTTATCAAAAGCCGCGAATGGGAAGGAAAAGCGGGTGGCTACGCCGTGCAAGGCCTTGCCGCCGCGTTCGTCAAACATATTTCAGGATCACACAGCAATATCGTGGGCCTTTCGCTTTATGATACGGCTGCTATGCTACAAACGGCCGGTTACAAAAAGGACTAAGCACCTTGGACATCATGATCGAAGAACTGGACGGAGGGCTCTGGGTTGCAGCAACAGAGCGCGGCCGTCTGCAAGGTCTGGAAGTCGATCCATCCGCCGAAAAAGTTCGCTGGGGTGCCATCTACCGCGCGAAAGTCTCCCGCATCGACAAAGCCATGGATGCCGCCTTCATCGATCTTGGTGATGGAAACGAAGGCCTACTCCACAATGCCGATGTGCGTATTTTAAATAAAGATGGCACCATCATAAAAGGCGGCGATCAGGCGATCGGAAAATATCTATCGAACGGCCAGATCATCACGGTTCAGGCAAAGAGCGGTTATCTTTATCACGAAGACGATTTTGAATTCATCCGCGAAGACAAAACACCCAAGATGAGCATGGACATCACGCTTCCGGGCCGGTTTTTGATCTTCGCGCCGTTCTTACAAGAAAACGAAGTCTCCTCGCGCATCCGCGGCAAAAAACTGCGTGAACAATTGATGAAGATGATGAAATCGTTCGAACCACTTAAAGGCCTGATCCTGCGGGCATCGAGCGAAGACACCCAAAACGATATTCTTTTGCGCGAAGCTAAAATCCTGCAAGGAATGTGGAGCAACCTTCAACCTCTTCTTGAAACAAATACACCGGGCATCGTGATGAACGGTATGGATGCGTTTCAACGCACGATCGGCGACCAAGCAGGCAGCAACATCGAAACCATCCAGATTGTCACGATGGATCGCTACAAGCAAATCGAAGAATGGTGCGAAATTTTCGGGCCGGATCTGGTACCTAAAATCGTTCCGGTTGAACTGGAAGATCCAGATGCAGAACTCGCGCTGTTCGATCATCACGGCCTTCTCGGCGATATCGAAGATTTGTTTCAGGACTACGCGCTATTACGCAGCGGCGGCAGTTTCATCATTCAAGAAACGGCGGCTCTTACCGCCATTGATGTCAATCGCGGCGGCGATGATCGCTCTGCTATGGAGGTCAATCTTGAGGCCGCCGAAGAAATCGCCCGTCATTTGCGCCTTCGCAATCTGGGCGGCATCATCATGATCGATTTCCTGAAACTACCGAAAAAAGCGGATCAGGCCGCTCTGCTCAAGTCTTTAGGGGACATATTCGACACCGATCCCTGCACCGTCCAGATCCACGGGATCACCGCTCTGGGATTGGCCGAAATTACCCGCAAACGCCGCACGCCGCCATTGTCCGAACGCCTTGATAATGTTGAGAGTTTGGCCACTGGCTGACCCCTCAAATTGGGCTGGACAGCCCCTACCCTTTCTTTTATAACGGCTTACCGAAGTTGCCCAGGTAGCTCAGTCGGTAGAGCAAGGGATTGAAAATCCCTGTGTCGGCGGTTCGATTCCGTCCCTGGGCACCATTTTATTCCGAAGATTTCTCCTATATCTTTCATCAATGAATTACGCTTTCAAAAAAAAAATGCGCTCCCCTGTTGGCGAGCTAACACTCGTCGCCAGCGAGCGCGGACTTGCCGCTGTGCTGTGGGAGAATGATGATCCTGCGCGAGTTCCGTTGGGCGGGATTTCGCAAAACGACAATCATCCGCTGCTGATCGAAACCGAACAGCAATTGAAAGATTATTTCGAAGGATCACGCGAAAATTTTTCAATCCCGCTCGATTTCAACGGCACGGATTTTCAAAAACAAGTATGGGGGGCATTGCTGACAATTCCATTCGGTGAAACCCGCAGCTATCTGCAGATCGCAAACCAGATTGGTAACACTGGTGCCGTGCGGGCGGTGGGCGCGGCAAACGGCAAGAATCCGATTTCTATCATCGCGCCTTGCCACCGTGTGATTGGATCGAATGGAAAACTCACCGGTTTTGCAGGCGGAATAGAGGCCAAAGCGCATTTGCTGGACCTCGAAAGCCGTAAATCCAGATTGTTCTAGAAATTATATGTCAGCGAGAAAAGCGCGCGAGCACCAAGATCGTTGACGTATTTAAGCTCGTTCGCGGCCGATTTGGTCAATGGCTTTGCCAGATTGAAATCCATATTCCAGCGATCATCCAGAACAAGGCGCACACCAAGACCGGCAGACGCTGCCGAAATATTGTTCTTGGAATTTGGATCGATGTTCCAGACCTTCCCCACGTCGTAGAACGCATATGGCACCATCGCGAGCGTTGTATTGAACACCTGCAATTGCGTGCGGTAACGAAGCTCCAACGATGCGGCAATACCGTGATCGCCGGTGATTTCGGATGAATCGTAACCGCGGCCGATCTGCCCGCCGCCAAAACCGAATTCTTCCGCCGACAAAAGTGGGTTGAACGAATATTGACCGTTCACGACGGCAAACAATTCGAAATTTTTTGGCAAGGCCTGCACGCGACCTGCGAGAAATTCGAATTTCTTGAAATCAGGATCGCCGTCCGCACGCGAAAGATCGATCGACCCCGCCTTGCGCACACCCAATATGTTCAAACCTTGCGAGTAATGAATATCGGCGACGTTGTAACCGGCCCATCCATCGAGGAAGTTTAAATTCAAACCGGCCTTCACGATACGAAGACGATCGTCATACAATTCATCACCCAGAATTTTCGTACGCGCGTCTTTCCATTCGAAACCGGCGTCGGCCACCAGAGTCATTTCACGCTGGCGGATGATCGGATAGGAAATTCCTGCCTCATAGCTGATAGAGCTTCCCTTGATATCCAGCGTGGAAAGGTTCGATCCCGGCTCCGTGCGTGCTTCGGCGATGGAGAAATTGACTTTCGCTCCCGATGCACCGAACACAGGCGTTTCATACGCCGCCGACAATAATTTTTGCTCATCGAGCGGCACGGTCCCTAGTGCGAAGAGCGAGAATTCGCTGTAACTCGGGCCGATATGATACCCCTTCGCGTTGAATTTTCCTTCCCACGGTCCGGTAAAAACAGAACCGTGATTATCGATACCGATGCTACCGCGTGCCGTCTTACTTGGGTTCTTTTGCAGGATCAAACGAACACCGCCCAATTCCTGCACACCAGTTTCAAGCGGATTGGCCAGAACGGCACTTAAGTTAGAATCCGGTAGATCGTTGACGATCAACATGATGCGCTCCAACGTGCGCACATTGAGCGGGCGCATTTTCGCGATACGGCGCGCGGCGTCATCGATCACAGGCGATGGACGAATGTCCGGCGAAATTTCAACAGACGATACATGCCCTTCGATCACCAGCAATTTAACGCGGCCATTATCGATATCCTGTTCAGGAATAATTACTTTCGTGAGCGCGTAACCATCATCCAGATAACGTTGCTGGATCTTGCCCATCACCTCATAAAGCTGCGCCGCTGAAACAGTGCCGCCGAGCATATCGCGATAGAGCGGTACGAATTCGATCGGATCATACGCCGTCATGCCTTCAACCGTAATGTCCTGCAAAACGAAGGTAACTTTTTCCATTCCTTCCGGAATGTTGGGAACGGCGGATTTTTTCGGCGCGGGTGCGGCCAGAGTTTCATCCGGAACCGGCAAAGGTTTTTGATCGTCGAGCGTACGCGATGGATCGGCGGAACCCGGAATCGAATTGGGAAGATTTTGGGCGAACGCGTGCGAAACCGGCAGCATCATAATGCCGCTGACCATTAAAGAAATGGCTATAAAATTGCGCAATAAAACTACGTCGTAATGCATACGTGCCAGTTAATATGAAAAATTTTAAATCTTCGGGTAAGCCACGGTTATATACGGCCAAGTACTTACCGACAATTGTAAATCGGGCTTTTACCCAAGACCATCAACCGCTTTGGAAAATACTCCCGCGTGCTAAGCAAGAAGCAGGCCAACGGACTTTTTCCACCCTTGATAAAGCTGGTCACGTTTAGCGGGCAACATGGATGGATCATATCTTCGGGCACGGTGCCATTGGGCCGATACCTCGTCGAGCCCTTGATAAACCCCGCTTTGAAGACCCGCCATCATGGCGGCCCCAAGGGCCGTGGTCTCCGCAATCTGCGGAATTTCGACGGGCTTGCCAATCATATCAGCCAAAAACTGGCAGACGAAATGATTGGCCACAAGGCCCCCATCGGCGCGGATAATATCCGGATCGCACCCGCCATCGGCAACGAATGCCGCCATCAGATCGCGGGTCTGATAGGCCTGCGCCTCTAACGCCGCGCGAACGATATGGGCGGATGTCGTCCCGCGAGATAGCCCTGCAATCATGCCGCGCACATCGGGATTCCAGTATGGCGCACCAAGGCCGGTGAAGGCTGGCACGAAATAAACACCATCCGTATTGGGGACCGATGTCGCGATACCTTCCGTCTCCGCCGCCTCTTGGAATAATTTCATTCCATCGCGCAGCCATTGAATGGCGGCACCGGCAACGAAAATCGCGCCTTCGATGGCATAGGTGCTTTTGCCGTTCAGTTTATACGCGGTCGTGGTGAGCAAACGGTTTTGCGATTGTTTGAATTGATCACCGATATTCATCAACGCGAAACATCCGGTGCCGTATGTGGATTTCACCATTCCCGGTTCGAAACAGGCTTGGCCGAAAAGCGCCGCCTGTTGATCGCCCGCCATACCGCCGATCGAATAGGCTCTTCCAAACAATGTCACCGCAGTTTTGCCGAATTCGTATACGTTATCACACACTTCCGGCAACATGGATTTCGGAATGCCGTGCAACGCCAGCAACTCATCATCCCATTTATTCTCAATGATATTATAGAGCATCGTGCGCGATGCGTTCGTTGCATCGGTTTTATGAATCTCTCCGCCGCTCAACCGCCAGAGAAGGAAACTATCGACAGTCCCAAAGGCAAGATCGCCCTTCTCCGCCTTTGCCCGCGCGCCATCCACATTATCCAATATCCATGCGATTTTCGTGGCGGAAAAATAAGGGTCGAGCAATAAGCCTGTTTTGGCGGAGACAATCTTCTCCGCGCCGCGCTCTTTCAATTTCGCGCATTGTGCCGCCGTGCGACGATCCTGCCAGACAATCGCGTTGTAAAGAGGCTGACCGCTCGTGCGATCCCACACAATCGTTGTCTCACGCTGATTGGTAATACCAATGGAGGCGAGCCGCTCGGCCTCTTCCGGATAATTTTTCAGCAAGGATTCCACGCACCAGAGCGTATCGTTCCAGATATCTTCTGGATTTTGCTCAACCCACCCGCTTTGCGGCGTATAGAGCTTTAATTCCTTTTGCCGAACGCCGACGATTTTTCCATCTGCCGAAAACAACATGGCGCGGGAACTCGTCGTGCCTTGATCGATGGACAGAAGATAGGCGTTCTTGCTCATGACGCTTCTTTGCGGTCTTTAAGAAAATCTGACATGGCGGAATCCAGTGCAAGGATCGTGCGTTTTTCTGCCGTCAAACCGAGCTTCGATCTACGCCACAAAATATCTTCAGATGTCTGCGCAAATTCATGCTCGATCAAATATTCAATTTCCGCCGCATAAAGTCCGCTGCCGAAATCTCTGCCCAAATCTTTCAAAGAACGCGCCTTTTCAAGAATGATATCCATGCGTGTGCCATAGCTTCGGGCGTAACGCTGCAGGATGTCTTCGGGAAGGAAAGAATATTTGCTTTTCTGCCGCTCATAAAAGGCCGTGAAATTTCCATCCGGCATATCTCCGCCGGGCAAAAGCGCCTTGGCCGTCCAGCGACGAATGGTACGACGGCTGCGAATGGCTGGATTGGCCGCGTCTTGCATCTTCCACAAACT
>CAYYPX010000070.1:0-8050 GCA_964473655.1 uncultured Micavibrio sp.
GTTTCTAGTGTTGCGGGTGTGTTTGTGTCCGTTGTGAACATCATGTGCGCGTTGTCGCCTGATGCTGCGGTTAGTTTGTTCTTGGGCTTGTAATTCGCCCGTAAAAGTTTCCGTCGTTATGGCTCTCTCCCCATGGCGCCGGTTTATACCACGTCTCTTCGTTCCACAACTTGGCGGGCCCTTTAAAAAGGCCCGCCTTTTTCGTAAAGTGTTATGGGCGCCGCCCTTGCAAAAAAGCCTGTTTCCATTAAAAGGAGGGGGCTTTTTCTTTGGCCTCTGCGGCTGTAGGATGGCGGCGTAGAAAACGTCCCAAAAAGATCTATAAAAAACTTGTCAAAGGAGCCGCTCAAAAACCAAGCGGTGTGATACGAAATGTCAGAGAATTTGTCCTTCCTTACCGGTGCCAACTCGGAATATATCGCACATCTTTATTCCAGCTACTTGAAAAATCCATCGAGCGTGGATGCGAGCTGGAAGGATTTCTTTATCACATTGAATGACCGCGAAATTACTATCTTACGCGAGCTTCATGGCGCGAGCTGGACTCCAAATGAAAACCGCCGCGACCAGAACGGTTTTGAAAATGTTCAACCAGCAAATTCCAATTCCAACACGCATGGCGCGCCTTCGGCAGCAGTTAGTGGTGATGCGAAGCAGGCGGCGACAGACTCCATTCGTGCGCTGCAATTGATACGCGCCTATCGCGCCCGTGGCCACTTGTTGGCGACACTTGACCCACTTGGCCTCAAGCAAATCGATTATCATCCTGAACTGGACCCTGCGCATTACGGTTTCACCGATGCGGACAAGAACAAGAAAATCTTCATCAACGGCATTCTGGGCATGGAATATGCCACGCTCGATGAAATTCATGATGCGTTGAAAAAAACCTATTCCGCCCATATCGGCGTTGAGTTTTTGCATATGTCGGATCCAACGGAAAAGCAGTGGATTCAAGACCGCATTGAAGGTCCGCGCAATCACACCGATTTCACGGTGAACGGCAAGCGCGCAATTTTGCAACGTTTGACGGCGGCAGAAAATTTCGAAAAATTCTTGCACACCAAATATGTCGGCACGAAACGTTTCGGCCTTGATGGCGGCGAAGCGATGATCCCTTGCATCGAGCAAGTTATGAAACGCGGCAGCCAATTGGGCTTGAAAGAAATCGTTGTTGGTATGGCGCACCGCGGACGTTTGAACGTTTTGACCAACGTGATGGGTAAACCATTCACGGCGATCTTTTCCGAATTCCAAGGCGTGTCCGCCGTGCCGGATGACGTTCAAGGTTCGGGCGATGTTAAATACCACCTTGGTACATCCGCCGATCGTGATTTCGATGGCAATGTTGTTCACTTATCATTGACCGCGAACCCATCGCACCTTGAATGCGTCAATCCTGTCGTCATCGGAAAAGTGCGTGCGAAACAGGCGCAACGTGGTGATACAGATGGTACGGCCGTAATGCCGATGCTGTTGCACGGCGATGCTGCCTTTGCAGGGCAGGGCGTCGTTCCTGAAACACTGATGATGTCGGATCTTCCGGGTTACCGTATCGGCGGCACGATGCATATCGTGATCAACAACCAGATCGGGTTTACAACGCGCCCGCAATTCTCGCGCTCTGGTCCTTACTGCACGGATGTTGCGAAAATGGTAGGTGCGCCGATCTTCCATGTTAATGGTGATGATCCCGAGGCTGTCGTACACGTTGCGCGCATTGCCACAGAATATCGTCAGGAATTCCACAAGGATGTGGTGATCGATCTGTACTGCTACCGCCGCTTCGGTCACAACGAAGGCGATGAGCCAGCCTTCACGCAACCTTTGATGTATAAACGCATCAAGGACAAAGTGACGACGCGCGAGATGTATGCATCACAACTGGAATCCGAAAGCGTGATTACAGCCGAAGATTCCAAGGCGATGTCCGATGAATTCAACAAGTATCTAGAAGAAGCGTTCGAGGCCACTAAGAGTTACAAGCCAAACAAGGCCGACTATCTCGAAGGTAAATGGACAGGCATGAAGGTCGCCTATGGCGATGACCGCCGTGGTGAGACATCTGTGCCGACCGCGAAATTACAAGAAGTGGGTAAGGTTCTTTATACTGTTCCTTCTTCTTTTACCGCAAATCCGAAAGTCGTTCGTCTGCTCGAAGCGAAAAAGAAAATGTTCGAAACGGGCAAGGAGTTCGATTGGGCCACGGCGGAAGCATTGGCGTTCGGAACATTGATCAAGGATGGATATGCCGTGCGTATTTCAGGGCAGGATGTTGGCCGTGGTACGTTTTCGCACCGCCATGCCATCATGTATGATCAAAATACAGAAGAAAAATACATTCCGTTGCAACACATCGCGGACAAGCAACCGAAGTTTGAAGCGCATGACTCGCCGCTCTCCGAATTTGCCGTGCTCGGTTTCGAATACGGTTATTCTCTGGCGGAGCCGAAAACGCTCGCCATCTGGGAAGCGCAGTTCGGTGATTTCGTGAACGGTGCGCAAACCATCATCGACCAGTTCATTTCATCGGGTGAATCCAAATGGCTTCGTATGTCAGGCCTAGTCATGTTGTTACCGCACGGTATGGAAGGTCAGGGGCCTGAGCACTCCTCCGCCCGGCCAGAGCGTTTCCTTGAGTTGTGTGCCGAAGACAATTGGCAGATTACGAACATCACGACGCCGGCGAACTATTTCCACGCGCTTCGCCGTCAGATGTGCCGTGATTTCAGAAAGCCTTTGATCAATATGTCGCCGAAATCATTGCTGCGTCACAAGCTTTGCGTTTCCGATGTTGCCGATTTCGGTCCGAACACATCCTTCCACCGCGTGTTGTGGGATACGGATCGCGATACATTGGCCAAACCGAAAGACATCAAGCGCGTCATTCTTTGCACGGGTAAGGTTTATTACGATCTGTTGCAAGAACGCCGCGACCGCAAGATCGACAACATCATGATACTGCGCGTGGAGCAGCTCTATCCGTTCCCGCATAAAATCCTGATGGAAGAGTTGGCGCAATATCCGAACGCGGAAGTTATCTGGTGTCAGGAAGAGCCGCAGAACCAAGGTTACTGGCACTTCGTCGATCGCCGTATCGAAGCTGTGCTGGCGGAAGGCAAGCATAAGGCGGGCCGCCCACGCTTTGTTGGCCGTATTCCAGCTGCTGCGCCAGCCACCGGCCTTCTGGCCCGCCACCAAGCAGAACAAGCCAAGCTGCTCAACGAGGCGTTAAGTCTCTAATATTTTGACATAAAATTATTGTGCTGGCGGGTCTGTGTTGCTACAGTCCCGCCAGTTTTTATTTATGTTGGAGTTAAAAAATGGAAGGCTTTGGCGGGCAAAATGCCCACATCATTACGGACACAAATCCAGCAGAAATTCTAAATGCCCTCCATGCACGCGGCATAAATGAAGGCCATTTTAACAATGGCACTTTTACATTGCCACGAAATATCTTCGCGCCTGCCTTTTTGGCGGCTCAAAAACGAATTGCCGATTTGCGTGATGATATAGATGGCGAGCTAATGCCCATGATCATTGCCATCAATTCGGATAAAAGTATGCGTGACTCATATGTCGCAAGACCTGATGAGGCGGATCTCAATTTAAAGCTGATCGATCAAAATCAACGTGCGAAAAATGTAGTTTCTACATTATCGGCACTGTTCCCCAAGCGTCCTGTCGTTGCAATTTTCTATGACGAACAAACGCCCTATGAACTTTACAAATTTTTGTATGATAATGCTTTTAATATGAAGTCTCTTCATAAGGTTGGATTTGGAACAAGCGCAGATGAAAAGCCGATCATCGGTGCCGAATTTTTCGAATGGGTTTATGCTTACCCGTTACCATTTGATGCCAAGCCTGTTATGTATGCCGACACTCGGGATGTGAATGCTCAAGATGTTCGCCCTAATTTGGTTGAAAAGTTAACAGAAGTCATCGGTCTACATGGTTCTTCTTATATAACCACCAAAGGAAAGTTATTGTTTCCTTTACCGGAAGCTCTGCAAGAATTCGCACCGAATCCTGCAATAGAGCTGCGCCCTGAAATAAAGCTTTAAGCGTTTGAAATTAAGGAAAAGCCGCTTTGATTAGCGGCTTTTTTATTGCACTCTCATCCCATGAAGATAGCCATTATCAACAGGCACCCCGCCGATATACTCGGCGGTAGCGAAATGCAGTGCGATATAATCGCACATGGTCTGCATGCCCGCGGCCATGATGTTGTGTATATCGCGCCGAACGGAAATGGGGCCAGTGACTACAATAAAAATTACCGCGTTATTCCGGTTGAAAATTCCGCTAGTTCCATTTCTGATGCGGTAATCGCATTTGCGCCGGAAATCGTTTATTGGCGGTACAACAAATATCATTTCAACCGCGCGGTCAAAAAAATATCGGCGAGCAAAATTTCCGTTATCTTCGCCGTGTCGCATATCAGCGATACGAAGCTTTGGAGTTCGCGGGAAAACTTCTTTAGAGCGCCGTTTAAATATCTTAAACAGGGTTTGCAAAATTTGTACAACCATGCGGGCTTTTCTAATGTGCGTGGTTTAACCGTCAATAATTCCGATTATCTCGGGCTTCTTCCAGTAAACCCTCAAAGCTTTATCGCCAATGCAGTCACGGCAGGGATTGTTCCATTTTCATGGCCGCGTCCGTTTGTCGTATGGATCGCCAATATAAAGCCGCATAAGCAACCTGAGAAATTCGTTGAGCTAGCGAAAGAATTTCCGAATATGGATTTTCTGATGGTCGGTTCGATGCAGGATGAGAGTTATCGATGGATTGAAAATGAAAGTGGTGCTCGCAATTTTTATTACCTAGGGGCTAAAACACCGGAAGAGGTGAATGGTATCCTCGCGCAATCGCTATTCCTCATACACACTTGCAAGCCCGAAGGATTTTGCAACAACATGATTCAAGCTTGGTTGCAGAAAAAACCGGTTGTGACTTTGGCGTTCGATCCAGCGGGTTACATACGAAAGCACGGCCTTGGCGCGTTTGCGCACAATGACTGGAAGGTTTTTGTGGAGCAGGTGGATGAGTATCTTCGCGATCCATCTTTACGAGAGCAGGTAGGGGAGCGGGCGCAGGCCTTTGCCAAAATCACATTTTCTGCCGAACAATCGGTCCAAAAGCTTGAATCTCTCATGTTTGAAATATTAGGAAAAACAGTGTCTTAGCGTTTTTTTCTGGAAACTTTTGGCTGTTTTTGGCATTGGTATGTCATGGCAAATAAGATTTCATTCGCACGTGGTGTACTCAATGGTGGCAGGGTCCAGACGGTTCAGCCGCGGGGCACAAAATTGGTGGATGGTAACCATTACTACAATCCGCACACTCACCGCGCATTACTACATATCACCGAAGATGAGCCTGTTGTTTTGCGAGAGCCAAAAGCGGCTTCGCGCGGTGGCAGTTCTGCGCCGGGCTTGACGCCTTATTTTCAACGGGTTACGCGCTCGCCTAAAGCGAATAAGGTTAAAACACCGAAAGAGATCGATTATTCCAAAGGATATCGGATCCATCTCAATACATCGGAATTCAGCGATGCGTTCAGTGAGTTGGACGGTGTCTATAAAGTTTCCCGCAATGGAAAATTGCGCCTTGCGGACAATGATCTGCGTGATCGTGAAGCAAAGAGTATTGTCACGGCGGAAGATATTTTAGAACTCATGCAAAGGGCCGATCCGAAACGCCTTCGTGATAGTGTGGTCGTGTTCCGCAATCGCTCTGTAACATGGGATGAATTTTTTGTCCGTCCGCAGCAATCTGTCGGTCATGAGAGGTTCGTTAAATTGCTGGATCGCATCGACCAGATTAAGCAGAAAGGTGGCGAAGCTTTTTGTGCGATGGTCTTAAGAATTACCGAGCCCTATTATTATGATTTTGACAACAGGGCGGCGAAGGGAACGTCTCTCCCCATTACGCGAGATGAAAATTTTGAATCCGTTACGCCCAAAGTTTTCATCGATAGCAATAACACCTATGTTCAGGATGCTTTTCGCAAAGCGGGCGATTATCTCGTTCTCGGCATACCCAAAGTATGGACGGCCAACGTACGAGGCGAAAATATCCATCACATCAGCATTAGGCTGGAAAACAGGGAAGCGGTCGCCAAAATCGATTGGGTCGATATTCTGAAAACTGAGCCAAAGCCGAAACGCGCCGCTGCGCCTGTTCCCACACCCGTATAAACACCCCTCAACCCTTGACGGCCCGCGCTCTTCGGGCCATGTTAGGCATGAAATTAACCACGCCTTTCAAAGAGATAAAAATGGCCGAAATCAAAGTCCCCACCCTTGGTGAATCCGTATCCGAAGCAACCGTTGCCAAATGGTTGAAAAAAGAGGGGGATAGCGTCGCCGTCGACGAGACGATCGTTGAGCTGGAAACCGACAAGGTCACATTAGAAGTCAACGCGCCGGCCGCCGGTGTTATCTCCCGCATTATCGCGCCGGAAGGAACGAACGTGGGCGTAGGTGCGCTGCTCGGTGAAATCGGTGCGGGTTCCGCCGCCAACGATACCAAGAATTCGCCAAAGGCCGATCCTGTCGCGCCGCCGCCAGCAGCCCCTGTGCCGCCGGTCGCCGTTACACCTGCGCCAACAGCCGATACGTCCGCCGTTGCCGTGCCTGATCCTGCCGCTGGCAATCATGGCCCTGCCGCCAACAAGATGATGGCTGAAAACAACATCAACCCCGCCGATGTAACAGGCACAGGCCGTGATGGCCGCGTGACCAAAGGCGATGTGATCGAGCATCTTGCGACACCTGCGAAGGCGCCAGAAAAACAATCACCGCCGCCAATGAATACGCCAGCTGGCACGCCGCGTCAGACTGGCCCGCGCGAAGAGCGTGTGAAGATGACTCGCCTTCGCCAATCAATCGCAAAACGATTGAAAGAAGCACAAAATACCGCCGCGATGTTGACCACGTTCAACGAAGTCGACATGACCGCGATCATGGAAATGCGCAACGATTACAAAGATGCGTTCGAGAAAAAATACAAAGTGAAGCTTGGCTTCATGTCGTTCTTCGTCAAAGCCGCGATCAATGCGCTGAAAGAATTCCCGGCCGTAAACGCGGAAATCGATGGCGATGAAATCGTATACAAAAACTATTACGATCTGGGTGTTGCCGTATCGACGCCGCAAGGTCTGGTCGTTCCTGTCGTCAAAGATTGCGATACGAAGAACATGGCGCAGATCGAAAAAGACATTGCCGAAATGGGTGGACGCGCTAAGGACGGCAAGCTTTCGATGGATGAAATGAAGGGCGGCACATTCACGATTACGAATGGTGGTATTTTCGGCTCTATGCTATCGACACCGATCTTGAACACGCCGCAAGTTGCGATCCTTGGTATGCACAACATCGTGCAGCGCCCCGTCGTCATGCCAAATGGTGACATCAAGGCCCGCCCTATCATGTATCTGGCGATGTCGTATGATCACCGCATCATTGATGGCAAAGAGGCGGTGAGCTTCCTCGTGCGCATCAAACAGGCACTGGAAGACCCACAAAGACTGGTTCTCGAAATCTAATTAAAAAAAGCCCCGCGAAAGCGGGGTTTTTCATGTGTAATCGATGATTTTCGCGCTGCTGAGTTGTCGCATGGCTTCCAATCCATCGGGGCTGCGGCTTTTTGTGACATCGCCGATAGTAATGCGTTTTATTCCCGCGCCGACAAGGTTGACCTGCTCGCGCGCGGTGGGGACTTGCGATGAAAAGAAAAATCCGTCGATTGGTTTGAAGCCATGTTGTGATAAATGCATCAACATACGGTTCACCGGTTCTTGGAACAGATTGTATTTGTGTTCGTGTGCTTCTGCGGCCCGAATGTCTTCGGGGTCTTCCATCGTGAATCCGGTGACGGCGTGGCCGCGACCCGCAAGCGCGAACAATCTTCCATTCGGGCTGGTGGCAAGCGTCACAACAAATTTGCGGTTCTTGTGCAATTGGAACGCACCCGCGATGATATCTAGGAATGCGCCTTCGCTCACCGTTTCGATAGGCTCACGATAGATGGGGGAGTCCTC
>CAYYPX010000071.1:0-7980 GCA_964473655.1 uncultured Micavibrio sp.
CTGGTCAGCAGCCCGTCCGTCTTGATACGGCGAAGATCGCCATGGACGCGGATGATGGGGGCGTTCGTGGGGCTCAAGTGCAAATCGGATGCCTTGTTCTGCATCGTAAATGCCAGAAGTTGTGTTAAATCCACGGCCAAATCTCCCTTTAAAAATGCAAAAACCGAACAGAGCTGTTCACTAGAAAACTATGTAGTCACTTTGATGCCGAACATTCTGGCGGTCAATACAGATCACCATTTATAATCAAACCCTAATCCGGTTAAAAAAAGATGAATATAGAGTGAAATTATAAGGGCCGGACCGAACGGAAAAGCCTCTCCAGACGCCGTTTTTTTCTTCAAAAAGGCCGTTAGAAGGCCGAGGATACCCCCCAACGCCAAAAAGGTCGGTACGGGAGCCATTCCCAAAAGAAGCCCTGCAGAGGGCAGAAATTTGATGTCCCCCATTCCCAAAGCTTCGCGCTTTTTCCATTTGCCCACGCAGTAGGATACGGCCGCAAAAACCAATGGCAACAAAACACCAGCAGCAAGACGGTCATAGGCGATTTCGAAATTCCATCCCTGTTCTTGCAACAAAAAGCCAACGTGCAAAATGGACAGAACGAAAAGTGCGATGTTGATGTCGTCAGGAAGAATGAAATGTTCCCAATCAATGACAACCGCCGCGACCATAAATGGAATTGAGAGAAGAAGAACGAAGGACGACGCGGTGAACCCAAGAGCGTAGAACAACAACAATGTAAGTAGCATGGCTGAAAGCTCAGTAAGTGGATAAAGGACGGATATGGTTTTGCCACAATGGCGGCATTTTCCGCGGGAAAGTGCCCACGATAAAAACGGAATCAGATCAAGAATTCCCAACGTGGCGGAGCAAGATGGACATTGAGAGCGCGCGGGATTTTTACCACGTGAAATCCACGGTATCTGACGCGGCAGACGATAAATCAAAGCCGTGGCAAAGCTGCCCAGACAAAGCCCGAACAAGGCCACCAGAATTGTGAAAGTCATTTGGGGGAAGATATCTTCCACGCCGCCCAAGCCTTATGCCTTGCGGCGTAGAACAACAAGGCGGTCATAGATTTGTTCGCGCGGCAGAGCCTTTAGCGTGTCTGTACGAACCGCATCCATTTCAAGGGCGCGTTCGTAAAACTTGATGGCTTTATCCGTATCGCCTTTACGGTCAGATACGATAGCCAGATTAAAAATATGCAAAGGATTGTTCGGGTCGAGACTTGCCGCGACTTCGAGATAGCGAACCGCTTCGTCATATTGTTTCATGTCAGCGTTAACAAGGCCGATTTGCGCAGCAACCCCCGCACTGGTCGGGAACTTGTTCCGCATCGCCATCAGTTTTTGCAACGTGACGGCAGGGTATTGGGATTTCATGATGCCCATCAAATTCACGACAGCATCAGCGTTGTTCGGTTCGATACGAAGCAATTCTTCATACGTGGTGGCCGCAGATTCATTGAATCCCGCACCTTGTTGCGACACGGCCAAGCCCATCAAGATACGTGGATCGCGGCTGTTTTTACGATAAAGTTTTTCAAACATTTCCATGGCAGCGGCGTAGCGTGCCAGTTTCAATGCACGGGTGGCGGCAACATATTGCGCCTCGAACGAGCTGGCCCCTGCTGTTTTATTGACGATCACAAAAGTTTGGCCGGGTTCAACCGCAGGGTCGATTTTGCGTGGGCCCGTCGCGCCGGCACCTGATAGTTCACTATCAGGGACAATCGCATTTGAATCGTAATATGTGCCGGAGTGTTTCTGAGCAACGCCGGAATCACCCATGACGTTCGTGCCCTCAACCGAGCCCGCGCTCTCACCCGGTAAAGGTGTCAAGCCGCCAGTCGTGCTCAAACCTGTTTGCGATGGAGGAAGTACCGCACCATCCGCTGTTGGAATTGGTGCGGGAATAACCGTTGGTGTTTTTGCAGGAGTGGTTGCAGGTGCCGTTTGTGCGGGAGTGCCTACTGCATTCACCGTATCATTTTGCGCGGAGGCTATGACATTGAACGAGCAAAGAGCCAATGCGAAAACCGCAAAGCCAGATAAAAGATGTTTCGTTTGTGTATGTTTCATGTCCGGCGCAAGTTCAAGAATAGCATAGGTGAAAATTCAGAACCTGATTCTAGCAAAAAACGCCCCCAAAGGAAACACCAATAGGCCGATATACCGTATTACCTTTAGGCCGCAATCGCAGGCGTTTCCAAGCCTGCCAGCTTGAGGAACGCTCTTTCCAACTGCTTTTCCCCGACCTTGGTCAGTAAATCGGCAGCCTTTCCGATAAACAGGATTTTGCCACCATGAAGGACGGCCACCCTGTCGCATAGCTCTTCCATGTCGGAGAGGATGTGCGAGCTGAAAAAAACTGTTCGCCCCCTCGCCCGCGCCTCTGTCACCAGTGATTTCACTTGCGCCCGCGCTAATGGATCAAGGCCGCTCATCGGTTCGTCCAAGATCAGCAGCGGACAATCGGTCAGAAACGTCGCCATCAGGCCGAGCTTCTGACGCATACCTTTGGAATATGTTTGCGCGCGTTTGGAAAGATACTCGACCTTAAGCCCAAGTTTCACGGCCATGACATCGACGCTAGAGCGATCGATCTTGCGGCCATAGAGAGACAAGGTGAAGTTGATGAATTCATACGCGTTTAAGAACCATGCAGGGTCAAACCGTTCTGGCAAAAACGCCAGTCGCTTTTGCGCCTCCAAAGAACCTGCTGTGTGTCCGTCGATGTGGATCCCGCCTGACGTTTGATCTTTCAAACCCAGAATTGTTTTCAAAAGCGTGGTTTTGCCGGCCCCATTCAAACCGATCAGGCCGAATGTTTCGCCCTTTTCAACCCCAATGGAAATATCGCTGATGACATTCTTGCCGTTATATCCTGCGGCGATTTCCGATATGTCGAGAAAAACGTCCGCCATATTTATCCCGGCAAGAACATACGCGTGTCGATGTTGAAACGTTGCAGCGGGCGAAGGCGAACCGGATAAATGCTGTTCGTCGAAGCATCAAACCATTCCAGTTCGATGTAGGTTTTGAATACTTTCAAATCCATGATTTCTTGGGGGAGCGCCGTTGGCGTGATGCGCAATCCATTGAGCCAGATGGTCCAGTCTTTGGAAGAATTATAAACGATGCCGCCTAGAGCCAGTTCACGAGGACCAACAACATCGACGCCATCATCTGATCCCGGAGCCCGCGTTTTCAATCCACGGCGCGCATCGACGATCAAATCATGTTCCCAAACCGAATAGAACAAAGACGGCATAAGATTTACATCGACCGTTGGTTTTAAAAACGAAAGCTGCGCCCCGATTTCTTTTTCGATGTCGGTTGTTCCATCGAGAACAGCGTCTTGAGGCGGCGTATCGGACGGAATGGCCGCATCCGCAAGATTGACGGTGGTTTCGGTGGCCACCGTACCATCTTCGGGGATGACCGATGTTTTCAAGACAGCCTGAATTTCACCATTGGGTGCAGCAGGCGCGGCGTCTTGTGCCTGAACATTTTGAGTACAGACAATTGCGGCAAGCAGCGTTAGGGAGAATAGCCGCATCATGGCGTGCCCCCCGTTGCATTCGGATCACCATTCGCCAGATCTTGCGGCGCGATGGCTTCCTTACGCGCCATCGTGAACCAATCAAGTTCCAGCGTTGCACTCACCATTTCCGGCGGCAGACCGCTGCCGATTTGTTGAAGCACTTCTGGGCTGACGTTGGATTTACGTTCCATCGTCATGTTGTTGATGGTGATGTGTCCCGGGAAACCGTAATTCAGGTAATAAATGAAGCGATAGATATCCAGATCATCCACAGCGGATAGCGTGACCGTGATCGGGCTTTGCATCAGAACGAAAGTGGTTTCCACAGGATCGTCTTGCGATTGCAGAATGGCCGATTTGATTTCGTATTTTGCGGAAATGATTTTGGACAGGCGTTGCATCGTGTCAAAACGCTCACGCGCGATAACACGGTCCTGATTGTTGAAGAATCCGGTTTCCTTCAACGTTTCATACAAAACTTTTTGGGTCTCGAACTTTTCAAAACCTTCGCGGATTTTTGTGATTTCGCTTTGAAGCGTCGATGTTTCGGATTGAACACCCGCAAGATTTTGCTGGCTTTGCAATGTTTTCGGCGCGAGAACAAATTGATCGAGTAAGAAGGTGCAGACCAAAACCGCCGTCAATACGATCAAAACCGCCGCGCGTTTAAAACCAATCTTGGAAATCATAACATGGCCCCCCGTATAAGGATTTGAGCCTCGTAATCTTTTTTCTCGCCGTTGTTGGTTGCGGTGCCCTGCCCGCCGGATTCACCGACAAAGTTACCCGTGTAGGAAAGATCGGCAACCTGCTTCACGATGCTGACACGGTGATTGGGAAGATTTTCTTTTAAACGCTTTTCCAATTCGTTGATTTTTCGAACACCTGTTTCCGGCGCGAGATTGGATGGAAACACAAATCTTAGAACCAGATCATATTCTCTTTGTACTGCCGGAGCATTCGGATCAACCGCAGGCGCACCTTGTTGGGAGCCTTCCGTAGAGGCAGACAAAGTAGGCTTGATCGTCAAAGATGTTATGCGTATATCCGGGCCCAGCGCGCGGCCGACACGATCAAACGTATCGAGCGGTTTCATCGCGCCCTTTTCTAGTCTTTCATACGCCTTGGTGGAATTTTCAACCAACAAGAAATCAAGACCTGCGGCCTTTGCTTTTTCAACTTCGATCGTATGCTCGCCGCGCACGGATTCCAACGTCTGTTGCGCCACGTTCAATTGCTCAGCATTCTTCGTCCAAGCGGATGCCTGCATGAATGCCGTGTATCCGAAATAGCAGCAACCCAAGAATAACGCGGCGGAAACAGCCGTTGTGATTTTGGTGGGGTTGGAAATATTGTCGATTTGCGCAGCCTGTAATGGCATGACAAATTTTGACTTCCGCCCCGTCCACGCGACGTGGATTGGGTCGGCATAACGCTGCTCTTCCTGACGGCCAATCTTGATGCCCAAAAGATTAGAGACTTCAATGGCGGTGAGGACACTTAAATTACATTCGATATCAATTTTTTCGGCAACCTTGTCGGCGGCGGCGTTGTTGGCGACAACGATGATGTCCAAACCATCACGCGCATCGAAACCGAAGCGCGACAAGTAACTCATCGTCCCCTTAAGTTCACCGGCGATTTCGCTGGCCCATAAATCCTGATTGGCGTCGCTGTCCACAACGGGCGTCATACGCGTCAGGGCCAGTTCGCCGTTTTTGGTTACGATCTGGCGAAGGCCGCCATTGTGGTGTTGACCGACGAAGACAGTCCACACAGATGGTTTTTCACTGACCTTGCCGAGTTTTTTGGAAATCGCGTGAACCATCGCCGCGGATTCAACAGGCAACAAACAAAAACCAGCCAAAGACGCATAGGATTTTTGAACGGCCGCCAATGTTTTGCGAACGTTATCGGAGAGCGGTGTCGCCGCCAGAAGATAGATATCGCCGCCCTGCCCCGAAGCATCTTTCGCAGCCGGTTTTTCCTTCAGCTTGATGGCGGAACGAATGGGATAGGATGGAAACGCCGCAGCGCCACGACGTTTGATCAAGTTCGCACGGTCGAGCGCACTGGCGCGTGGAATGCGTTCCTTGCGATAGTGCTGTTCCACCATGTCGTTAAAAATCAGAACGGATTTCGCGCGGCATTTTTTGCGGATGATATCAGCAACGACATCTTCAAAGCCGACGGTCTCCCAAGGCACGCCATCCACCGCCTGCACCTTCGCGCTGGAGACGTCATAGATGTTTATTCCCTCATCGTTCAGAAGGAGCACACATCTCGAAGGAGAGAAGATCGGCATAGATCCGGTTGCCCGCTTTTAGAATTCCATATTTTCGAAACTATTGTAGATCGGGCCGAATACGCCGACCGCAATCCATAGAATCATAAGACCAAGGACCATGGTAAGCGAAGGTTCGATCATTGCAATGAGTTTTTGGACTTCTTCATCCACGTCATTGGTATAGAAATCAGAAACTTGATCCAATACCGCCGTGAGATTTCCGGACTCCTCGCCGACCTTGATCATGCGAACGGTCATACTTGGAAATTCTCCAGTCGCATTAAAGGCTTCGGACAAAGGGCTACCATTTTTGATGCTCGCCTGAATATTTTCCAGAGCTTCGATCAAAGCAAGGTTCGTGACCGTATTCGTGGCGTTCTTGATGGCCGCCAAAATGGGCAGGCCGGAGCTGTAGAGAGCACCGAAGGTTTGACAGAAACGGGCGATGCTGATTTTACGGATCAAGACCCCCATCACCGGCATTTTCAACATGAATCGATCGATTTTATAGGCGGCCTCAGCCGACGATTTTCGAATTCCAAAGATCGAGGCCACGACAAGCACCGGCGTTATAAGAACCGCCCACCAGTAAGCCGCAAAGAAGTCGGACGTTGCGATCAACGCCGTGGTAGCAAAAGGCAGTTCCATTTCCATGTTACGGATAAAGCCCACGATTTGCGGAACGACAAAGCCCATCATGATGGCAACCGCCGCGACAACGACGATACAAAGGATCATCGGATAGCGCGTTGCCTTACGCACGCGGCTTTGCATGGCATCGAGCCATTTCATATATTTTACAAGCTGTTGGTAAGCAGAGCTCATCTTCCCTGTTTCTTCACCAGACGCCACGAGGGAGACATAGAGATTGTGGAAGATCTTCGGATGTTTTGCCAATGCTTCGGAGAGCGTGCTGCCTTCGGAAACATCGCGGTAAACTTCGGACATGGCATCGCGCAAGGCCAAATTATCTGTCGTGTCGCGGATATCGGATAAAGAGACGAGAAGCGGAACGCCTGCGGTTTCCATCTGGTCCAGATGGACGAACAACTGGATAAGGTCGCGAATCTTTACTTTCGCGCCAAATCTGCTTTTGCTTTTCTTCGACGAGAGTTCGGAGAAGCTGATCAGCTCCATACCGGAAGCTTGCAGCTGGTTGTGCAGATCGCTTTCATTCACAGCGGCCAGAACCCCCTTCACGGGGCGACCGTTTGCATTCAAAGCTCTGTACTTGAATTTTTCCATTTGTAATTCTTACTTATGAATATCGACGACTTTGGACAGGGCATCGAGAGTAGTCTTTCCCTCTAGGATCTTAAGAATGCCATCATCCTTCATCGATTTAAAGCCCTTTTCAATTGCAAGACTTTTCAATTCGGCCTTTGTTCCGCTGCGGGCGATTACCTCGTCCATATCATCATCGAAAAGCAGGATTTCGGCGACGGCAACACGGCCTTTGTAGCCCTGCCCGCCGCATTGCTCACAGCCACCTGTCTTCGCATCATGGAGTGTCGGTGGGAATTTGGGATCAACGCCGAGAAGCACACATTCGGCTTCGGTCGCCACGTGCGGTTCTTTACAGTGCGGACACAATGTACGGACAAGACGCTGCGCGAAGATCGCAATGATGTTACCGGCAACCATGCCCGGAACCATGCCAAGATCAGCCAAGCGTGGCAGCGCGCCGAATGAATCGTTCGTGTGAAGCGTGGTGTAAACTTGGTGACCCGTCATAGCGGCCTGTAGCGCCATCGTCGCCGTCGTATTGTCGCGTATCTCCCCGATAAAGATAACGTCAGGGTCTTGACGGAGCAATGCGCGGATACCATCGGCGAATTCAAGAATGCCTTCGCGCACAGGCGTCTGACGGATCATCGGCAGGGAATATTCGACCGGATCTTCCAATGTTTGAATGTTGATATCGACCGTGTTGATTTCATTCAACATGGAATAAAGCGATGTCGTTTTACCAGACCCTGTTGGACCAGTTACGATGATGATCCCTTCCGGTCTGCTTTGCGCGCGCTCGATGCGTTTCAAATTGTGATCACTGAAGCCCAAAGATTTAAGTGGCTTGATGCTTCCGCTTTTATCGAGAACACGCATAACAATGTTTTCGCCGTAAACGGTTGGAAGCGAAG
>CAYYPX010000072.1:0-7980 GCA_964473655.1 uncultured Micavibrio sp.
GAAAATAAAGGATCTAATTTCTCGAACTTGTGAGCTTGTATTATAGAATTACGCATATTACGCGCCCCGAAAGATACTTTCATTCCTTTTTGTCTGACAGCAGATTCTATTTCTATAGCACCCTCATATTTAGACAATCTATCAAAATGCTCAATCGTACTGATATGCGTAAAATAGCCCGTTAATGAAGTATCTTTGTCATACAAGATAAAAACTTTTTTTCCTTTTACATCTTCTTCTAATGTACCCAAGAGGCGTTTTACTTTTTAACTTTGCCTCGATTTGAGAAGAAACTTTTTTAAATTGAACTGCCATTCTTTTCAGCGCAGCACCCGCTAAAAGCTCTTCCACAACAACAAATTGTTCAGCCTTATGCGCCTCATAAGCTGCGTCAAAAATTTTATCTTGCTCTAAAATCTCGTCAGATGGGGCGAGATAATTTAATAACCTTCTAAACATACATATCCTCATAAATTTATACACCTATAAATTTTATAAAAAAATAAGTCAAGACTATTAAATCTTGACTTATTCTTAAGTTGGTTAATGGCAATGATTACGCGGCAGCCTTATATTCGATTTTCTCTACCGATAGAGCCTTTTGGTAAGACGGGCGGGCGGAGATGTTCTTGAACAACGCCTTGGTTTTGGCTCCGAATTGGTATGCCTGCGCATTCCAGTTCGCGATGGTGGAGATCAGGAAGTCCGCCGCTGTTGGCTCGTTACCACACAGATACGTCGTGCCGGCCTTTTCCAATTCAGCTTCAACATAATCCCAGAGTTGCTGAATTTGCGCGCGGGCATTCTTCAACGATTCTTCCTGCGCCGCTTGCGGGACATTCGCCCCGATCCAGAATGTGCGGCCATAGGCTGGATGCAACGTGGAATTTGCGAACATCAACCATTGCAGAGCTTTGGCGCGCTCATAACCGCTTTTCGGCAACAGCTTGCCTTCCTTGTCACAAAGATAGGTGATGATGGCTGCGCCCTCGGCCAAGCCTTTGCCGTCTTCGGTGATAAACGGAACATTGCCGCGCGGGTTCATTTTCAAATAGGCGGGTGACTTTATGCCATTCGCGCCATCATTCTTTTCCATGATGTGGATTTTTGGGTTCAGGCCCAATTCGTTCATGACGGCATGGATAGCCATCGAACAGGAACCGGCCATTGTGTAAAGTTCATAAGACATTCTTTTGCTCCTTCGAGAGTTTCAATGACGGTTAAACTAGACCGGCCGGTAAAATATCAAGCCCACCCACTTGTTATTTCTGAATTTTCCCGCCAAATAGCTGGGCAGGGAAAAAATGATGAAACTTCATACGCTTGATATCGAAAAACTACCCGAGGCAGTGCCAAACCTGCCGAGCAAGCTGCTGCCTTTCATCTGGTATTTTATTCGTCAGGGCAAAGCACAATTCGGCTGGATGGCTCTTATGTTCATTCTCGCGCATAGCGGCGAACCCCTACAATATCTCTTTTTAAAGCTTCTTGTGGATGGCTTTGCGCAATCAAGTGATATCACGGAATTGATAAACAATCTCGCTTGGCCATTTTTCTGGTTTGTTACTATCGTCCTAATAGGTCAGCCCGCCTTGGCAAGATACGCCCAGTGGCTGATGTCAAACCTGCGCCCCGCCTTCACAAATATGATGCGCAGGCAGCTTGCATTATACATGCACCATCACAGCTACGGTTATTTCCAAGATGATTTCGCCGGAAGATTGGCGAGCAAAGTCGTAGAAACGCCTTCCGCTATTTCTACCATTATCCAGATGCTAACCATGTCGGTTGGTTTTGCCGTGGTTTCACTCATCGGCTCACTCATTCTTTTTACCAATGCATACTGGCTTTTCGGATTA
This sequence comes from uncultured Micavibrio sp., assembly GCA_964473655.1. GTDB lineage: Bacteria > Pseudomonadota > Alphaproteobacteria > Micavibrionales > Micavibrionaceae > Micavibrio_A. Next base: position 1,860 of record CAYYPX010000072.1, read on the forward strand.
TTGACGATCGTGTGGATCGTTTGCTACGGCTTTTTACTTCGCATCTACATCCCCAAAATTCACGGCGCATCCAAAGACCTTTATGATCAGACCAGCATTATCCGCGGCCGCTTTGTTGATACGTTGACGAACATTCTCACCGTTAAACTTTTTGCGCGTAGAAAACATGAAGATCAATATCTGACATCTTCCTTAAGCAAATCGACCGAGCGTGGCCAGAATATGATGCACACCGTGAACGGCATGCAGATATGGCTGGAAGTTCTCAGTTCCCTTTTCATCGGCGGCGCATTCGTGCTCGCCGCTTATGGATGGGCGGAAGGTGCGCTCTCCGTCGGCGATATCGCCATGATCCTGCCGCTTGCCATTCGCTTGATGAACATGTCGTGGTGGATGTCGGATACTTTCACCGCTTTGTTCGAAAATTTCGGACAGGTGCAAGAAGGTATGGAAACCATCACCATCCGACATACCGTGACCGACACCGAAGGCGCAAAAGATTTGATCGTAAATAACGCGTCCATCGATTTCCGCTCGGTGCATTTCTCTTACGGACAGACAACCGTGTTCGACCGTTTTAATCTTTCCATTCCGGCGGGACAAAAGGTTGGTTTGATCGGCCCATCCGGCGCAGGCAAATCTACGCTCATGCAAATCCTGCTGCGTTTATACGATATTCAAGAAGGCTCAATCCTGATCGACGGACAAGCGATTGATAAAGTGCATCAAGATTCATTGCGCGCGCAAATCGCCGTTATTCCGCAAACAACCGACCTGCTCCACCGCTCCATCCGTGACAATATCCGCTATGGCCGCCTCGATGCGTCTGAAGAAGAAATTCTCGAAGCATCCCGCCGCGCCCATGCCGATGATTTCATTCATGATTTGCTCGATAAAAAAGGCCGCGCCGGATATGACGCCCATGCCGGCGAACGCGGGGTCAAATTGTCGGGTGGCCAACGTCAACGGATCGCCATCGCTCGCGCTATTTTAAAGAACGCACCGATCCTCGTTCTTGATGAGGCCACCTCCGCGCTTGATTCCGAAAGCGAACAATTGATCCAAGCTTCGTTGCAGGATTTGATGAAAGGAAAAACCGTGCTCGCCATCGCGCACCGTCTTTCCACCATCGCGCACATGGATCGACTCATTGTTCTGGATCACGGCAAGATTGTCGAAGACGGCACGCATGACGAACTACTCGCCAAGAACGGACTCTACGCCCGCCTCTGGGGCCTTCAAAGCGGCGGGTTCTTGAAGCAGAAGCATTGATTCGACAGAATAATGTTTCCATAGTACTAAAGGTTTATGAGTAATTTGGACTTCAATGAGTATTATGACGCGATCGCTGATTTGGCGACCCATGCTGTTCATCCTGAACAATTGACGCGCTTCCCTCAAAAATTATGCGATATTTTCGAAGTTAGCACTGGCCGCCCCGCTTCAGAAATTGAAGACATTCAATTTATTAAAAATTGTCATGCCCATCTGAATTTTCATGAAAAAGATACCAACGAATATCGCATTGCTAGAAATGCTCTGGCTATTCGTTACGTCAGTTATTTTGTGAACGCCATTTCGTTGTATGTGAAACAAAAAGCAGAAGACGATTTTGATAGCCGCATAACTAATAAATTTTTGGAAACGGTTAGAAAAATCCCGCCCGCCATTAAACATGAATTGAGCGCCATTAAATTTTCTGATGCTTATTATGATTTAGAAGATACAATTCGCACCTCCTTGCATAAAAGACTTAAAACCGCGTCGAAGATTTCCGAGCTATACAATTGGGCCGTTCTTTCAATTGAAGAACGTAAAAACCTTATAGAACAAATAGGCGAAGAGATTATTTCGACCGTCAAAGAATTAGGTGATGGATTTGAAAATATTTCCATGCCAGATGTAAAATATTTGTCATTGAAAGAAGGCAACTTGGGATTATACGGCCCCACGAAAAGATACGGGAGCGACAACGATGTTGTCGTACTAGAAATGGATATGTTTGCTGAGGGCACGCCATATAATGCCATTCAGGTTTACATCCATGAATTAGGTCATCACATCGATGAGTTTATCAAAGGTGAAAAACCAAAAGGTTTTGAACACGACGCAGATACCTTAAAAGGACTTTCTCTATTTAAAAAAATCGAACAAACCATTGGCCGCCCTGTGTTCGATACGTTTGTCTACAGACACACACCTGAAGAAAAACATGACTTTGACGCAAAAGTCGCTGGGCCACTTCTGCAAGATCTGAAAAAACGCGATGAACGGGATTGGGACTATTATAAAGTTGGCCTTTTCCTCTCCCATGCCGCCCGTATTCTTGCTCCCTTGTAATTCTTTCCAACACTCCGAAGCATTGAAAATCCCCCTTGCGCGGCCATATGACTTCATCTTATAAGAAGTAAGACGCAGGGAACATAACAGGAACATATGCTAACCAAAATTTCCATCCGCGGTGCGCGGGAACACAATCTCAAGAATGTGAACGTGGATATTCCGCGCGATAAGCTCGTGGTGATTACGGGCCTGTCCGGTTCGGGCAAATCCTCCCTCGCCTTCGATACGATTTATGCCGAAGGGCAACGCCGCTACGTCGAATCCCTCTCCGCTTACGCGCGCCAGTTTTTGGAGATGATGCAAAAACCGGATGTCGATTCCATCGAAGGATTGTCGCCCGCCATTTCCATTGAACAAAAAACGACAAGTAAGAACCCGCGCTCGACCGTCGGTACGGTCACGGAAATTCATGATTATATGCGCCTTCTGTGGGCGCGCGTCGGCGTTCCTTATTCTCCTGCGACGGGTTTACCAATTGAATCGCAATCCGCGTCGCAAATTGTTGACCGCATCATGCAAATGCCGAGCGGCACGAAACTAATGATCCTTGCCCCCACCGCGCGTGGCCGCAAAGGCGAATACAAAAAAGAATTCAAGGAATATCAGGCCAAGGGTTTCCAGCGTGTGAAGGTCGATGGAAAAGTCTATGACATTTCCGAAGCACCAAACCTCGACAAAAAATTCAAACACGATATTTCCGTGGTGGTGGATCGTATCGTTGTCCGCGACGATCTCGGCAACCGCCTCGCCGACTCTATCGAAACCGCATTGCGCTTGGCCGATGGCCTCGTAATCGCCGAAGAAGCCGACACTGGCAAGGAACATCTCTTCTCCGAAAAATTCGCGTGCCCCGTCTCCGGTTTTACGATTGCCGAAATCGAACCGCGCCTGTTTTCGTTTAACTCACCACACGGCGCCTGCCCTTCATGCGACGGTCTTGGCGAAGTCTTGAGCTTCGAAGAAAACATCGTTGTGCCGGATGGTTCGCTGAGCATTGAAGACGGTGCTGTTGCGCCGTGGTCTAAAAACTTCTCCCGATATTACATGCAAACGCTCGAAGCCGTCGTCAAAGACATGGGCGGCAAAATGAATACGCCATGGAACAAATTGAAGGAAGATGTTCGTAACGCCGTTCTCTACGGTACCGAACACGAAATCACCTTTACCTATGATGATGGCGCGCGCTCTTATAAAACGACCAAACCCTTCGAGGGCGTTATTCCAAACCTCGAACGCCGTTTGATCGAAACGGAATCACAATCCGCACGCGACGACCTCTCGCAATATCAGGCCAGCACGCCCTGCGAAGATTGTCATGGTTACCGCCTGAAACCCGAAGCTCTTTCCGTCAAAATTGCCACCAAGCATATCGGCGAAGCGTCTCAAATGAGCATCGAAGACGCCCACGCTTGGTTTGCTGGCATCTACAAGAAACTGGATAAACAAAAACAACAGATCGCCGAAAAAATCTTAAAGGAAATCAATGATCGCCTGACTTTCCTCATGAATGTCGGGCTTGATTATCTAACCCTTTCGCGCGGGTCCGCCACTTTGTCCGGCGGTGAATCACAACGTATCCGTTTGGCATCACAAATTGGCTCCGGCCTGACGGGCGTTTTGTACGTTCTCGATGAGCCATCAATCGGCCTGCACCAAAAAGACAATCACCGTTTACTCGATACGCTCAAACATCTGCGCGATATCGGTAATACGGTTCTTGTCGTGGAGCATGATGAAGACGCCATTCGTCTCGCCGACCATTTGATCGATATGGGCCCCGGCGCGGGCGTGCATGGTGGCCAGATCATCGCCGAAGGAACGCCGGCGCAAGTGTTCAAGAACAAAAAATCTCTCACCGCGCGTTACATGACAGGTGAACTAGAAGTACCTGTGCCGAAAACCCGCCGCAAAGGTAAAAAAGGCCAGTCGCTGAAACTCTCCGGCGCTTCCGGCAACAACCTTAAAAACGTTTCCGCCGAAATTCCGCTGGGTACGTTTACCTGCGTCACCGGCGTGTCCGGTTCGGGCAAATCAACCTTCACCATCGATACTCTTTATCGTGCCGTGCATCAGAAACTCATGGGTGGGCGCGATCATCCGCTCCCGTATAAAAAACTCGAAGGGCTGGAACATATCGACAAAGTCATCGATATCGATCAATCCCCGATCGGGCGCACCCCGCGTTCTAACCCCGCGACTTATACTGGCGCATTCTCTCCCATCCGCGATTGGTTCGCTGGACTTCCCGAAGCCAAAGCACGTGGTTACGGCCCCGGTCGTTTCTCGTTCAACGTGAAAGGCGGACGCTGCGAAACCTGCGAAGGCGATGGCGTCATCAAAATTGAAATGCACTTCCTGCCCGATGTCTATGTCACGTGCGAAGCGTGTAAAGGCAAACGCTATAACCGCGAAACGCTGGAAGTAAAATTCAAAGATAAATCCATTGCCGATGTTCTCGACATGACCATCGAAGACGCAACCGAATTTTTCAAGGCCGTGCCGACGATCCGCAAAACCATGGAAACTTTGTGCGAAGTCGGCCTTGGCTACATCAAGGTCGGCCAGCCTGCTACCACCCTTTCCGGCGGCGAAGCGCAGCGCGTGAAACTATCGAAAGAACTTTCCAAACGTTCGACTGGCAAAACGCTTTATATTCTGGATGAACCAACCACCGGTCTTCATTTCGAAGATGTCCGCAAATTGATGGAAGTGCTTCATACGCTCGTTGATCAAGGCAACACGTGCATTGTCATCGAACACAATCTGGAAGTCATCAAAACGGCCGACTGGGTGATCGATATCGGCCCCGATGGTGGGCACAAAGGCGGCACCATTCTTGCCACCGGCACACCCGAAGAAATCGCCAAGGTAAAAGAAAGCTATACCGGCCATTATCTGAAACCGATTTTGCAAAAGAAACCAGCGCTTAAAGTTGCGGCGGAATAACTAACGCCCGTGACTAGAGGCTATTTGCGAAAGCGTGTGAACACGGTTCAGCTTTTCATTCTGTTTGCCGGAGACACGTTCCACAGAAAACGACCCAAGCCCGCCGATCAGAACAACCGCTTCATCGAACAACTGCGTCAATGTCGGCGCGGAATGTTTTGATGCCGTGGTAATCTTGCCTTTGCTCAACCAGTCGCACACATTTTGGCAATCCAGCCTAAGCGACACATTTGATTTTTGCGGAACCTCCCGCAACGCGCCCACCACGGCCAGAACTTCGGAAATGTCCGATCCGTGCGGCAAATCTCCATCCTCAAGCTCTGATAAGGATGAAGAACCTTCGTGCACTTCGCCGCCGCCTGAAATAATCCATCCGCCACCGGCCTTTTTGTTGCGGTAACTTCCATCCGTCCAGACGTTATAGAGATTCTTACTCATAAAACTCTCTTATGCCTGCATTGGAGTTGGCGCTGCCTGCTGTTCTTCAGGAACAATGCGCACTCTCTTCTGTGACAACGCCGTAAACGTGTTCGGAAGCAATCCAAACAATGCCAGACCAGCCTTGAACATATCACCTTCGTACAAAGCATTCGCCGCAAACGGAATTGATATCGTGTTCCACAAAGTGCCCGCCGCGCGGTTCGGGTTTTCCTTCATCTTCGCGTACAGCCAAGGTCCCCACCCGTCTTTTTGCGGAACGAAAATCGTTCCCTCTTTAGGTTGCGGATAAATCATCTTGATCGCGTAACCAACATTCACCAGCGCGGCATAGATAATCACATCGGGCTGCACGGCGGGATTGGGCGCCGAGCTAAATCCCAACGTTAAAGGA
>CAYYPX010000073.1:0-7968 GCA_964473655.1 uncultured Micavibrio sp.
TGCATCCTTGATCGGGCCTTTGCCATCGATAGGATTTCCAAGACCGTCAACAACACGGCCGAGCAAACCTTTACCGACAGGAACTTGAACGATCTGGCCTGTACGCTTAACGATGTCACCTTCTTTAATGTCGCGGTCGGAACCAAACACAACAACACCCACGTTGTCGGTTTCAAGGTTCAACGCCATACCTTTAATACCGCCCGGAAATTCCACCATCTCACCGGCCTGAACGCGATCAAGACCGTACACACGGGCAACGCCATCGCCGATTGAAAGAACTTGTCCGATTTCGGCAACATCTGCCTGCGCGGAGAAATTCGCGATCTGCTTTTTCAGGATTTCCGATATTTCGGCTGCTTTGATTTCCATTTTCGTTTTCTTCCTCTTTAAATAAAATTCGTTAAGCGGCGTTCGTGCCTTTGTGTTTCATCGTGCGGCCCATGCGCTCCAGCTTGGTGCGGACCGAGTCATCGATCATTAGCGAGCCCAGCGTGATCACCACGCCGCCGATCAATTCCTGATTGATGTCTGCATCGACCGCCACTGGCTGACCGATGGTTTTGGAGAGTTGTTCTGCCAAAGATTTTTTCTGGGCATCGGTCAACGCTACCGCGCTTTCCACTTTCGCGCGAAGCTCGCCACGGCGGGCGGATAAATTCGCTTCTACCGCTTTCAGCACGGCATCGATATCGCGAAGACGGCGATTTTGCACCAGCGTCAGAAGGAAATTTTTGGTCAGCGGATTGAGTTTCGCCTTATCCGCGATTTCCGACATCGCTGCCGCTTGCGCGCCCGCATTCGTCAGCGGCGATTTGATGAGAGATTGCAGGTCTTTCGATCCCGCGATCATCGCCTTCAAATCGGCAACGTCCTGTTCGATTTTGGGAATCGCATTCTGTTCCATGGCCAGATCGACCAGAGCAGACGCATATCGGAAGGCGGCAGTGCCTGAGGATCTATTATTAGAAGCCACGCATGTCCCTTGGGTAAAATGTTCAAAAGTCGCGCTTGAGATAGCATACGGGGGGACGGGTTGCAAGCATTGCGAACCGCCCTTTCGGGCGGTTTTTCACAGCCTCAAAAACGGCTTTGCATTAAAAAATATGGAAATTAAAAAGCCTATATCCTTCAAGCCCTAACAGCAATGCCGCTGTCTTGAAAACGAGGATGTGCAAAACGTAAAAAGCAAGGCTGTGCCGCCCGCCGATCTGGACCAGCCAAACAACCGGCGGCGGCAGGCGCTTGGTCAGGTTCGGATAGAGTACGGGCTGGAACGAAATGAACACAACCGCCAGCATCAACATGGCACCCATAACAACCATTTTTTGGACATCGTCGAACTGGAAGAACAGGAAACACTGGATGACGGCGTGCGCCGCCAGAGCGACAAAAGCAAAGGCGAGATATTGATCTTTTGTGAACGGAAACGATTCTCGATTGCGCGTCATGTATCCAAGCATCACCAGCAACATGGCCCCGCTTCCATATTCGATAACTGGAAAAGTCGGCAGCGTCAGGAAGAAAAGCGCGGTGCAAACCGGATAAAGCATTTTCGGATTACGCGCGATTACGTTCATAACCGGATCGAGCAGCAAACGGCACAAGATCATCGTACCCAAAATGTTGACCGGCAATAACGGCTGCCCCACCACGGGGTTGAAAACGATCAGCACGATCATGCCGATCCAGATGGGTGGCGTGAGATCGCGACTCTTGGCGTATCCGATCAGGAACAACCAGATCGGTGCCGACATACGCCCAGCGACGCGGAGCCACAGTTCATCCGGATAAAAGATCGCGCCGACATGGTCGATAATCATTAACGCGAGCGCGGCGAATTTGAGAAGATCATAGGACGTCAGGGCATTGGGGAGGCTTTGCCGTGGCGTCGCTGCAAAATTATTTGACATATATTTAACCCCGGCCTATTCCTTGATCTATCCTAAGACATTCACGGGAAGAGTTCGATGGGTTTGTTCCGCGCCGAAGATAGATTGCCCGAAGACGCTCGTTTTTTACGCGTAGCCAGTATTGAGCAATCGGCTTTATTTCGCCGCCGCGCAGAATATGAGATCGGTGCGATTGTTTTAAACGAACCGATATTTTCGCCAGAAGAATTAGAACAACTTGAAGAGTATTGCCGTTCGAAAGTCGAGGATTCTTTAGATCGACATTATAAAATAAGCGTCTTCGACGTTTCTTTAAGAGATTTACTTTTAAGCGAAACTTCTTTTTTGGCACCTTATGAAGAACGCAAAGAAACCTTACATAAAATTTTTATACAATCATCCATTGATGGCAGCCCCGCTATTTTGAACGGATTGAAAAAACTATGCGAAATGTTTGAGAACGCAACCGGCGCGGTTCCCTTTGGCATATACATATGGATCAATGGATACCCTCAAACACGATATCCGCATTGCCATGGACCGGCACTAACGTGCACACCGCACGGGTTAAGCACTATATGGCAGGATACAAATAACATGGAACATTCTTTTCCGCTCAACCGCGCCGTTATCATGGACAACACTATTTCCCACATGAGCCCGGAACGCATGAATGCAAAAAGCCAACGCATGATTTTTATTATGGAGTAAGCTTAAAAGAAACTCTGCGGGTCAATATCTACTTGCACGCGCACGGTGGATGGAATTTTCAAACCATCGATCCACGCTTCGATTGATTTCTGAATATCGATATTTTTTTCAGCGCGCACGAGCAACCGGCGACGATACTTCCCGCGCAAGCGATACATCGGCGCATCGGCAGGCCCTAACGTCTGAATGCCGGCGCCGAATGGTGCACTTTGGCCAAGCTGCTTTGAGATTTGCAAAACCTGACTTTCCTCGCGCCCCGATACGATAATGCCCGCGAGCCTTGTGAACGGCGGCATCTTCGCAGCTTCTCGTTGCTGGGCCTCTACTTCCAGAAAATCATCGCGCCCACCGCTCGCCAACGCCCGCATCACGCGGCTCTCTGGATTGTATGTTTGCAAATAGACATGCCCCTTCTCGCTTTCACGCCCCGCACGCCCCGCAACTTGATGAAGCAACTGAAATGTGCGCTCGCTCGCGCGAAGATCTCCACCAGCCAATCCTAAATCCGCATCAATCACACCAACGCAAGTAAGTTTCGGGAAGTGGTGCCCCTTTGCGATTATCTGTGTGCCTATAATAATATCGATTTTATGCTCACGAATATCATCGAGCATTTTTTTAAGTTGCTCATGCGTTGTTGCCGTATCGCTCGATAAAATCGCGGCACACGCATCTGGAAAGAATTCTTTCACTTCTTCCAGAATACGTTCGACGCCCGGACCGCAAGCCGCAAGAGAATCCGCATCGCCGCACTTCGGACAAGTCGGCGGCACGCGCGTTTCAAACCCGCAATGGTGACAATGAAGATGATTTGTTTTCTTGTGTTCGATCAACCAAGCCGTGCAGCGCGGACATTCAAATCTATGACCACACGTCCGGCACAGCGTAAGCGGCGCATAACCACGGCGATTGAGGAACAACAATATCTGCCCATTATCGTCCAGCGTATCTTTCATCACATCTTTTAAGGATGGCGCGATAAAATGTTGTCGCTCCGGCTTGTCTTTCTTCAAATCGATCAAATGAATATCCGGCATACCCGCGCCGCCATGGCGATCGGGCAAATGAAGATGATCATATTTTCCAAGCCAGACATTCTGCATGGTCTCTAAGCTTGGTGTTGCCGAAACAAGTACGACGGGAATTTTGCCCATGTGTGCACGCACGACTGCCATGTCGCGGGCATTGTAAATTACGCCTTCTTCTTGTTTATAAGCCGGATCATGTTCTTCATCGACGATGATAAGACCGAGGTCTTTGTAAGGAAGAAATAATGCAGAGCGCGCGCCAACAACAACCTTGCTCTCGCCACTCGCCACACCACGCCATGTAATTTTGCGCTGATAATCGGAAAGCGATGAATGCCAAAGCGCAGGCGCGCATCCAAACCGCTCCTTGAAACGACCCAAGAACGCATTCGAAAGCGCGATCTCCGGCAACAAAATCAAAACCTGCTTGTCTTGTTTGAGCGCGGCGACAACGGCCTCGAAATAAACTTCCGTTTTACCGGAACCCGTCACACCATCGAGCAAACTTGCGCCGTAAATGCCACTTTCGACTTCCTTGATCAAATGTTGCGCAGCTTTGTCCTGCGCCACCGATAATTTCGTACCTTGACGCTCAACATCCGGACGGCGGCAAGGCGGTGTATGCGGCACGGTGATTTCTTTTAAATAGCCTTTGGTCGCAAGCGTGTTCACAACGCCCGCGCCGCAAGCGGCTTCATTGGCAAGCTCCGATGCTTTCCTCGCAAGGCCATCCCGTGCAACATCCAGAACACGTTTTGCCTGCGGTGATAATCCCTGCTCGCTCTCTTTCACACCACCGATCACGAATGCTTTTATTTCTTTCGGTGTTTCGAGTGCGGCGGGAACACTTAAGGACAATTTTAAAAACGATCCCAGATCGGTCATCGTGTAATGCGCCGCCCATTCTAGGAATTTACGATGCGCTTCGGGCATAGGCGGAAGATCGTACCTTGAATAGACGGCCTTTAATTTCGGAGACGCAATGATGTCCTTGCTACCCTCGCCCCAAACTACGCCGGGTACGTTCCGTTGCCCCAATGGTGCGATAACATAGTCACCCGCGCCGATATCCAGACTATCCGGTACGGCATAATCATAAGCGCGATCAATAGGATACGGTACCAACACCGATTTCGTTGACATAAAAAACCCAAAAGCGTAGCGTCTGTTTAATAAAGAAGACTATAAGGAACAAGAGCGGTGTTACAAAGCTTGAAAAGAGCATTTTTAGAGGTTGGCGGGCTGTTTACCCAGTCCTTGGAGCCGCACATTACGCTCACTCGCGACGATCTCCTTACCTTTATTCAAAAACCCAAGAATAGAATGTGCGGCAAGTTTGCCGCTGAAAACAATTTAGAGATTGCGGAAACCATCACGGCGGCCGCGTCAACGATCTCCCATTTTTATCCGCAACACAGCTTAGCCAAGAATGTCCTACAGCTCGCCGAGATACTAGAAACCACAGATGACCTAACCGGCTCGATCAATGTTCCAACACGGGTGCTGATGGACATACTCGACAATCGAGAAATACTTCATATGATCTACGAGAATGTCGATACAGAAGAAAATTTCAAGAAAGCAAAACTTGTTCTGCCCCTGATCTACGGAATAAATCATCTAGGTAGAAAATTCGAATATAAGGAATTCAGGCCGAACAATCCACTGGTCCGATTTAAATTAGACCTCTTGAAACTTCCAGAAATACCGAGCGAGCAATCCGTGCTGGACTATTTTAAAAAGAACAATCTTATCATTCTGGACACTATCGCCAGAAAACCGACGGACCTTAGAGTATGAAAAAAATATCGGAACTTTTGGGAAAGGTCCTGACGACCGCCTTTTCAGGGCAAAAGGGGAAATTTTTCATCCTCTCCATCGAACAACTCGACAAAGCTTTAGAGGCAATTCCTTTGCACGCGCACAGCTTTCACGATTTCTCGGAAAAATCCGTCTTATCGATTGATACGAACAAAATAGATACCCGCCCAACATCGAAAAAAGCTCAATGCGCAAAAAGATGGGAAATTCTTGCCAAGGAACTGCTCGGCAACGCTCCAAATAACGGAGAACTTGCACCAACAATCGCCATCTTAAATTCCATCAGTAAAAAAATAAGCCTTTCGCCCATCGACCATATCGGCTTTTCACGCGATGAAATGGACCAGATCTGGGCTCAAATAATTCCCCTTTCTATGGCATCTGCAAACTATGTGATAGCGAACCATGAAACGGCTCCAAACATTACACCGCTCCGCCGCAATTTCGCTCGAGGACGGGTTATGGATGTACCTGACAGATACAAAATAATAAGAGAAGTCTGTCACGGAATTATGAGGATGTTCAAGGAAGTGAACTTTGAACCAAATCCTACGCAACCCAAAGCCCCCGAGCCGCATCGCAAAGGCACCATGAAGCACCGCAGGCCGTTCTAAAGGACAACTAGCCCCTTGCCGTTTGGCGCCCATCCCTATATGGATAGTGTCGTCACAACGCCACAGGAGACACCATGAAATTTTTCGTCGATACAGCCGATATTAATGACATCAAAGACCTTGCAAGCACAGGTCTGCTCGATGGCGTTACCACCAACCCATCGCTGATCGCAAAATCAGGCAAACAATTCATCCCACTGATAGAAGAAATCTGCTCCGTCGTCGAAGGCCCCGTCAGCGCGGAAGTCGCCAGCACGGATTTCGAAACGATGCTGAAAGAAGGCAAAAAGCTTGCCGCTATTGCCGATAACGTGACGGTAAAAGTTCCGCTGACACCCGCCGGTTTGAAAGTATGTAAAGAATTGTCGGACGCTGGAACCATGGTCAACGTCACGCTGTGCTTCTCACCGGCACAAGCAATCCTCGCCGCGAAGGCAGGAGCCGCATATATTTCTCCATTTGTCGGCCGCCTTGATGACCTCGCCCAAGATGGCATTCAATTGATCGAAGATATCGTCCAGATCTACGCGAACTATCCGGAATGGTACACCGAAGTTCTCGTGGCCTCTGTACGCCACCCTGTTCACATCATTCAGTCCGCCAAGATCGGCGCGGATGTCGTGACTTGCCCACCAAGCGTGATCAAGCAGCTCTACAACCACCCGCTGACCGACAAGGGTTTGGCAACATTCGTGGATGATTGGAAGAAAACAGGGCAATCGATTTTGTAATCCTACACGGGTTAGGAAATATGCTTCAAAGGATCTGCAATCAAATATCCTCTAAGGGTTTTACTCTCGTTGAACTTGCCATCGTGATGGTAATCATCGGCATCTTGATTGGCGGCATCCTCAAAGGCCATGAACTGATAGTCAATTCTCGCATCAAGCGTACGATGATGGATGTCAAAGGATATGGCGCCGCCGTCGAAATCTTCAAAAGCAAATACACTGTATTGCCGGGTGATATGCGCAATGCCAGCACACGCATTGCAAACTGCGGCGCCATCTGCGATGGCGGCAATGGTGACGGTAGTATTGGCTTGCGCGGTAGAACCGCCATCTTGGACCAATCCGGCGCAGCACCACCCCGTGTGGAAACAACGCTTTTTTGGAAGCATTTACAGGCGGCAGATTTAATTAGAGGTATAGACACTCAAGCGAACCCTGCCGATCCGCGCACCGGTGTTACACACCCGGCAGCACCGATAGGCGGCGTCTTTTCCGTTTATAACCGCGCGGCATCCCCTGTTAATCCAGAGGGGGTTCACGGTATTTCGATCAAAGCCTGCGCGAACAATGAAACGGGAGGCTGCCCCGGCGGGGGAATTTTCAATGCACGTGAAACAGCCCACATAGACCTTTTGATTGACGGTGATCAGGACCCGTTTTCAGGACTTGTCATGGCCAATGTAAGTGGTACAGGCGAAACCGGTTGTGATTTCAACAACGGCCGTTACGACGTTACTGTAACGGCGGGGAACTGCTACATCCTATTTAACTTATCATTCTAGAATTCAGTCTGGGAAAAAGCGAGATCGGACCCGGCAGGCTTACATTACGTCGAACTTTTGCTGATGCTCACCTTCATCACACAGATTTACATCCACCCATTGATCGACAAAGGTTTGCCGCCGTTTGTCGGTGACTGCAACAAGGCACTCCAGTCAATTTTATAGGCGGCCGCGCAAATCTCATTCTTGTGGCGCCCTTGTGCCAGACACCACTGGATCATGAGAATGGCTTCTGCCCCTTTATGCTGGCTAAAAGCAGGCTTTAGGATGTTATGCTTGAGTCTTTTGGTGGCTGTCCAGCCAGAGACGTCTTCAGACATAGTGATCCCCCTCGTACATAGAAACAAATGCTATTCACAATTCGAAACACAAAATCGGCGGTCTGCAAA